>JADZAP010000039.1 GCA_020852705.1 Ignavibacteria bacterium | reverse complement strand
TAACCACGAATTACACTAATTACTCGAATTAAATATAATTGATTTTATAAATCAAAAGGATTCACAAGCAAAGTCGAAAAGGTATAGAAGAATAGACACGAAACTTTTGTAAGACAAAAAGTTAAGGGCACAAAGAAAGAGTTATTGTGTGCGTACCAAACTTTACAAGTCAGTCTTTTGTATATGACCTCAGCCCTAACACCCTCTCCTATAAGGAGAGGGGGGAAAGATATTTCAAGTGAACCCTCTTCTTTTAAATCTCGCCTGCAAACAATTTATTTCCTGCATCATTTAGTTTTATCAAGGATTCAAATCCAACATCAGCAATTATATAATTTCCCCTAGCGGAGCGAAAATCTTCTTCTATATTAAGGATATTCAGCTGATCAAGTTCGCCGGATTTATTATAGCGGATAAACAGACGCAGATTGAAATTTGATTCTAGATTAGAATTAATTACAAAAACTGAATTCAAAAGGCGGTTAAGGTTTTTATTTTTTTTCAGTTTCTTATAGCCATATCTGTAGTTATACGTAATTGCTGAAATATCAGAAAGCACTGCAGAACCGGTCGGATGAGAACCTGCTCCTTTGCCGGTAAATAACTGCTTATCACTGTAAATTCCCTCTACTTCAATTCCGTTGAACTCATAATTTATATTGGCAAGCGGTTTGTTAAGCGGAACAAAACGCGGTAAAACATAAGCACGATAACCATTTGAGGATTTCCTTATCTCCGCAATCAGCTTAATTCTGAGATTGTTTTGTGCTGCATAATTTATGTCAAACTCAGTAATATTCTGAATGCCGTAATTAAAAATATTTTCGGGCTGTAAAATTATACCGAAAGCATGAGCAGCGATAAGGCACAGTTTATATTTGGCATCTTCACCGTTAACATCAAGCAAAGGATCGCTTTCGGCAAAGCCGGCATTCTGTGCCTGCTTTAAAGCTTCAATGTATGATAACTTATCAAGCTCCATCTTGGTTAATATATAGTTACTAGAGCCATTAAGGATTCCCTTAACCGAGCTTAAAAGCTCGTTATCATAATACTCTTCAAGTGTTCTTATAATCGGAATGCTTCCTGCACAGGCAGCTTCATACAGCAAAGAAGCTCCGGTTTGCTGCTGCAGCTGATAGAACAAATGAAAGTTTTCTGCAACAACCTTTTTGCCTGCTGTAACTACATTGCGGCCTTTGCTTAATGAATCAGTGATTATCTCAAGGGCAGCATCACTGTCATCAATAAGCTCAACAATTACATCGTGCTCATTATTTGCAAGAACATCATATTTTTCAAACGTGAAATTATCTATTGAGATTGGTCTTTTTTTTGATCTATCTTTTACGCAAATTTTTGAGATCATAGCATTAAGTCCCTGTGAATGATTAAGCACATCATATAAACCTTTGCCAACACATCCAAAACCAAAAAGTCCGATATTGAGCGGGATATTTTCATTTAACTCATTATCCATTTCACAAATTCCGGTTTGGGAATCTAAATTTAAATTTCCGGAGTTCACATTCCTATCTTGTGAGACTTGATATGGTGCAGAATATTTATTCCTTGGGGTTTTATCTTTTTCCCAATTAAAAGCAGAAATTCCGGTGAGGTTTAAGTTATTCATTTCACACTCACTTTACTATCTGCAGAAAATTCATTTGCAAGAATAAAATCAAGTCTGCCAAATGCAATTTTAAGATCATTTATCAGGTCTTCAGCATTTTCAATTCCGCAGCTTAATCTGATTAATGAGTCGCTGATTCCGGCTTCAATACGAGATTGAGCGGGAATAGATTTATGCGTCATTTGTGCCGGGTGGCATATCAGTGATTTAACTCCTCCAAGAGACTCTGCAAGCTTAAATAATCCGGTTAACTGAGTAAATTTGGATGCGGCTTCTATAGAATCATGCTTTAATGTAAATGATACTACTCCGCCATAACCTCCAATTTGCTGTTTAGAAGCCACATCATGATTTTTGTGAGATTTCAATCCCGGATAAAAAACATTTTGAACGTGCTCTACTGTTTGCAGATATTGGGCAATCTTAATGGCATTTTCAGAATGTTTTGCAGCGCGAAGCGCAAGGGTTTCAATTCCCCTTATAGTAAGCCATGAATCAAACGGAGAAAGTACTCCCCCGCTTGAATTTTGTATGAACTTAAATTTTTCGGCAAGTGCATGATTTTTAACAGCAATTAAACCTGCAATAACATCGCTATGACCTGCCAGATATTTTGTTGCACTGTGTATAACAATATCAGCACCAAGATTTAGCGGATTCTGCAAAGCAGGTGATGCAAAAGTATTATCCACAATAAGCAATGAACCGTTTGAATGTGCTGCTTTTGCAATTTCTGTAATATCGCTTATCTTTAAAGTTGGATTTGTTGGTGTTTCCAGCCAAACAAATTTAACCTGCGGAGAGAGGTTATCAACTACATTGATGATTTCTGATGTATCAGTAAATTTGATATTTATTCCAAACTTACTGTAAATTTGAGTAAAGATCCGGAAAGTACCTCCATAAATATTATCAACTGCAAGAACCTCATCGCCTGAGCATAAGAGTTTAATTACCGCATCAATAGCTGCAAGTCCGCTTGCAAATGCAAAACCGTGAGTACCTCCTTCAAGCTCAGCAATAAGATCTTCGAGTACTTTGCGGGTTGGATTATTGGTACGGCTGTAGTCAAATCCGTTATGCACTCCGGGTGCCTGCTGCTGGAAAGTAGAAGTTTGATATATAGGAGTTGATACAGCTCCGGTGAGCTTATCAACTGGAATTGCGTGGATTATTTGAGTTTCAAAATGCATTTGTTTTCTCCTTATTTGGATTAATTAATGGAATAATTTAAATTTAATATTATTTAATTGAAAATTGATATAAATACCTCTTTGCAGTAATTTATTAAATACAGAATTGAATAAAAATAAAGCAGAGTTAATTTTTAATAGGAAAGACTTGCAGATAAACAGAATATTAACAGAGGAGGAAAAAAAGTTAAGGAAATAAACCGGTATAAAATAAAAAAACCTCATAAAGCAGGCTTTAGAGGCGTTATTGAAGAAAACCTTAATACCTGTTTATCTGCCTTCAATTTTAGTTGAAGAAGGAGTTAGCACCTTCGCATTTTTTGCCGGTTTATAGCTCAATGCGGGTTGCTAAGACTATGATAGGGCCTTATCCCTAAGTCTTTCTTGATAAACGCCGTTTACAACGGCATTGGTTTTAAAAGAACGTAAATAACTTTATGTTACAAAGATAATATAAAAGAAACATCAATGTCAAATAGAAAAATAATTAATCAAGCATTTTTTCAAATTCACATACTTTTACGGCATTAAAAACATATTTTTCATTAGTATCAATTAAATAAAATTTTTCCAGTTCAACAATTTCAAAAAATACGTGAAGAATAAGCTTATGGTTCACATTAGGTGAGTCATACTGCTGTTTAATAATCCGTGCAGCGGAATCAATGTGCAAAATTGCTTCATACCAGCTTCCCTTAACTTTGTGTGAAATAATAAGAAGATCAATACCTGAGCATGATTTTACCTGTGTTATGTAATAATCATCAAATGTTTTAACTTCATTTAAATATCTCTGGTGTGCCATATAATTAATAACAGAGCATTTTTTGCAATCAAGAATTTCTTTTAAAAATGAGTGATCCATATTTTAAAGATTTAATTATTTTTGATATTTCTACTATAAGTATAAGATTTTATAACCCAAAAAGTATTTACCCTAAAACCTTTTTAAGATCAGTTAAACTTAAACGTTCTTTAATTTTGCATGTGCTGCTGCACATCATGTAAAACATTTCAAAATTTATTTTTTCTATCAGGAAATGAAATATAAAGCAATTATTATCCGTCCTGTAATTATAATTTTTTTCAAGGAAGTATAACAGATCGCCAAGATCACTGGTACTGCTAAACCAATTATCACTTGAATTACGCGAAATAATAAGAATATTATTCCCCGAAACAGTAACTACAGGAGTAATAAAAATATGTTCGGTTATATCATATTTGGTTTTGATATAAGGAATCTTAAGAAGGTACTTATCATAAGTACAAGAACTTTCTTTTAAAACTTTTTCAAGTATAGTATTCATAATATATAAGATTTTTTACAAATATATTGCAAAAAAATAAAATGTAAATCCGTAATACTACGGATATTAAAAAATAGGATAAAATTCATGATTGGGGTATTTTTTTGTTAAACATACATTGCAAGTAAGACAAATTATTTTTTGTGAAGTTATTTTGGAAGCAGGTTAATTATCATACTTATCAAATTAATCCTTAAATAGGAATGAATAATGCAAAAATCAATAAATTTTAATTTTGATTATTAAAAGAAATATATTGTGAACTACTGAAAATTGAATTTTTCTATTTTTGCAATAAAAATTACAATTGTTTAAAAATTTTAAATTTTGCAGGATAAATAAACCAATTAACTATGAGTATTGTTCTGTAAATACCGTGATTCTATTATATTCTAACGGGAAATACTACACTTGAAATCGTGTTTGAAGAGAGAATAATTGTATGTGTTATATTTTTAAAAGACTTAAAATTTTGATGCAATAAGCAATTTTTCTACCGTAAAGGGAGTAAAAGCATACCAATAACGATAGACGTGAATATTGCTTAAATGTTAAACAGATAACTTTGTCATAGAAATTTAATCAAAAAATCAGAAACAAATAATTATAAATCAAACTAACTAAAATGAAAAAGTTAATTTTTACTGCAATTTTGTTACTTTTCTGCAGTTTGAGCTATTCACAATGGATCTCAAATTACGGAAATATTCCCGGCGATGTTAACTTTGCAAACGCAAAAGGAAACTCTGTAACCACCGATGCCAATGGATTCAGTTATGTTACGGGGTATATTTATGACCCTGCAACATTAAACGACATTGTTGTTATTAAATATACGCCTGAAGGTGATACTGTTTGGGTGCGTACTTTTAACGGCAATGATAATCAAAATGATGAAGGTATGGGAATTTGTGTTGATTCTGACGGATGCGTTTATGTTGTTGGAACAGCACAATATACCGGCAAAGCATACGATGTTGTTATTGTGAAATATTCATCAGATGGAGTAGAGCAATGGGCAATGGCGTACCATGAAATTGACGCAGCACTTAATGACAAAGGTGTTGCAATTACTGTTGATAATAACAGTAATATTTATATTACCGGTTATGCTACAGGTCAAGATGGTAAAAAAGATATTATTACAGCAAAATATGATAGATACGGAAATACGATATGGTCAAGAGTTGAAGACGGAAATTTTGCTTTTGATTCCGAAGGTTCTGCTTTAAAAGTAAATGCAAACGGTGATGTATATGTTACAGGTTATGTTACCACATCTGCAAACAATGCAGATATTGCTGTATTAAAGTATAACTCAAATGGTGAAAAACAATGGTTAAGGGTAATTGATGGCGGAGTTTCTCAGGAAGATAAAGCTTGGGGAATAGTAATAGATGAAACAGATAATATTTATATTTCAGGTTATGCAACAATGCAAAACAGGGGGACTGATTATTATACAGCTAAATTAGATAATGCAGGAAATGTAATTTGGAGCAAAACATACGATGGCGGCGGAAACCAAGGCGATAAAGCATGGGGTATTGTTGTTGATACTGACGGATGCATCTATGTTACCGGAGAGGCAACTGATGCATATAACAATATTAATTATGTAACAATAAATTATCTGAATTCAGGGGTTGAGAACTGGATAAGAAGTTATGACGGTACAGGACATGGTACAGATATACCAACCTCTATAGGTATAATGACAATTTGGGGTTATAAATTCATAATTGTTACCGGTAAAAGCTGGGGAACAGAAGGCAACTACGATTATGCAACAGTAAGATATTATGCTCCATACGGTTATCAGACACAGGTTAACCGTTATTCATATACAGGAAACTCAGATGATATGGCTACAGATCTTGCTATAACCAATACATCCAAAATACTTGTAACCGGTGCAAGCCAATTGGTATTTGATAATTCATATAGCTCATATATTTCTACAATTGAAATAGTACCAAGCAATGATGTAAAGAATTTCGGGACTAACGAAAATACTACTCCGGAATATTTTACACTTCATCAAAATTATCCAAATCCGTTTAACCCAAGTACGGTAATAAAATTTGAACTTTCTCAGAACAGCCAAATAAAACTTGCAGTTTATGACATTCTTGGCAAAGAGCTGAGCGTTATAGTGAACGATTATTTAACAGCAGGTTCATACAGTTTCACATATACAAATTCCTCGCTTTCTTCAGGTGTCTATTTTTATGAACTTACATCAGGTTCACACCGAGATATTAAAAAAATGACTTTAATTAAATAAACCTCATTCAAAGAATTTTTTTAAATTAAAAAAAATGAAACCTACAATAATAAATAATATAACAAAAAACAGCTTTGAAGAGGTTGATCTGCTGAATAAGCAGGCTGAGGGAGCAAGAAAGGAAAACAATAACCTTTCGCTTTCATTAAGCCGTGAGGCAATTAGTATTGCACAGCTTAACGGCTATACAGCAGGTCTGGCAAAAGCTTTCCTGAATGCAGGTATATCCTGCAGGCTATCTTCAAACTTTGAAGCTGCTATAGAGTATTTTCAGGAAGCATTAAAACTCTTTAAAAAGCTTAAAGATAAAAAAGGCGAATCAAGAGCATTAAACACAATGGGTAATACATACTACAGCTTAAGCAATTTCAACAAAGCATTAGAGTATTACGATGAGTGTATTTACGTGCTGCAATCAATAGGCGATCTTAATTTTGAAGCTGCTGTATTGACCAACAGAGGTCTATCTTATCAGCAGAGCGGAGATCTTAAGGCAGCATTAAACAATTATCTTGAAAGCTTAAGCATATATAAAAGCAGTGAAATATCTGTTCATTATGCACTATTTAACAATATTGGCATAGTTTATCTTGAAACTGAAAATTATCATCAGGCATTGATGTATTTTACAGAAGCATTAAAGCTTACACAAAAACAAAAGAACCTGATTGATGAAAGTTTTACATTAGCAAATTTAGGCAGAACCTTTATTTACATGCATGATTTTGCCAATGCGATAACATATTTATCAGAAGCAATGATAATTATGAAAAAATACGGTAACCGTCAGGCAGAAACACAGGTTTTTGCAAATCTAGGTAAAGCATATTTTAAAATGAGATGCTTTCCGGAAGCTATAAAGTATTACAACAGAGCATTGAAATACTACAAAGAAATAGGAGATAAGAGCTCAGTTGACCATACATTATGCGAGTTAGGCGAGCTGTATTTTGAACTTAATGACTTTAATTCAAGCAAGAAATATTTCTTAGATAGTCTTGAAGTTTCTGAAAAAGCAAATGATGAAATAAATATATTAAGAATAAACACAGGTCTTGCAAAACTGTATTTAAAATTCAAAGATACAGATAAAGCTTCAAACTACTTAAACAATGCTGAAAGAATTGCAAAGTCACATAAATCATATAAAGACCTAAGCAAGATCAGCAAGATTTACAGTGAAAGCTACAGTATATCTGGTAATTTAAAAAATGCACAGCGCTGTATGGAACAGCATTACAAGTATCTTAATAAGCTTAACACACTTGCAGAAACAAATAAGCTTCAGCAAATAATGTTAGGATTTATTAAGAACAATTCCGACAAAGAAGAAACCACTCGCTATTATTCCGATAAAAAAGAATTAGCAGTAAGTTTCGCATGATCGGTTCAGACCAATCCCCCTGAAAGCCGGTTAACGCCGGCTTTCTCTTTTTACATAAATATGAAGTATGAAATAATGTAAAGGATAAATATTATTTAGTTGAATCTTTATTCATTTTTAAGTTTTCATCATCTTTCTTCTTGCAAACCATACAAATTATCCGTTCATTTTCCCTGGCTTTACCTCTTGTAACTTCAAGTATTTTATCATTGCATTGTTTTAACGAAGAGCAATCCCGATGAGTATGGTATGTTTTAGCGGAATTGCTTAAACAAACATATACTATATCACTATCTCCCGGTGCAGGCGGTTCATCTTTACTGCAGCCGAGGTAAAACACTGCAATAAAAACAGGAATAATCAAAAATGATTTCATACAATAGAAGTTATTTTAAAAGTATCATTCGTTTTGTTTGGCTAAAATCATTAGTAAAGAGTCTATAAAAATAAATGCCGCTTGGATAATTTTCAGCATTCCAGTCTGTTTTGTAAATACCGGGTTTTAAATTTTCGTTAACCAATACTGATACTTCCCTTCCAACAACATCATAAACTGATAGCTTTATAAATGAACTTTGGGGAATGGCAAATTCAATATTTGTAGATGGATTAAACGGATTAGGGTAATTCTGTTTCAGTTTAAATGAAGTTGGTATTTCTTCGGAAACAGGTGTAATACCGTTTACAACACCGCATAAACCATTTAAAGCTATTTTTATTGTACTATCGCTGTTAATTACATTCAGCTCTCCGTTATATGCGGTATTGTTTGCATTAGGAGTAAATTTTACTTTAATATACCCAAACTGGTTTGGGATAATGGTATTAGGAAAACTTTCAACTGTGAAAACCGGATTATTGGAAGTAACTGAATTGATTACAAGATTAGTGTTGCCAAAATTACAGAGTGAGACAAAATAGCTTACTGTATCGCCTGAATTAGAAAGAGTATCAAAATTAACATTAAACGGAGCAGCATTTATTTCAGCTTTGGGTAAGCGGTTTAATGCAGTGTAAAACGCAGCAATTCTGTTCACAAGTTCGGGATGATCTACAAAAGCATTCCTGTTATTCTGAAACTGTTTAATCCTATCATTTCTTAATCTCTCTCTTGCGTCAACACTATCACCAGAATTGAACTGCCGTAAAGCATTTTCCTGTGTTAGGTTGAGATATGATTCATAATTTTGATATCTTATGGCAAAGTAAAATACTGCTCTTGCAGTATTACCTTTCTGTATGTCACGTGGTTCAAAAACAATATTATTATTAATATCTCTACCCAATTTTGAACCTCCTTCCTGGTATGTAATACCTGAAACAACATATCCAAATGGATAGTTTGATCTTGCATTGTTTGCAGGTGAATATGTTGGGAACAAATGGTGGAGGTCGCTTCTCATCGGTTCATTCTGATTAAAAAAGCTTTGAGGCCAGGTATGCTCAGTATCAAAATTCTGGTTCTGTGCTTGAGTTCGGTTTGTTGCATAAATTCTCCTACCGGAATAAATACACTCAATTGTATCGCCGCCGTAATCATCCACAGTTTCAAACATTTTATCTCTGGCGGAATTATAACCAAGGGATATATATCCATTAGACATAATAGTTTTTAAAGCTGCTTTCAGCTGTTCATCCCAAAGGTTTTGAGTTGGCGAGTAAATCACTTCTTGATATTTTGAAGTTGCTATAAGTCCATATAATAATGAATAATGCAAACCTCCATTTGGCACTCTTGAATCAAGCAGTATGAACCCGCGATTTGTTACATTCTGTTCAGATGAATACAGAATCCATAAAGCAGAGCTATCGTTAGGTGCAATATTCAATGTATTTACACGAGTAAAAAAATACGGAGATGTTGTTCTTATATATGTAACATTAATTACTTTATTAGAGGGATTTTTTACATAAATCAAGGCACTATCTATATTCTTTGTAACAGAGGTATCTAAATTTACAGTAAAAGGTACAATCTGCGAAAATGCAGTAGTGAAGGAAAAGATAAAAAGCAGTAAATAATTTTTCATAGGGTGCTAAAATACCTTAAAATTGGGCAATATTCAATTTGATAATTTAGAGATATAATTCTTTAATATTTTTATCTGCATTTTGATTTATATTGAATTGAGTACAATAATTTACAATTTTTACATAAATATTTTGAAATGCTGAAGAAAAAAATTAAGGAATACACATTTAACTCACCTGCTAAGATTAATTTAGGTTTACGCGTTCTTTCAAAAAGAAAAGACGGCTACCATAACATAGAAACAATATTTTACCCTGTTAAAATATACGATAAAATTGAGTTTACTATTAAAGAGAATCCCGAATTTAAGAAATCAATCATAAAAATTATTGCAGGCAAAAATAAAAATATTTATGGTAAAAATAATATATGCTATAAAGCAGTATTGAGATTTTTAAAAGAATTTGACATAAATAACTCAATTGAAATTATAATTAAAATTAATAAAAATATTCCAATGGGTGCGGGTCTTGCAGGCGGCAGCAGTAATGCTGCTGCAGTTTTAAAAATACTTGCAAAGCATTTTAAAAGTCAAATTGGTTTAAACAATATTACTGAAAAGCTAAAAAAAATTGCACTTTCATTGGGAAGTGATGTTCCGGTTTTCCTGCTGAACAAAGCTGCTTACGGAAGAGGCAGAGGAGAAAAACTCACTCCCCTGCCAAGATTTAAGATCAATAAAAAAATACTTATAGTAAATCCTGGGATTCATATCTCAACATCCTATGCATTTAAATTACTTAATCTAAAAACTCAAAAGAAACCTTTACTTAAGGGAATAAAATTTTACAATCCGCAAAATACAAACTTAATGATAAACGATTTTGAAAGAGTAATTTTTAAAAAATACCCTTTAATTGAAAAACTTAAATTTGAAATGTTTTGCTTAGGGGCAGAATTTGCTTTAATGAGTGGCAGCGGTTCAACTGTATATGGTGTGTTTAAAAAAGATATGATTAAAAATGCTTCTGCATATTTTAAAAGAGCTAAATATAAGGTATTTATAATTTGATTTAAAACAAGTTTATCAAAACGGGAGTATTGGAGAGTAACTGTTTATAACAAAAAAAGGAAAGGTGCAAAACCTTTCCTTTTAATTTGATAAATGAAACAGATTAAAAATTCACAGCAATAATGAGTGTGGGGATCTGTTTTACTTCAAAAGTATAAGGTGAAATCCTGTTTTGCATTCTGAAACCTGTTTCTATTTTAATATTACTGTTATAGGTCGAAATAACCCAAGCTGCATCGGCAGCACTTAAAATATGGTTAACAATAGCAGTTATGGGTCCAATTTTTGCATAATCAAAAAAGTCATTAGCTTTTTGTCTTTCATCAGCATAATTTAAAAATATTGGATCTCTATATGTCTGGTAATTATACGGACCGGGGTCACGTGTTGGAATGTGCTCAAGATTAGTCCACCCTGCCTGAAAATTCTGATATTTGCCAATAAGTTCGTAATACTGCTGAGATTTGTATTCAGGCATGGTATGTGAAAAATTGGCACGTTCACAGACCATAATCTGTTCACGCAGTATATTCAAATCAGTTTCACTTGGGTTAATACCGCTTGATTCAGGGAATCCTTCATTCTTAAGCCAAGCAGCATAAGTTCTTACATCCCAGTATTTATCGGCATATTGCTGATAACTTTCTTCCTGATTGTTACCTTTATTATTAAAGTAAATGTAAGTGCCCCACGCTAATGCTTCAATACCAACAAAGATTGCTGCTTTTAAATAGTTTTCGCCATAGAACTCGCCTGCCCCCGGGAGCAATGCAGAAAGCAATATTCCAAGTCCGACAGATTTTTTCTTCTTTGGTGCAAGGTTATCTTCAGCCACCCGGAATTTATTTTCACTGCTTGAAATTGAGTTAATTAAATCAAGTTTCTGCTGAAAAGGATACGTTAAAAACTTATTTGTTGAAAATTTATTATTTTCAACCGAAAAAGTATTTAGAGTATGTTCTTTTAGTTTAAGGTCTTCTGAAGGCAATTTGTTTTCATTAAAAACTGATTGTGAAAAAATACCTGCAGTTAACAGAGAAAGTGTGAGGATTGCAAAAATTTTTATTGACATATGTTTAATAGATTACATTAGATAAAAATAAAGCTTTAGAAGGTACATACTGAATTTTTATCTCATCTCCTTTTATAAATTTTTTATTAAATTCTTCAATTGATAACCCGCCTGTTGAAACTTTAAGCATAGCCCCTACAACACCTCGAACCATTGAGTGCAAAAACCTGTTTGCAGTAATTTTAAATTCAAATATTCCGTTCTTTTTTTTAACAATACCTGCTGAAAAAACACTGCACATAAAACCGTGTTTATCTTGCTTATTTTTACATAATGACCTGAATGAATGATATCCTATAATTTTGCTGCAAAATTTTTTTGCAAGTAAAAGATCAGGTTTTTGCCGGATATAAAAGATCTTTTCACGATTCAAAGCAATTATTTTATTACTAAAGAGATAAACATACTCTCTTTTTTTTGCTGAATATCTTGCATGAAAATCAACCGGCACTTTTGATATTTTTTTAATAACAATATCATCGGGCAGTAGTGCATTTAAGGAATGTTTCAGTTTAAAATTTCCATTTGATAAATATTTTAATTTAGAGCACTTAAAATTTGCACATTGTTTAAAAGCATGAACTCCTGCATCAGTTCTGCCTGCACCAATAATTGTTATTGTTTCATCTTTAAAAAGAACGGATAAAGCTTTTTCAATTTTTTGCTGAATACTTGGTTTATCTTTTTGTCGCTGCCAGCCAAAATAAGCAGCACCATCATACTCAATTATTAATTTTAAATTAATCAGTTCATCAGGTCTTAAACTTTTAGGGCTTAAAGAATCAGGATTAATTGATTTTGTATAAATCAAAGTTAAAAATTCTTTGCTATATTCAGCTTAATACCGTCAATTCTGTTATAATTTTTAATAACACCGGCATTTATTCTAAAACCTCCGGATGACTTACTTGAAATTTCATTGTTATAGCTGTTAGCAGCTATAACAGCGCTAATAGCGCTAACAACGTGGTTTATGAGTACTGCACCTATAACAAACAATCTGTCATTTAAAGTACGGTCACCAGCAAGTTTATCTCCCCTATACTGCCTGCGTTCTTCGGGTGAGTTCCACCAAAAATAATAACCATTTTCAGGAAGGTACAGTTTATCATACTCGCCAAATCTTAACATTTCATTGTTATATTCATCAATATTATTGTAGTTGCCAATATCAACATAAAATTTATCATCTTTATCTTTTCCGGAGTTAGTAATACCTGCATGAGTTTCGGCATAACTATATGCATCATTAAGCAGCCAGTTTCCGTAAATTGTAAATGCAGCATAAGAAAGCCACAGTGCAGCTTCTGAAATTAGGAAATATTTACCGCTATTGAATCTGTTAGCGTATAAATGACCCATACCGGGCACAAACAATCCGTATATAAAAGCTAAACCGGGTGATTTTTTTGAATGCTTAACATTTGATGAAGGTTTTGTATCTTTTAAAGAATCCAACAATCCGATGTAATTATTGCTTTTAACAGGTATTGTATTCTGGATATTTAAAATATCAACAGTATTATTGCCCGAGTTAAGTTTTAATACAGGTTTAAAATCATTTTGTGAAAATGCAATATACGGAAGTAAAAGGAGAATGATAAATTTAAAATATTTCATATAATATAATTTTTCTTTTTTAAGATTAACGATTTAATGCTTTATCCATTACTTTAACAAACTCATCGGGCTTTAAAAATCCCGTAATTCTTAAATCTTCCATTTCTTTCCCGTTTTTATCCAAAAATGCAACAACAGGGAGCCCCTGAATTTTGAATTTACCTTCAATATCTTTATCACCTTTGGTAAGATCAACCTTGATATTATTGAATTTTTTTGAAAGTTCAATTACCTTGGGATTAATGTACGTATATTTATCAAGTTCTTTGCATTGGGCACACCAATCAGCGTAAAAATCAATAATAGTGGGTTTATCAGTTGATTTGCCAACAGATAGATCAATTTGTGCCTGAGTAAGAAGCATTTGCCACTCATATTTACCTGAGCCGGAAACCTGCTCTTCGCCAAAATGTAGGTTCATAGCACCCCAAATAATTGCTGCAATTGCAATTATGTATTTTATTCGTGTGTATGTTGTTGATGTGATAGCTTTACGGTCAATTAAAATTAAATAAATACCGGCTAAGATAAGGAAGAGCGGAAAAATAATTTCATAAAGTTTTGGCGACATTAGCGGTTGAGCAGTATATAATGCAAGTCCAAGCATCATTAACCCGAAAATTATCTTAACACCTTCCATCCATTCACCAGAGCGGGGAAGTTTGGTAATTGAGCTAGAAAATAATGCAAGAAAGATATAAGGCAGTCCCAATCCAAGTGAAAGCACAAAGAACATAATAAAACCAAGGAACGGGCTTCCGATTTGCCCAACATAAACAAGCAGACTTAACACTAATGGACCAATACAGGGAGCAGCAATAAAACCAACGGTAAGTCCCATTAAAAAAGTGCCAAAGTATCCCTGCCTGTTTTTACCGCTGAAATTTGCAAGTGACTGCGGTATTTTAATTTCATAAACGCCAAACATACTAAGTGCCAATGCTATAAATATTAAAACAAGTATTCCAACAACAATTGGTGACTGCAGAAGACTTCCAAAAACACCGCCAGTGAGTGCGGCAACAACTCCAAGTACAGAATAAGTTACAGACATACCAAGCACATAGAACAATGCCATTAAAATTTTTCCGCCCTTGCTGTTTGAAACCTGTGCACCAAAATAACTAATAGTAATGGGAATTAAGGGATAAACGCATGGTGTAAGATTTAAACCAATTCCGAGCACAAAAATTATAAGCAAAGCAACAAACATTCCGTTTTTTTCAATATACTGGGAAATCTGATTTTTATTTTCAACTGAAGTAATTGTTTGGGAAGAATCCCTTTTATTTTCAGTAAGCTGAGTTTTAGTTGTTGTATCTTTTTTCTGAGAGTTATCAACAGTATCGGTTTTTTTTGTGGTATCTTTTGGGATTTCTGTTTTAGTAGTATCAGCTTTTGCAGTATCTTCTTTAATAACTACTGTAACATTAAAAGGAGCATCTTTAGGAGAGAAGCAGGCTCTATCATTGCAAGCCTGATAATTGAGATTTCCTGTTATATCATACTTTCCGGGTTTTATATCTTTAGGGGCTTTAAGGTTTACTCCAATATTTATTGATCCCTCATAAACATCAAGTTCTGTTTCAGAAAAACTGAATTTGAATTTATGCGAGCCGGGCCATGAAATCTTGCCTACTTTAAGACTGCCTGCATCAATATCTATTGTAGTGGGAATAAGATCTGGATCGCTAACCTGATTTGCATTAATATGATATCCGCTTTGGATATCAGCTTTAACATTTATACGGATATTTTCACTTGGGAAGAAATCCTTTTTTTGCGGAGATGCAGATACTGTAACGTATTGCTGAGCAAAGCTTAAGGTTGAAAGTAATATGATTAATATAACTGAACCTGCTGTTTTTGCCAATTTTACCTGAATTTAATTGTTTTTAATACTTTAATCGGTAAAATTATTCATATATCAACTTAATTTCAATGGAATTTGTTTAAATAAATGTATGATTAAATTTCGGCTTTTTCAAGTGAAATGTTTAACATTTTTCATATTTCTATGCTAAAGCCAATTTACATTTTAATAAATTTAATGCCTTGCACATTACTAATTACTCAATTCAAAATATTAATTAAAAATTATTTATTGTATTACCTGACTAATAAGTGATACACTGAATATACTAAGTAAAAACCAGCCAATGAACCCTTCTAGAATAGTTAAATATCTGGGAATACCTTTTATGGGGATTTGCCCAAAACCAAGGGTTGAAAAAACATTTAGACTTAATGCAACGGAATCCAGAATATGAATAAGCAAGAACCATAAAACGGTCAGGATAAATATAACTCCATACATTATAGTTGCAATAATGCGTTTGGTGCGGTTCATAGCTTCCCATTCATCAGGAAATATATCTATTAACTTATAAAATAACTTAGCAGGTTTGTTTCTTATGAGTTCAAGAAAATATAATGGTTTGCCAAAAATATTGAAATACCATGGTACTTTTCCTTTTGAATCAGTAACAAACTTCATATAATCAGAAAATGTGGGAGTTTTATTTTCTTTAGCAATAATTGAATCTTCAATTTCCAGCAGACTTTTTGGTGAAGAAAGATATCTTCCGTATATTTTTAACTGATCAAACATAGAACGCTTGTGGAAAGATAATATTGAATACGGAAAGAAGAAATAAATTCCGGCAAAGAACAGGAGAACATAGAAAGCAATTTGTATTGCTTTAAGCGGGTTAGTACCGTAATCACAAAATGTTTTAAGAAAAACATTCATAAGGTAATTAAAGAATACACTTTTATCTCTTCCGCTTGAATACTCATCTTTAAGAAAAGCAGTTTCTATATCTTTCCATTCCACATAACAGGCGTTTGCAGAAATCCGATTGCCCTGTGATTTAAAAGCATTGTAAAAATTTGCATAACAGCTTATAAGGTTTGCAAAAAGAACATTATCGGCAATGCTATCAATATTTTTACCGTTAAATGTTTTTTTAAGTTTATTATCAAATATTGATATTTTTTCAAATGCAACAGTTGACCATTGAACACGAGTGTTAATTGGATTAATATTGAACGCATCTAAAACTATGCTTCCGTTATATTTACACTGGTTAGTAACAAAAGCATTTTCAACTGTTGATTCAGAAAGATCAACAGTACAATTAAATACATTTGCTGAAAGTGTTAAATTTTTAAAATCAGATTGAGTAAGAATAACAAAAAACTGCGGGTTGTTTTTTAAATTATCAGGGAGATCAAAAATGCAGTCAGAAATATTAAGATCAAAAGCATTCTGTTTATTTGCAAACCTGAAAAGGCGGGGTTCCATATCAAGGGCATCGGTATCACCAAAGAGGTTTTGATTAAGAGAAAAATAAGAATTGCTTATCTTTAATCTGTCTTTCACATCATTTCTAAAGAACTTGAAACCATGCTCAAGTTTACAGCTGTCAATATCAATAAATTCAACATTGCTGTTAAAAACACGCAGTGTTTTTTTAAAAGTACATTCTTTAAATATAATTTTTAACGGAGAGCAATTTGTAAAAGCAAAATAATCATTAAATGTTACATTGCGAAGCACAAGCCAATAGTCAACATCAAAATCACAGTTAACAAGCCTGATATTCTGATTAATGAAAAGTTCACCTTCTCCTCCGTTAAATCGCTTATCCATCCCTTCTTTATCATCAGGCAGTTTATACCGAATCTTAACATTTTCAAAGGTTGTGTACTTTGTACACTTTGCCATTTCGTTAATAAACTGAGTAAAGGAAACTGTGTTGTTATCTATAGATGAATCAGCCAGGATAAAACCTGAACAAAATAAAACGATGGATATTAATGTTATCTGCCTCACAGGGCAAATTTATTAATACCAGATGAATAATTAAACCCTAAAACAGTATGATATTAAATTTGAATTAATTTAAGCTTTTGCAAATCTAATCCAGATATCTTTACCTTTTTCATCAACAGGTGCACCAGATGTAAATATTATAGTATCACCGGGATTAACTATATTTTTATCAAGAAGTATTTTTCTGGCATCCTTTATTGCTGATTTTTCATCAGGAAGGTCTTCAAAATAGATCGGGATAATTCCCCAAATTAATCTCAAAACATTCATTACTTCAAAGCTATCGCTCATGGCAATTATTTTAGTTGAAGGACGAAACTTGCTCATTGCTTTAGCCATCCTTCCTCTTCGTGTAAAAGAAACAACAGCACTTGCGTTAAGCTGAACAGCCATATCCGCCAAAGCTTTCCCAACGGAATCAAAAACCGTTTCTTCAAGTGTAAGGGGCATTTCTTTTCTTTCAATTTTTACAAGATTCATATTAGCTTCGGTTTCAATAAGTATTTTCTGCATCATTTCAACAGTTTCAACAGCATACTCACCAACAGATGTTTCACCGCTCAGCATAACAACATCGCTCCCATCCCAAACAGCATTTGCTACATCACTTGTTTCTGCCCGTGTTGGAACTGCGTTATGTATCATAGATTCCAGCATTTGTGTTGCTGTAATTACCGGCTTGCCGTGCCTGTTGCATTTTCGGATTATACTTTTTTGAATCACCGGAACGGATTGAGGCGGAAGTTCTACACCAAGGTCACCTCTTGCAATCATTATACCGTCAGATTCTTTTAATATATCATCAAAATTTGTAACTGCCTCAGGTTTTTCAATCTTAGCAATAATATTCTTATCATAACCGCGTTCATTAAGATAAACCCTAAGCTGAGTAATATCGCTTGATTTACGTACAAACGATAATGCAATAAAATCAACTCTGTGGTTAAGTGCAAAATCAATATCATTAAAATCTTTTTCAGAAAGTGAAGGCAGACTAAGCTCCATTCCCGGAAGATTAATACCTTTTCTGGGTTTCAGGGTTCCGCCTTCAAGCACTGTGCAGAAAATGGAATCATTTTCAACAGCAACAACAAGCAGTTTAATAAGTCCATCATCAATAAATATGCTATCCCCTACTTTTGCATCACGGGATAAACCTTTATATGAACATGAAAATCTTTCATTTGTGCCAACAATTTCATGCATAGTAATTTCAATATGGTCATGTTCATTAAGCTCATACTCAGGCATAAGAAGCTCACCTACACGAATTTTAGGACCTTGCAGGTCAATTAAAATTGAAATTGGCTCACTTGTGGCTACACATGCATCATTAATATTTTTAAACACCTGATCATAATAATCATGGCTGCCGTGAGAAAAATTAAGTCTAACGCCGTCAATTCCTGCGTTAATTAGCTCTATAATTTTTTCTTTAGTATCGGCAGCGGGACCAAGTGTCGCAAGGATCTTTGTATTCTTATTGCTTTTAGCTGTTTTTACTGTATTAATTTTTAATGGTTCTGGCAACTTTTATAATTCCGTTTATATCAAATAAATTAACAGGATTATCTTTAGAATATTCATTTATTTTTTTTGAAAATCCTTTTTGCGAATATATATTCAGTTCATTACATCCGGCATTTTGCATTCTTTCTAATAAATTATCAATTTCAATTGATTCTTTAAATTCAGTAATTTTAGTATAGAAAGTAAAATAATAAAGTTTTTCTGAATAGCAAAGAACTCTTTCATTTTCAATATCTGAATTATTTAATTCAGCATTTTCAGTATAACCAAGGTGCAGGTATAAATTCATTACTTCCTTTTCAAAGCTTAGCCCATCCAGTTTATTCCAGAAACTGAAATCCATACGCAGTTTCCAGAAGTCATAATTTTCTCTATCTGCTGTATAACTTTCAATTGCATAATAATCAGAAGTTCGTGTTTTAATATGTTTAAAGTAAAACATTTCAGCCAATTTAAAAAGCAATGCAGGTATTCCTACGCAAATAATACCAATACTTCCAAAAAGAAATATCTGCACAACAATCTGAATAAAAGATTCCGGCTGTACTTTTGCGAAATAGATTATATACAACACCAATCCAAATGCAAGTCCTATTCCAATAGTTAAATGATGAGTAAGAATATCAGAAATTTTTTTATCACGGTTTTCAACCGTTGAAATTCTTGCCTTGGTAATTCCGAATTTTTGGAATGTTGGAACTTTCATTTTAACCCTCTCTTTTCTATGCAGAAAAGAATCAGCTTTTATTTTTTATTTACCCGCTTGCAATTTAGATTGAGTGCTATCTATACATAAAATATTTGCTGTAAGTCCTGTTCCCCCGCTGTTAAAAACCGCATTTTGTACATCTATAAATGTTACCGGAAGTGTTTGCGATGCTGCTATATTTACATCTGTTACGGAAATTACTGATAATGGAATTATAGGATTTTCATTTATACATCCTTTACCGGATATATCAAGATTCATCATGATTACATCATTGTTTCCTGAGCCAAGTGAGTTTGTATTACCTGCCAGTAAAAATTTACCGTTTGAACGCTGAATTACAGATGTAAACATATCATTAAGCGTACCACCAAATAAATGAGTATAGTTTAAAACACCATCACCGTAAAGCTTAACCAAAGCCATTTCCTGCATAGTTTGCGGATCAACCTGAATATTGCCGGCAAATACATAACCTCCATCAGTTGTTGGCATACATTTATAAAATGCAGAAGGCATTCCGTTGTTACCGGGGAAAACTTTTGACCAGTAAACAAAACCATCCTGATTATCAATATTAAACGAATATGCCGTTTCAGCAGATAAACCGAATGACTGACTTGTTCCGCAAACTAAATAACCGTTTGGAACTTTAACAATATCCTTTAATACATCGTTTGAAGCTCCGCCATAGTTCTTGCTCCAGGTAAGAGCTCCGTTTGAGTTAAGTTTCATAATGTATGCATCGCCCTGGGAACCGAAGGAAAATGTGTTTCCGGCTACCATAAAATTACCATCTCCTGTATTGCAAATTGCATAACCATAATCATCATTTGCACCACCGTAGCAGTTAGCCCACAGGAAGTTTCCATCAGCATCAGTTTTAAGAGTATATATATCTAAAGCACCAATTGAAAATGTATTTGAGTAACCTGTTATCACAAATCCGCCATCAGTTGATTGAACTACACCTTCAGAATAATCTTCATTTTGCCAGCGGTAATATTTGCTCCAAAGAACTCCGCCGGCACCGCTTATCTTCAAAAGGAAAGGGTCATTAGTTCCGCTGAAGGAATTTGTGGTACCGGTTATCATAAAATTACCATCGCTTGTTTTAATAATTTCAGCAGGTGAGTCAATACCGCTGCCTCCGTAGAGATTAGCCCATTCAACATTTCCGTTTTTGGAAATTTTTGCAGCATATATATCCTTACTGCCAAAGGCACCGGCATCATTATAACCGCATATAATATAACCGCCTTCTGAAGTTTCTGCACCACCTATTAACGGTATAGAAACACCCGAAGAATAGGTTGCTGTAAAAAATGAAAGTGTATCTGCACCACCAACAGGAGGAATTATAGTATTGGTATTATCTTTACAAGAATTAAACAGAGTTAAAACAAGTAAAAAAATAGAAATAATGCTATATTTTAGGAAAATATTAGAATACATAAGAAATTTTCAGATTAAATTCAATAAATAAGTAAAAATCAGTATCAAAGACCAATAAAAAAACGCAATAATTAAGACTGAAAGAGAAAATATGAGCAGAATACAACTTAAAACAAATACCGTAAATGCGGTGTAATATGATACTTTTAAAAAGCTATCCATATTGAAATTCTCACAAAATCAGTTTATTTAGCACAATAATTTTTAATAAAATACCCAAAATTAAGAGTTATTTCAAGTCTGCAATATAAAAATGAAACGAATATTAAATATAAAACGTTACCAAATCAAAGAAAATTTAGAACTGTAACTCTATATTTAATTAAAGTTAAGTATAAATTAAAGGAGCTAAATTATTGGATTACTTGATTTTTAACTTGCATTTTAATTATATTTGTAACAATAATAGACGACCTATGTATTTTTAAAGGTTACAGATTATTATAAAATTGGTAAATTTAATATAAATTAATAGTCCTAATGGACGGGAGGGCGTAAATGAAGCCGACAGTTAAGTCAAAGAGCGATAATCCGTTAAGTGAACTGATAGACGATGAAACATATAATAATTTAAAAAAATACAAATTATTAGATGAAAAAGCTATCCGAGACTATAAGATTCGCCAGATGTACAAGGATATGAGAAGAGAAATGAGCGCAGGCGAAGCAATTGATAAGATACAGGAAATGTTCCCGTATTTGCAGTTTGATACAATCAGAAAGATAGTTTACCAGGTATCAAAGAAGTAAATTAAGGTTCTCTATCTGTAAAAAGCATCAAATTTTACTGTTTCAATTTTTTAGTTTTACAGTTAAAATAAACCACATAAAAGATAATAAGGCAAAAGCAGCTAAAATTGAACAAAAAATGCTGCAAGGGAAAATGTAATTGAAAAAGCCCGCAAGAAATGCCTCATTAAACAACTCTTCGAAAAGATTTAATCCATTTGAAATACCTGTTAACCGGGACTTGATTAAAGTCCTGGTTAACTTTATTTATCAGGAAACAACCCGCTTTGGAATTAAAAAAGCAGTACTTGGTTTAAGCGGCGGAATTGATTCAACAGTTGCAGCATATCTTGCAGCGGAGGCATTAGGTTCCAAAAACGTATTGGGTGTTATGATGCCTTATAAAACTTCAAGCTCATCAAGCATAAGCGATGCACTTGCTGTTGTTAAGGATACTAAAATTAAGAGTACAATAATTAATTTAACCGGAGCAGTTGATACACTTGCTGAAGGAATTGGATTAAATGCCAAAATGCTAGTGAATGATAAATCAGCTAAAGTTCGTTTTGGCAATATAATGGCGAGAATGAGAATGATTTGTTTGTATGACCAGTCAAATGTTAAAAAAGCTTTAGTATTGGGAACAGGCAATAAGACAGAAATACTTTTAGGATACACTACACTTTACGGCGATAGCGCAAGCGCAATTAATCCCCTGGGAGACCTTTATAAAACACAGATATGGCAGCTTGCCAAACTGCTAGGTTGCCCGAAACAGATAATAAAGAAGAAACCCTCGGCAGACCTTTGGACGGGACAAACTGACGAAGGTGAACTTGGCTTTACCTACCGCGAAGCAGATGAACTGCTGTACTATATGATTGATCAAAGATACAGCGATGAGGAATTAATTGATATTGGATTTAAATCAGCATTTATTAAAACAATTCGCAATAAAATCAAAGCCAATCAGTTCAAAAGAGTACTGCCAATTATAGCAAAAGTCTCTAACCGTACTGTAAATGTTGACTTCAGATATAACAGGGATTGGGGAAGTTAGCAATTAGGGATTAACAATGCGTAATGCGTAATGAGTAATTGCAGAGATAGGGGGAATAAAATAATATTTATGATAAATCCATTATTTCTAATATTCTTTCTATTCTTTCCGGAAATGAATTAAATCCAAGATGACCATTTATAATTTCTCTGATATTTTCATACTTTAAAAGCACACCAAATTCTGATTTTAGATATTTCAATAATTCAGCATCAGCTGATAAGAAAGAGTCTTTAATGTTTTCATTTCCATCCAGTATATATATGATATCTTCAAGGTCATTACTTGCACGTGCATCAGATGCACCTCTTGCTTTAAATGCTTCTAATTTAGATGCAATATAAAATTCCACAGGTAATATATTTATTTTAAAATTACCTGCTTTTATTAAAACTTTATTTTTAAAGCCTGATTGATACCATTTATTTGTAATACCGGTTGCAGAATCTTGTGTTGAAATCAAATCAACTTTTACATTATCAAAAATAAACCTGCAAGCAGGACCATCAATATCATTTTTAAATCCCTTACTTCTCAAACCTTCTTCAAAAAGATCATACTTTGCTCTAGTGTATAATTCAGCAATTATATCTACATCATTTGTTACCCTTGGTGTACTAACTGCACTATCGGTGAGATATAATTCCATTACGCTACCCCCGACAAAAACTACGGAATCATTTAAATTACCTAAGGCTTTATGTATAATTTCAATCATTTGGATATTTGAGCTTTTCCCAACCATTTTTTAATTCCAATTATTTTTAATGATCCTTTTTTTCAATTCACCCTTAGCAATATTCTTTTCTCTGGCTTTGCCAACCCTAAGTGCATCTATTAATGCGAGCAATTCATAAAACTTTTTATCTTCAAAAGTATTACCTGATTGTTGTTCTGAAATAACTTTAGGTATTGTATGGTATAACGGTTCTATTGATTGTCCGTATACTTTACCAAGTGAGTAGGACCAAACATATATATCATCAGAAGTATTTATTATCATATTAAGCGGGCTGGCAGAGTGTGCAGTTGGTACACCTCTTGAAAAAGCACCGGGCTTAACGGGAAACACATATTTTAAGCCATATACAAGAAATTCAAGAAATGATTCAAAATATATATTTTTTCCGGTATCCATAAATCCAATAAAAATACTTCTTCTAATTGATTGCGAAACTTCTGATTGGCTTATTTGTAATTTTCTTGATAATAAAAGATTATCCCAGTCTTTTGAATAAATTGAGCCTAATGAAATTATTTGACACAAGATGGCAATATCCTGTGGTTTTAAATTGTTTGAAAAATTACGCATAGCAATAAAATTTAAAAATTTGCAATTTGCGATTTGCAAATCGCAATCCACAAATATAGGAAATTAAAACAACTAATGCAATCATAATGAAATTGAAACTATATCCCCTTTTTTATTGTAAAGGAAAGGTGTAAAATACTAACCCAGCACAAATGCAAATAACTTCGGTTAGAAAGGACGCAAAACTTTTATAAAACAAAAAGTTCGAGACGCAAAGATAAACAAGATTTGTTTATGAATATTAAGTAATTTTTATTTACAAAAATTGGGGTAGCTTGAATTACAAGAATTATCTCTTATTAACGTATAAATTAGTACATACTAAACTCTCAGGTCTAAGGACCAGACAGGCAAGATGAAATTTCCTGAAAGACGTGAACACACAATTCTGGAACAAAATGGTAAAAATCTGTGTATTTTTAACAGAAGGAAAACTTATGTTCAAAACTCAAGCCTTAGTTGATGTTGCACTTTTTCATTGAAAATTCATTAATTTAATGCTATATTTACAGTTCGTATGCAAATCAAAAAATCAGGTTTTATAATAATTTTAGCAATTTTAACGGCTGCTTCGCAAGTTTTTGCCCAAAAGTATGAGGCATCAACTGTATTGAAGGAACAATTCACCGATAAAAGCGGTGCACCGCTAACAGGCAAAGGCGTTGTAATTGGTGATGTTGATTCAGGAGTGGATATATTCCACCCGATGTTCTTTTTTGCAGATGGCGGTGAGTTTTCTTTTATTGATGCTGATAATGACGGCAAGCTTACAATTGGCACTGATGGAATTGATAAAAACGGCAATGGTAAAATTGATAGTGATGAAATAATACGTTATCAGGAAATACATGATAACACATGGGGAATGCTTACAACAATGGGGCAGAATCCAAATAAATACAATCCGGATTTTGATTTCTTATACATTGATGCTAACGGCAATAAGAAAAGAGATTTTGGACCTGCTTCGGGTTTTACAGAAAATGATCCAACTTACGGCGAGCAGTATTTTATTTCAATTGATGGAAATAAAAACGGCATAATTGAATCGGGTGAAAAGCTTGTTGCACTAAAAACTTCAAAGATTCGTGCTGTAAGACAAAGGGATAATGTTATACGCAGACGCGGTATTGATCTGATTATGACAGAAGAAGATAAAAACGGTCACGGAACAGGTGTTGCGGGACTAATTATAGGCGGTCATTACGGAGTGCAGAAAATTCACGGCATTGCACCCGATGCAGAAATGATAATTTCAAGTATTCATTACGACTACACTCCCCGCTTTGTTCGCAACTTTACTGACTTAATTGGATTTTTAAGAGATGAAAAGGTAAACATACTTTTATTTGAGGATGGCGAATGGATGTGGGAATTTATGGACGGTTCATCACCAGAAGAAGAAATGGTTGATCAAATGGCACGAGACGGTGTTACTATAATTGGAGGAGCGGGAAATATGTCAGGGGGGAATATGGTAATTATTGATAAGCTTAAATCAGGAAACAGTGTTACATATACAGCAAGCTGCTCAGGAAAGCCGGATGAAGATATTAAGAAAAATGACGGAGTATTTTTTTCATTCCTCTGGCGAGAGGAAGCAAGCAATGTTAAATTTGAAGTAGAAACACCTGATGGCGAATCAACCGGTGAGCTTGCAGAAGGAAGCGATATTTTAAAAGTCGGGCAGTATAAAGTATTTTACAGCAAAGAAGTATCACCAAAAGGTACCCGAATGATGAAGTTTGGTATTTCAACACAGGATTCTGATATAGTACGCGGCAAATTTAAAATTACGGTTACAAGCAATAAAGATCAGGAAATTCGGGGTTACGTAGTTGATGTTACACAATCATGGAGCGGCAGTGCAAGATGGATAAACAGTAAAGCTATTACTGATGAGTCAAATGTTTGCTTTCCTTCAACTGCTGATAGCTGTATGGCAATTGGCGCGTATGTATTTAATATGGGCTGGATGGATGTACTTGGAGGACTTGCAAGTTACTCGAGCAAAGGATATAATATTGACGGTAAACTTGGTGTTGATTTAACAGGTCCCGGACACTCAACATTCAGCACAGAAAAGAATAACTCATATCAAATATTCAGCGGAACAAGTTCCGCAGCACCGCATGTAGTTGGTGCAGCAGCATTATTGCTGCAATATGACCCCTCATTAACACATGAAAAAATAAGAATGATATTGCTTAATTCAGCTAAAACAGATAAATTCACCGGTGCCGTACCAAATGCTGAATGGGGTTATGGCAAACTTGATATTGAAGGAGCAATTAAGTATTTAATGAATATGAGTAAATGATGTGAAAAGTTAAACGTGAAACTAGAAATAAGAAAATTAAATAAAAATAATATTAAATCTATTTTAGAATGAGAAAGAACAAAAAAGAAGAACAAAGCCATTACAAGCAGATGCAGATGAATCAGAAGCAGCAGCAGCAGCGGAGAAAAAAAGTTGATCCGCTTAAAACAAGAGGCATCAAATATATTGATTACAAAGATACACGTCTTCTTGCAAGATTTGTAAATGAACAGGGCAAAATACTACCTTCAAGAATAACAGGTATCAGCTCAAAGATGCAGAGGCAGCTTACAGAAGCAATAAAAAGGGCGCGACAGCTTGCATTAATGCCGTTTGTAAGTGAAGAGTTTAGACCGTAGAATTATTATTTGCTTGTATCAGGAATATAAAAATACAGGTTCCGATAAGCATAAAGACGCCGGTTTAATAACCCGGCTCTTTTTTTTTATATAATACCGTTTCTATTGAATGCACATATTTAAAATAATAGCAGCTATTTAGCATCATAATTTTTCACTGAAATTTAATTTCCTTTATAATTAATAATTAAAAACGTTAATTTGTACTATATGAAATATTTAATAAAATTAAGATTTCTTATATTTTTGCTGTTTATTTTTCAGCAGGCTTACTGCCAGCAGGAATTTATTGTTGGTGAATTCCGCGTTCAAAAAATACTTGACGGTGATACTTTCAGGTTTGAAGGATTAGACAGGTCAACACGTTTATTGGGTATTGATACAGAGGAAACATTTAAAGATGCAGATGCTGAGATGAAATCAAATGATTTGGCAGGCAATTGGCTTGATTTTTATTCAAGCCAAAAGGATTCATCAGGCAAACCTGCTAAGGTTGATTCTCCTTTTGGTTACGATACCTGGCAATGGACAAAAAAGTTGTTTAAGGATGTAACAAAAGTTAGACTTGAGGTAGATGATTATAAAAGAGTAATTGATATGTATAACCGTTACCTTGTGTATATTATTGCAATTAAAGATGATGGTACTGAGTTTAATTATAATATTGAGTGTGTAAAGCAGGGATACTCACCTTACTTTAGTAAATACGGTTATTCAGCCAGATTTGATAAGGAATTTAAAGCAGCACAAAAATATGCTCAGGATAATAAACTTGGGATATGGAGCGGCAAGGAATTATGCTATCCAGACTATCCCGAGCGAATTGAATGGTGGGATAAGCGAGCTGATCAGATAAAACGATTTGAAGATAAGTATGCAGGCAAACCCGGTTATTACAGTATGCTTGACCAAAGTGATTTTAATAAATTAGAAAAGCATTTAGAAGATACTGTTATAGTGTTCGGAAATATTTCAAGAGTTGTAACGGATAACAATCCCCATATTGCCAAACTTGAAATTAATGATGATGATACATTAGATCTGGTATTTTTTAAACAGTACTTTAACCTGATGAAAAAGTTAAACCTTGAAAATCCCAAAGGATACTATTTGTATGTTAAGGGTAAACTTACAGAATATAAAGGCAGAATGCAAATAATCATAGAAGATAAAACCCAGATTTGGGAGGAATAAATTATATATCTCCTTTACAAAGCAGGACTTTACAAGGCAGGGTTTTACAATGAAGGACCTTTGGGATTAAAAAGTATATTACCTCTCCCCTAACCTCTCTCCTAAGAGGAGAGGGGGATAAAGAGTTTATTTCCTCTCCTTTACAAGGCAGGCACCTAACCCCTCTCCTAAGAGGAGAGGGGGATAAAGAGTTTATAACTTCTCCTTTACAAGGCAGGCACATAACCCCTCTACAAAGAGGAGAGGAGGATAAAGAGTTTATAACTTCTCCTTTACAAGACTAGTCACTCCGGTAAGGGGTACTTTTGACAATCCGTTTTTTAAAAGAAGTGATGAATATAAAATAAAAATAACAATATGTTCATAGATACACATGCGCATTTAAATTATCCGGATATATTAAAAAATATTGATGAAATTCTATCAAGAGCAATTGATGCAGGTATTGATGCTATAATTGTACCGGCAACATCTTACCAAACTTCCATTGAAATTGTTGAGCTTGTTCAAAAGCATAAAATGCTTTTTGCAGCTGTTGGAATACACCCAACTGAGCTAAAGGATTTTGACGAAGCCCAATTGCCAAAAATAGAGGAGCTTGCAAAAGAAAACAAGGTTGCTGCAATTGGTGAAATCGGGCTGGATTATTATTGGGAGCCTTATGATAAAGAACTTGAAATATCTGTTCTGACTGAGCAACTTCAAATTGCAAAGCGTACAGGTTTGCCGGTAATTCTGCATAACAGAAGATCAACTGAAGATTTGATGAGAATAGTTAAATCTGAATATGATGTAGGCAAATTAAAGGGACAGTTTCATTCATTCAGTGCCGGATTAAAAGAAGCAAAGGAATGTATTGATATGGGATTTTATATTTCGTTTACAGGCAACATAACATATAAGCCAAATGAAGGGACATATACAGCATACGATATTGTTAGAAATACAGGAGCTGAACATTTACTGCTAGAAACAGATACTCCTTACTTGCCCCCCGTTCCCTACCGCGGAAAGCAGAACGAACCATCATATTTAAAATATACCGCAGAAAAAATTGCAGAGCTTAAAGGAATAGAGGTTGATGAATTAATAAGAGTTACAACTGAAAATGCAAGGAAATTATACAAATTGTGATTTATACAAAAAGGATAAATTAGTATATAGTTTTAAACAACTAAAAAGGCGGGTTAGTAACCCGCCTTAAGAATTAATTTTAATCAGTTAAATTAATGAGCAGCGTGGTAAAAATGGTTATAACCCATTACATTTATTTTAACTTCAAATGACATCCTGAAATTTCCGTTACCATCTAAGGAAGCTTCTCTTGGGTAAATAATTCCATATACATTTCTGCCGATAAAGTTAGCAGATTTTCCTTTAAGCCAAAACGAAAATACCGGTTTTGAGTCTGAAGTTGACATTGGTAGATTAAAATAACCCCAAGCTCCACTGCCATAAGTATCATCTGCGGTAAAATCAATATCAGGAAGAACGGTATCTCTGCCAACAGGAATTTTAGTTATAGTATCAAACTGTGCCTGCGTCAATGCGGCGTATATCCTGTTGAATCTGGTCTGAAAACCGGGAACTACATTCTGATCAGTTAAATCACCGGAACGAAGCATATAATTCATTAAAGTGCCGGCAGAATCAGTTAAATTAGCATCTTTAGATACACTATCTCTTTCAACTGTTGTACCATTATAAAGATTAATGCTATTCATAACATTTCCAATTCCATCAACAACGCCAATACTATCAAAATGTACAACACCTGAATCGACAGTTGGATTTTGCTCAACACCAGAATCATCACAGCCGCTAAGCAATGAAAAACCAATAGTAACAGTAATTAAAAATGCAAAAATATATTTAAAACTGAAAATTAATTTCATATTTTCTCCTTAAATTATAAAAAATTTTATACCTATTAACGGCAAAAATAAGTATTTACAGTTCAAATTTCAATCCCGTATAAATATTAATAGTAGAAGTATTCATACGTTTTACAAGCTCATTATTGCTTAGATTATTCAATCCGCCGTATTCATAATTACCGCCAAGAAGTACTCCCATGTAATTATTAAACATATAAGCAAACTGAAGCTCGCCTGTTACGCCGAAATCAAAATTTTTAGCTTTGTACAGAGTATTTTGATCCTGTGAGGTAAGCAGACCAAAGTAGGGTCCTAAATTCCCTTCAACTCTAACTTTTTCACCAACGTTAAAATCAAAATAAATCAAAAGCGGAATATTGAAATAATTCAAATTATTTTTATTGCCGTTAGAACTTTCAAAACCTTTATTACCGTAGGCAAATCCGGTTGTAAAACCAAACCCAAAGAAATTAAGTGAAAGTGTTGCGGCAATTGTAGGACCAACTTTTGAAGATGTTGTTGTTAATTGACCTGTTGTATCGGGTTTATTAAGTTCAAAATGTGTGTTGGAAATTCCGACTCCAAACTTAATATCAGCATCAAGACTAAAGAGTGAATTACGTTTTTTAACCAGTTTACCTGCTTCTTTATCAAGCAGTTTAATTTCTTTACTGTTAACCCTGTTGTAAGGATCACCGGCAAAAGAAACAGAAATAAAAGAGATACTTAGAAAAATAATAAAAAAAGTTCTGTAAAAATAAGTTTTATTCATGGTTTTATTTTAGATATTTTATTTAACTTCACAATATACGTTTTAAATTATTTCTTGGCATACTCATCGTAAGTTGAAGTATGGTCTGGGTCATAATCCATAAGTCTGCGGTAAATAGATTTATCATAATAATCCACAAGAGCTGAAGCAATTTCCATGTATTTTGCATCAAAAAATTGTTTTATGGTAAATGATCTTATTTCGGTTTTTTTAAACTTGCCAATAATATCAAGTGCTTCAGCAATTTTTTCAAGGGCTTCTTTTTTATCATATTGCAGGGAATCAATACCTGCAAAATGATACATCCACACAGCTCTGCGGAATTTATCATATTTGGAATTCAGCAGTTCACTTGGATAGACACTTCTAGACTGTTTTAAGCTGGAGTTATCAATCCACCCTCTGCCATCACTGTTGGCAATAGCCAGATTAACAATATTCTGTGCACTCTGAAATCTTTTTGTCCCCAATGCAGGCTCCCATGAATCATCATCATATCCAATTATCATGTAAGCATAATAATCCAGAAAACTTGTAAGGTTATTATATTTCAGGTCATCGTGATAGAAGTTCTGACCTTTTACATAATTAAATCCCCATGACTCATCTTTTACCCTGAATACTGTAGTAAAGTTCTGTGTTTTGTAAATATTTCTTTGAACACTAACTACCAGTTGAGCTTCGTAGCTATCTATTCCGGTAGCATTTTTAAAGTAGAATGAAAAATTTACTTTTATTTTATACGGTTTTCCGCGAACATCGTTTGCAATATTTTCATCTGTAAACCGGGTTCTGTTAAGATAGTTTTGCACTTCTGTTTTAAAGGTAGAAAGTCTGTCTCTTACATCAATATTAATTGCAGAAAGGTCAACATCCACAATTGCATCAAGCTCTTGTGAGCTGGCTTGATTACTGATAAGTGTAAAGGAAGCCAATGCAAATAAAATACATAATTTTACCGAAAATTTTTGCATTTTTAACAAATAATTCATATTTTTACATTTCAAATTAATAATTTGGGCTGTGATAATCAATTCACTCTGTTTAAACCATAAAATAATAGTGAAAACTTTTGATTATTTGCATATTTTAATATAACCAAAATGAAAATAAGTTTAAAAACTATAATTGTTTTATTATTTGTATCGTTCCGTTTAAGTTTTGCACAGTTTGAACTGATTGAAATTGGAGCAAAACCAATTGCACTTGGCGGAGCATTTACATCACTTGCAAATAATTCAAATGCGGTATATTACAATCCCGCAGGACTTTCACAGCTTCCATTCCGCGAAGTATCAATATTCTACTCACCCGCACCATTTGGTATAAAAGAGCTTGCAAACGGCTCAATTAATTATATTGAACCAACCAAATACGGTGCATTTGGACTTTCAGCAAAAACTTATGGTTTTGAATTATATAAAGAAATTACGGTAACTGCATCGTACAGCAACAATTATAAAAAAAAGATATATTACGGAGCAAATTTTAATTACTATAATTTAAAGATACAGAATTACGGTTCAGCTGCTACTTTTGGCATAGATATTGGGGGACTTGCATATTTAACCGATTTTTTAAGATGGGGCTTTACGGCATTTAATCTGAACAGACCAAAGATAGGAACACAGGATGACAAACTGCCTCAGGTTTACCGTACGGGGATAAGTGTTCAGCCGAGATATGACCTTAACTTTCTGCTTGATGTTGAAAAGGATACACGCTATACAACATCAATTAAAGCTGGAGTTGAATATTCGCTTTATGATATGATAGATATCCGGGCAGGAATTGGAACAGAGCCGACAAAATTTTCAGGGGGTATTGGCTTATATTATTCAATTTTTGAAATTGATTACGGGTTTTATAATCATCAGGATCTTGGATTAACGCATCAGGGAACAATTACAATTAATTTTGGCGGAGATAAAGGCAGAAAGATGATTAAAAATTCACTTAAGGATGCATTTAAAAAAGGTAAATAGATTAAGATAATAAATAAATATTTACAATTTCAAATTCTTATGCATTCTTTGAGCGAGTAATAGATTAGATATTAGATGTTCTAAAGGATGTTCAATAAATTCTTTTTTTCAATTATTGCTTTCTTATAGTTCTGATCAAAAATTTTAAGGCACTCCCGGTAATTCATATTTTCGTTCCAAATTTCTAAAAATTCATTTATAGTCATTTCGTTAAAACTTTTCATATTCTTTTTACAAGAAACCTTTGAGAATACCATTTCTTTTCAAATTCTTCCCATAACTTTTTATCTTTAATCATAAATACAAATTAAACAATAAAATTTAGTATATCAGTTGAATAAATAATTACCAAACAGACTGAAAATATATTAATTATTTAATTTGAATATTTTTTATTCTTTCTTTCACAATCATTTTAATTAAATATAAAGGCAGTGGTTTGCCAATTTCATATTGCAGGGTTGATGCTTTAACATTATATTTTCCGGGTTTATTTAAAATTTTATGTTTAAGATTACCTGTTATTGGATATAAGCTGCAATGATTTTTAAAACCTGCAAAATAAACAACAGCTTTACCCTTCAGATTAAAAGCGGGTATTCCATAACTAATTGATTCCGTAAAACCTTTGGCAGAGTATAAAATACTTTTTCTAACTGCCTGAAGCGTTTTACGCACTTCAGGCTTCATAGAACTCATATAATCATTTACAGAATTGAATTTTTTGTTCATCTAAATAATTGAGGAGGGATTAATTTGATTCTGAAAGTTCTTTTAATTTTTCTAAAGCTTTTGGCCACATACCATTAAACATATCAGAATATTTTTCATCAGAGTCCATTTCAATGATTAATTCAGTACCGCCATTGGAATTGTTAAAAGTATAATTTTCATGAGCTCCTGCCCATGCTTTAACTTCATCACTATTGGTATCTTCAACACCATTAACAATCATTCCCAAATGTTCAATTGATAAAAATTCGTTTGGAATATTTTCAGCAATACGGCTAACCATTCCGCTCCCTTCTGGACCCAGAAATTTTGCTTTACTCCCCTTTTGCCAATCGGTAACGGCATAGCTCCCCGGGTGAAAAGCTTCTGTCCATATTCTGTAGGTTTTATCCTCAAGCATACATTTCCATACTTTTTCACGCGGAGCATTTATATGAATATTAAATTTCAGTTTTTCCATTTTTGTAACCTTTCGTATTTTATTATTTTGTTTTACATTCCCGGGTATTTCATAGCAGGATAGCCTAATAATCTTCTCCAAAGTCCAATCTGCCCAATCAGGTAAGACTCTCTGTGCATAGAATAAGCTATCATTTCAAAAAAAGGCATATCCATTTCGGGATATTTGGGATCATGAAAAACAGTATTAAGTTTTTCATCTTTTAATTCTGCAAGAAATCCCCTTAAAACCGGCGAAACTTTTTGCCAATCTTTATTATATGTTTCCAGTTCGGGATATTTTGCATCATCTTTAATTCCCTGAAAATTTTTAAATAATTCTTCAGCTTCATGTTTAGCATTGCC
>JADZAP010000038.1 GCA_020852705.1 Ignavibacteria bacterium | reverse complement strand
GGGTTATAAAACTGCCGGGTTTTTTATTGGGAGACGACTCGGTTAGAGTCGTCAGTAGTCTCTTCATTTTAAATTTGGCTTTAAATTAATAAAAAACTGTATATATTTGCAGAATATTAATGAAAAAGCTTAATTATATTATTGGATTTTCCGCAGCTGTGATTGCCCTTATAGTCTATATTAAGACACTTGCACCAACTGTATGGTTTATAGATAGCGGTGAGCTTGCCGCGGTAGCTTCAACATTAGGAATAGCCCACCCTACCGGATACCCGCTGTTCACAATTGTAGGGCACATATTTTCAATGCTTCCTATTGGCACAGAAGAAATTTACAGACTCAATTTTATGAGTGCATTTTTCTGCTCAATTGGAGTTTTTATGTTTTATTTGTTAATGAGGTTTTTCTTGGGCAGCTTTTCAGATGAGCAGACAAAATCAAATAAAGTTGCTTCATATAAACAGAAATCTCAGAAAAATGCTGTTAAAGAAAAACCTTCACCACTTCCTGATGTAATTATTTACACAGTATCAGCAGCTTCTGCAATGATACTTGCATTTTCTAAAACTTACTGGGGGGCGGCAAATTCAGTTGAGGTATATCCAATTCATATTTTTTTCATAATAACGCTTATGCTTGTGTTTATGAAAGCAATATTTTCAACTGTGAGAGGAAAAACAGAAGAAAATTTTACTTCGGAAAATAAATATTATCTGATATTTGCTTTCCTGCTTGGACTATCATTCACAAATCATTTAACAACTATACTCTTAGCTCCGGCATGTTTAACACTTTTTTTCTATACTAATTTTTACAACAAGCAGCGAATATATAAACTGCTTGGTTACATGGCAGTGTGTTTTATATTAGGGCTCTCGCTGTACCTGTATTTGCCAATCAGGGCAAGTATGAATCCGATTTTCATTTGGGGCAATCCGGTAAACTTTGAGCGCTTTTACTGGCATGTTTCAGGAAAGCAGTTTTCGGTCTGGATATTCAGTGCACAGGGCGCTATGATTTCATTCATTATATTAACAGCATCGGTTGTTGGTTTGGCAATTTACGGACTTGTAAAGCAGAGAACTATTAATCCAAATATGCATTTTATTTTTTTTATTGTTGTGTGCATATTGGGTTATCTGTTAATTTCAGGTTCTCCGCAGATTGTAAATGATCAGTTTAAAAAGTTTTCATCATCATTGTGGAATGAATTTGGGTTTGGTGTGGTAATGCTTTCAATTCTTGGCATATATCAGCTTTCTAGAGCAAATATCCGCATATATTACTTAACATTTTTAGCATTTTTCTCTACGGTGTTTTATTCAATTAATTATGATATAAACGATATTTATTCATATTTCCTATTAGCATACATTATATTGGCAATTTGGATAGCTTATGGTATTATATTTATATACGCACAGTTTGCATCAATATTTAAAACGCATGCAAATAAAATAATTTTTGGTTCCGCAGCTTTGCTTATTTTTTTAATTGCATTAAATACCAACTATGCAGGCAATGATGAGAGTAAAAACCATTACGTAGAAGATTATACAATGAACATATTTAAAAATGCAGATCCGAACAGCATAATTATATCAAGTCAGTGGGATTTTTGGGTATCGGCAAGCTGGTACTATCATTTTGTAAAGCACATAAGACCGGATATTGTTGTAATTGATAAAGAACTGCTTAGAAGAAGCTGGTACTTTAAATTTTTACAGGAGCAATATCCCGAAATTTATAATAACAGCAGGGCAGAAATAGAAAGATTCCTGCCGGAGCTTTATAAATTTGAGCATAACATTCCCTACGATACAAGAAATATTATGAAGCTGTTTGAAGAAATGATGACAAGCTTTGTAAAAAATAATCCAAACCGCAGATGCTATATTACATGGGAAATTGAGCAGAACAAAAACGAGCCGTTTGCACAGGATTACGGGAGACTTCCTGATGGTCTGCTTTTCAGGTTAGTCCCAAAAAATGAAATTATTAACGGAAATCAGGTAAAAGATTATAAAGTATTTGATTTCACATTTACACCGGCTCCGCTAAAAGACTATTACCATGAAACTTTAATGCGCTCTTATGCAATGATGCTGACAGTTTCGGCAAATTATCTTTTAAGTGCGGGCAGAATTGAAGATGCAAGAAAATACATTGAGCTCTCGCTTAAAGCATTTCCAAATTATCCGCAGGCATTAGAACTTAAGAGAAAATTTAATCTCTGATATATAATTTCTATAATTTCCATTAACATTAAAAAAATCATTTGATGCATTTTGTGCAATTAAAAATATATCTGTTAATCTTTTTCTGTATTACAGCAGTTTGTTTTTCGCAAACAGAAGAAGAAACAGATAACCTGAATGATTCATTAAAGAAAAAATTTGAAGAAAATGCACAAAAGATAGATTCATTAAATTTAAAGGTTGGCAGTATAATAATAACCGGCAACAAAACAACAAAGGATTATATTATACTTCGTGAAATGTCGTTAAAGCCCAAAGATAAGTTTACAATAGACAAATACACAAATGACCTACAAAATATATACAATCTGGCATTATTTACAAAGGTTGATATAATTCCAATACCAACGGGTGAAAAGGAGTTATCGCTGAATGTTGACCTTCAGGAAAGGTGGTATATACTTCCGCTGCCGGCAGGAGGAATTGAAGACGGTGAATGGAGTAAAATATGGGCAGGTATAAATTTAAGATGGGATAATTTCCGCGGAAGAAATGAACGGTTAAATTTTGGGTTCAGGGTATTTTACAATCCTTCTCTTAGCTTAAGCTACTATATTCCGTGGATTGGCGATAAGCTTCATTTATATTTGGGATTGGGAGGTTCATGGCGGAGAAACAGAAACAAAAGTCTGAATGCTGTTGGCAAAGTAAGCGGTTCTAATACGCTGGAATATCACGATGAAAATTTTGATAATTATCAAAGCAAAGGAGAGTTAACCTTGGGCAGATATTTCAGCAAAAATTTTTCTGTTTTTACGGAATTCAAATTCAACCATATAAGTGTTTCAAAATATGCACCGGGCAGAACACTTTCGCCTGACGGAAGTGATAATTTTCTAATAATAGGAGGCGGGATAAGTTATGATTCAAGAGATATAAATGAATATGCAACAAAAGGTCTGTTTACAAAAATATTTTATGACAGGTATGGTTTTATTGATAAAGAAATTAATTTTGGCAGACTAAATATTGATAACCAGAGTTTTATTCCGATAAATATTACAAAATCATATTATTTAACACTTGCATCACGGCTGTATTCAAGTCTGGCTTTTGGAGCAGTTATACCATTTTATAACCATGAGTATCTTGGATACAGTGAAGACTACATTCGCGGCTGGAAAGGACAGGCATTTGAGGGAGATGATGCTTTTACGATGTATAATGAACTGCGGATACCGATAATTTCACCGCGATACATCCGCGGCAGAGATATGCCAATTGTAAAAGATTTGCCAATAATAAAGAATCTTGATATAAGGCATGGACTTTATTTTACACTTTTTTATGATATTGGAACTGTATGGTATAAAGATGAAAGTATTAAGAAAAAAAGATTTCTTTCAGGGGCAGGAATAGGGCTGAATTTTATTGCACCATTTGGATATGTATTAAGGGCTGACTGGGGTTTTAGACTTGCAAAGCCCGTAGTTGGGCAAATTGGTTTAAGTTTATACGCAAAATTCTGAAATATAATGGAATATTACTATACACCAAAGCAATATATCTCAACATCATCACTTACAATTGTAGATGACGAGGCAAAACATCTTTCAAGGGTATTAAGAAAGAAGCAGGGTGAAGAAATTTATGTTACAGATGGTGAAGGAAATTTATATAAAACATTAATACAGCAGGCAAACAAAGTAATTATTGAATGCAGTATCATTGAAAAAACCTTTGGATTAAATGAACCGGAAATAAAAATAAACCTTTATCAGAGCTTAATTAAAAATCCAGATCGGTTTGAGTTTGCCGTAGAAAAAGCAACTGAGCTTGGAGTTCATTCAATCTATCCAATTATTACAGAAAACACTATCAATAAAACCACAAACAAAACAGAACGATGGCAGGCAATAGCACTTTCAGCAATGAAGCAATCACAGCGCTGTGTATTGCCAAAGGTATTTGAGCCGGTTGAATTTTCAGATGCAGTTAAAAATTCAGGGAGCAGTTTAAAGCTTATAGCTGATGAAAAAATATCTGAAGGAAGAATAAGAATTGATAATGCAGAAATAAATTCAGATACGATTGATATATTTATTGGACCGGAAGGCGGTTTTACAATTGATGAAGTTAACCTTTCGGTTAGTTCAGGTTTTAAGGTAATATCATTGGGAGCAAGAAAGTACCGCAGTGAAACTGCAGCAATAATTGCGATTGCAAATTTAATAAGGTAAAATTTAATGTTGTATAATATTTAATGTAGAAATAAACAGTACTTTAAAACATGGTAACTATATACTTAACCCTCCCAAGATTTTCTTAAATTCACTCTGGAATCGGTATTTTTTACTTTTTTTTTATCGAAATTGAAAAGTGAGGATGAAATTTAGTTACTTACCTATTTTTGCTTTTTGTCAATTTTCTTAAATCTTTTATTTATTGATTTTAAGCCTTTTTTGATAATTTTTATATTTTGTTCTTTTGGTAAATATTCAGGTCGAGTTCCACTTATTTCAATTATGGTTTTTCTTACTTTTTGCCCCACTACTTCAGCAGCATTTTCGAGGTTCCTTTGTCCGTTGATATTTTCGTTTTTTATTTTTTCTTCCGTTTGTGTAATCCTAAATAAATTAGCGGCTAATTCAGTTTTACCCATATAATCTAATAATGATTCCCTTTTATCAATTTTTCTTAGGTTTTTTAGCTCATTAAGGTTCATGTTATATAAGCCACGATAACCCGCATTTTGGAAAAGTGGGTAACATTCAATACCCGCCCTATTAACAACTCCCGATAAAGATATTTCTTTATTTTTTATCTCATCTCTTGTTATTAGCCTATCAAGATGATATACGTTTTTGATATATTGTTCAACAATTTCAGTTTGTTTAATGAAAAATGCTTGTGCTTTTGCAACTTCTGGTTTCTTTGTGTCACCATTCATAGCTGTTAAATAACATGCAAAGCGTGAAAGCTTATAATCTTTCAAAGTAACTGAATTAATTTCTCTTTCAATTGAAATAAAATTTTCATCAACTGTTATTTGCAACGAAATACAAGTGGAAATAGCCCTTTCGATAGCTTTGAGAAATTTTCTATAATCATCGTAACCTAAAGAAACCATTATATCACGAGCAAACCAATATTTAAAACCGTTAACTTTGCTTAATTCTTCAAAGTCATTGGTTTCTGGATTAAATATTTCTTTAGCTGTCATAACATTTTTAATAAATTATGATAATATAGTAAGTTTTTTTAAAAGTAATGGTGTCTAAAAAAATCTTATAAGTTAAGTATTTTGAAAGTGTATTTTCATTTAAAAAAGTAGTTTTTATATATCGTTTAACTCAACTATTATTATGTTTTCTGAACAAGAACTCTCCCAAACTTTTTTTTACCTTTTTCATAAGGAAAGTATTGAGTATCAAGGATTATTTTATATCCCTTTTCCAATAATCCATTTAATATAGGGCGAGCAGATACAGCAAATGGTTTTTTATAATCATTTGGGATGTAACCTTTATCAACCACTAAGCATTTAGAATCGTCATATTTTTTATATTCTATAGGTATATCTTTTAATGGAATTATTTTTAAATTTTTATATTTTGGTCTATTTTTTATAGGTATATTCGTGTACCAATGCCCCGCCGCTTCTACAAGTTCTTTTTTAGGATTTAAGAAATAATCTATTCTATTATATCCAGCCCATACTTGATTATTTTTAAAATAAGGGATAAACGCTGGAGTTATTGGATTTGTTATATTTGAAATTATTAAAAACTTCTTACCACTTTTTAAAGTAATTTTCCAATAATCCGTAGCCTTTGAAAATGGCGGATTTGTGCATACTATATCCGTATCTTCTTTTAGTATTTTTAAAGACAACGGGTCGTCAAAACTTCCCGAATAACCTTCAGGATACTCTTTAAATTCTTTATAACCTTCTTTTCTAAAAACATAACCTTTTGTACCTTGATTGAATAAATCCACATCGCCACTATAATGTGTACAAATTAGTTTTTTTAATCTAAGCGTTTTGAAGTTCTTAATAAAATATAAAGAAAATGCAGATGTACGTCTTTCATCATTGTCAACAGGGTCATCGCAATTACAAAACACTCTTTTATTTTTCCAAATTTTCTTTTCGTACTTTGATAATTCTTTTTCAATATCTTCATATCTTGTGTAAAATTCGTCATTATCTATTTTTTGTGCCTTTTGCAGTACATCTTTTTGAGATATACCTCGTTCTATAAGAGATGGTGTTGTTTTTTTTATTAGTTTTACAATTTGTTTTTTGTCATCAGTTTTTAGAAATATTTCTTTGACAAATAATTTATGCGATTTAATAAATTGAACAAACTTATCAAATAAGTCCGAATTGTAAAAATAAATTTCTTTGCTCTTTTCTTCCCGTAGATATGAATATTCTTTTTTAATTTCATTTTCCATCTGTGTCATATCTTTAACTTCACAGTTGAATAAATAACGGTAAATATTTTCTTTAGATTTACCGGTCATATTATTATAATCTTTCAATCTTCTTTTCAAATCAATAGTTGCGCCTATTTTACATTTTGTAGTTTCGTGAGAAGATTGAACAATATAAATGTACTGCTTTGTCTTACTTTCCAAAATCTTACCTTGCTTTATTTTTCCCAAAACCTTTTTTGCATTATAATTTATTTAAAAATAAGATATTGCCATTTAAAACAAAATTCATTTAAAACCCTACTACTTGATAAATTAAGAAGGGGTTATGCTGCCGTGACTACTGTTTGTAATGACCAGTTTATTTAATCATTTAGTTAATTTCTTTTTCTATTGGTATTACTAACGATTTTATTATTTCAAAAGGTATCCACCGTAAAGGATTTCCTGTGGAATGGAGTACAAAAACTATGCATTTATCATTCTCAATTGCACAAATAATGTCATAGTTATTGCTCCACGATGTCATTGTTTATGTTTTCCGCTTCCAAAGGGTACATCTATTTGTGTCACTATAAGCTTGTATTTCTGATATTCTATTTCCATTCTGTTATGTCATTCGTGACATTATAAATATATAGAATTATTACAATAATAAGTAAATAACACCATTGCATGATTTAATTACAATTTCTATACCACTTTCTTTTCATTTTTTACTCTTTTCTTTGAGTGTGTCAAGTATATAGTTACCAAAATCTTTTTTTAAAATAACATTGAAAATTTAGTCAGTAAACCATATATTTGGTAACAATTACAGCAATAGGATAAAATTATGTCAGAAATTCTGCTAAAAGTTGAAAATTTAAAGAAATATTTCCCAATAAAGCGCGGTTTACTTTCCAAAACTGTGGGATATGTAAAAGCCGTTGATGATGTTTCATTTACTATAAGGAAAGGTGAAACCTTAGGGCTTGTTGGAGAATCAGGCTGCGGAAAAACCACAATAGGCAGAACACTGCTTAGATTAATTGAGCCAACAGGCGGAAAAGTTGAGTTTGAAGGACATAACATAACAGAAATGGATACCAAAGAGCTTAAGAAGCTCCGGAAAGATATTCAGATAATTTTTCAGGACCCGTATTCATCACTTAATCCAAGGATGACAGTTGGCGGAATGATTTCTGAGATATTGAAATATCATGAAATTTCTGAGGGTGAAAATGCAGATAAAATGGTAATGGAATTACTTGAGAAAGTGGGACTTTCAAAGCTTCATGCAAGAAGGTACCCGCATGAATTTTCAGGAGGTCAACGGCAAAGAATAGGAATTGCAAGGGCACTTTCAGTTCAGCCAAAATTCATAGTTTGTGATGAACCGGTTTCGGCGCTTGATGTATCAATTCAGTCACAGATAATAAATTTACTGCAGGATCTGCAGAAAGAGCTTGGATTGACATATCTTTTTATTTCACATGATTTATCTGTTGTGGAGCATATAAGTGACAGGGTTGCGGTTATGTATTTAGGTCAAATAGTAGAAATTGCAGACTGCAAAGAACTGTATGCACATACAAAACATCCGTACAGCGAAGCACTGCTCTCAGCAGTTCCGATACCAGACCCAAAGAAAAAACGCAGCAGGATCATTTTAACCGGAGATGTACCTTCACCTGCAAATGTTCCAACAGGATGCTACTTCCACCCAAGATGTCCGAAGATAATTATTGGCACCTGCGAGCATGTAAGACCCGTACTTGCACCGTTAAATCAAACAACCCATGAAGTAAAATGCCTGCTATATCCTGAAAGTTACCCTGAAGGTGAAACTATGGCAGCCTGAAGCCAAAGCATAATAGAAACTAAAAATTATAAAAGAAGACGGTAAAAGCCGTCTTTTTTTTTATAATAATATTTACAATTACATATAAAAAAATCCCGCTTAACAGCGGGATTTTTAATGAATAAAATTTATTAATTTTCGGATTTTTTATTCATGTATTTTTCAGGATCTTTATCAAATTTCTTTATACAAGATTCACAGCAAAGATAATATTTAGTTCCGTTGTGCATAGCATAAACATCTTTTGACTCAATTTTATCACCCATAACCGGACAGGTTAACTCTTCTTTAATATAGTTCATAGGTTCTTTTTTAAATTTTGCTTCGCATCCTTCGCAGCAGAAAGTATAAGTCTTGCCGTAGTAATCAAATTTTAAGCCTTGTCCTTCACCAATAGCTTCGCCTGAAACGGGGCATGTTAAAGGTGCAGTTGTAGTAGAAATAGTTGAGTCACCGCCCGCATTGCCGTGTTTATCACAGCATTTGCCATTGTTGGTTTCGTTGGAAGCTTTCATATCACCGCAATGGTTTGATGATTTATCTTTACAGCATTCTTTATCCTGAGAGTAAGTGTTTGAAACAGCTAAAGCAAATATTGCAATAAATAATGAAGCTAAAAATATTTTTGTTTTCATGTTAAATAGTAATAATTAAATTTAATGTTATTGTTTTGTTATTTTAAATTTCCGGTAAAACAAAATAAACAACTAAATCCGGAGAGATAAAATATTGAGATAGGTATCAGCCATATAATAAACAGGAGGAGAATATGAAGTAAAAATAATCGAAGTTTTATTCTGTTCAGCAGAAACAGATAAATCAGTATATTGAATAAACCTGAAATTCAGATTTGAAGAATTATTTTTCAAATCTGAATAAAGATCACCGGGTTTATTTGACTGCTCAACTGAACATCCGCAGTGTGAAGAAATTCTTTCGTTCAGATTAATTTTAGTATTTTCAGCACAGCAGGATTTTACAGATTTAATTATATGACAGCAATCTTCCTGCGACTGAGGCATAGAACATTGAATAAAATTGCCAAAATTCAGCAAAAACACTGAAATAGCAACCATCAAAGTTAACAATATTTTTGCTGTATTTTTCAAAAAAATCTGCATAATTATAACAAATATAACGATTTTTACATAATAAAGTTCCGTAAAAATAGGATTAATAAAAACACGGAGAATATAAAAATGTTCTATTTCAAAAGTATCATTTTTTTTGTTTCATAGAAATCACCTGCTCTAATCTTACAGAAATACAAACCGCTGGAGTAATTTGAAGCATTCCACTCAACTGAATATGTACCCGGTGCAAGCGATTGATTTACAAGTGATGCAATTTTTTGACCTAATGAGTTGAATACATATAATGTTACCTCCATTCCCTCGCCAAAGGAGAGAGGTGTTTGCGGTATTGAAAAATTTATTGTTGTTGAAGGATTGAAAGGATTTGGATAATTTTGCGAAAGTGAAAATTTTTCGGGAATTAATTCTGAGGTTTGCTCAACAGAAAGGGGTATTTCGTGAAACCATACTCCGCCGTTAGATGAACCGGTAAGACCTGCGGCAATTTTATTGCTGTAGGTTGCCAATGGAGTAGAGCTAAATGTTATTCCCGCATTTATAAAAGTGGAGCCGCCGTTTGAGGAATAAAAAATACCTCCGTTACCTGCCAGAAATATTAACTGGGGGCTTAAATAATCATACAAAAGTGCACTTCTGCTTATATAGCCGGAAGATACAACGCTCCAATTTAAACCTCCGTTAGTTGATTTGTGTACAGGACCGCCTGTAGAGGTTGAAGCTGTTACAAGTGTAGAAGAATCTAACTGTATTATACCATAAACATTGATACCGGAGTTTGTATTAGGAGAAAATGCTGCTCCGTAATCTGTAGATTTATAAAAACCGTTTAACCCCCCGGATGTTGCACCAGCACCTGCATAAATTATCGAAGAATTATATCTATCGGCAGCAATAGTAACTATTTGCTGTGTTGTAAGAGTAGTTGGAGCCCAGTTTACACCAAAATTGGTGCTTCTGTATAAACCGCCTCCGTTTGTGCCGGCAAATACAAATCCATTTTTACCGCAGCAAACTGCCATAAGGTTATGCCCTCCAAATACAGAAACAGGGATTGTAGTAAAATTTACACCACCGTTAGTTGAAATCATGAGACCATTTGCATAGTTAGCAGCAAAAATTCTTCCGGAAGAGTCAATTGCAATATCAAAAATAGTTTGTCCATTACCCGAAGTAAGAGTGCTCCAGTTCATACCGAAATTTGTTGATTTATAAACTGTACCCGAAGATCCAAGAGACCCGGCATAAAACGCACCGTTAAGGTCACTTGCAAGTGACCAGATAGAGGTACCGTTTAAAGTCTGATTCCACTGAGAAAAAATAAAACTGTTTAAAAGAACAATTAAAATTACCGATGTTTTTTTCATTTCCAAAAGACCTCCAATATTGCAAAAATATAATAAACCAAAAATATAATAAACTTATTTAATTTAAAATAATGTAAAAAATCATATAATTTATAAATTTGACCATTGTAATTCAATTATTGGGGCAGAAAAATTATTTTTGATGCAAAAAAACACGGATAAATTTTATTAATTGTTTGAGTTAGCAACATAAAATATGTTAAGTAAAATTCATATAAATTTAAAAATTTTGAAAAAATCAGATAATATCAAAGAATATCTTAGAGAAATGTTTCTAAATCAGATAAATATTTTAGATACAAAAAATGATTAAAAATAATTATACTCTTTGAAATAACTTAAGGAAATTGTATTTTTGTTTATTAATAAATTAAAAATCAATAAAAAATATGGCAGATTTAAATGAACAGCTAAATGCTGTAAAATCCAAAGAAAATTTTCTTGAAAAAATAACAAGGATAATTCCCGGATATGACGGGTATGTAAACAGGGATAACTCCCGTGAGCTTGATACAATTTTAAGAAACACATTGGCACAAAAGCTTGACGCTAACCATGTTATACTTAAAAACGTTACATTAAACCTTTCACAGCGGGGAAAGCTGTTTGAAACAGATGGCATTGATAAATTAGATAAAAAACTGCAACTTTGTACTGCAAAGTTCAAATCAGCAGCAAGAGGTTACAGCGGAGCATTTGATGTTGTAAAAGTTAAGGAAGATAAACTTAATCAGCTATACCAGTTTGATGCAAGTTTGCTTAACAATGTAGATGCAGTATCAGGTGCATGTACAGCAATGGATAGCAACTCTAAAGCCAACGTTGATATTAAAGCAGATATGGAAAAAGTAAGCCTGTTGCTTGATGAAATGGTTAAAATGTTTGACCAGCGAGAGCAGATATTAAACGTAGTTTAAAAAAATTGAATAAAAAATACAGGATATCGAAATTAGAATGGGAATTACTTTCCTTTTTTGGAGGTAATTCCTTTTCTGTAAATATTTTGCTTATGCTGTTTGTTATTTTTTTTACTGTTGCAGGCGTAGATTTAAGCAGTGAGTTAGCAAAAGATAAACATGAGATAGATTTTGTATTAGATTCATTGGAAGACAGCTGTAATATACCGCAGCTTTTTCCAAAAGGATTAGAAGAGATAACAAGACCCTTATTAGCAGCAATTCCAATAGCAGAAACATATATAAGTTTTGAAACCCGGGAATCAACAAATGATGACCGTGGTCCCCCTTCAGCTTAATTAATCATAATAAATATTTCCAATAATTTTTCTGCTGATTATATATCCGCTGAAAAGCAATATATTTTTCCTGCAATTATATAGACACAGGAAAAGATATATACATTTTAAAATTAAAAATATTACAAAAATGAAAAAATTAAGCATTCTATTTTTTATATTCATATTAACAACAGCAGTTTCTGTATTTGCACAGCCAAAAGTTACACTAAATTTAATTGGCGGATACGGTGTTCCGCTTGGCGATTTTAAAGTGGATGTACCAACGACAGGGAAAATTGACTCTGATGACCTGCCTTACTATACAAAACAGCTTATAACCTTTGGAGCTGACGGGAAATTAGCCATAGGCAAAAAAGGAAATTTCAGGGTTGTGTTAGGTTTAAATTACAACATGTTCAGCAATAATAGCGCTACCGGTACTTTTAAGCTTGATACAATTAACGGCGGAGTATTAGGAGAATCAGGTTTTAAATCAAAAGTTAACATACTTTCAATTAATTTAGGCGGTGAGTGGGCATTTTCACCTAACAAAAAAATAAATCCTTTTGTTGGTGTTAGATTTGCAGCCAACTTCTTCAGCGGTAAATTTGAATTTGATAAACAGATCTATTCAAGAGATGCTTTCCGCTCAGGGTTTGATATGAAATCAGAAACACGTATCGGGTTCATTTTTGATGCAGGTATTGATTTTAAATTAAGCAAACAAGTTGGAGCTATTGTTGGTGTAAATTACCACATGATAAACCCGCTTGGCAAAGGCGCTGATGATGAATCTGAAGTTGGCAGAGATGAAATTGACCTTGGTGATAAAGAGCATGTAAGAGATAACGGAACAACATCACCAAATAAGAGCTTAAGCTCTATAAACGGTTACGTAGGTGTTTCTTTCTATTTTGGCACACCAAAAACCGTAAAGAAGAAATAAATTAATTCAAACTTCACCCCGCAGCCCCCTTTTTAACATTAGAGGGGGCTTAAGGGATGAATTTAAAACAATGAAATTTTATCTGAACAAATTATCCTTTGCAGTAATTATTATTTTATTAAGCGGAAATTTACATTCACAAACAATAACAGGCAAAGTAACTGATGCTGTTACGGGCGAGGGTATTTCGCGCGCAGATATTTATATTGCAGATATTAACAAAGTAGTTTCATCAGATGACAGCGGAAAGTTTATACTATCAGGGCTTCCAAAAGGGATAATACATCTTCAGTTCGAGATGCTTGGTTATAAATCGTATTATTTAACACTTGAGTCAGATAAGCTGAATGAGCCATTGGATATAAAAATGATTTCAACGGAGCTTTCAACAGATGAGATTATTGTAACTGAAACAAATATTGAGAAATCATATCAAACAGAAAAGATAAAATCAAAGGATTTGCTGAGGTATGGTTATATGAACATAAGCGAAGCAATAACAAAAATTCCGGGTGTCTGGCAGCTTTCAACAGGTACGGGAATTTCAAAACCGGTTATACGCGGACTATACGGAAACCGAATAGGAATTATGGTGAACGGAATAAGATTTGATAATCAGCAATGGCAGGATGAGCACGGGCTTGTTATGAGCAGTGACGGAATAGATAATATTGAAGTTATAAAAGGTCCACGAAGTTTATTATTTGGACCCGAGGCAATTGGAGGGGTAGTAAGTATAACAGATGAACATCCGGCACCGGTTGGTGCAGAAATTGCTGATTTAAACCTTAAGTTTTACACAAATACACTTGGAATATTAAGCGATATAGGATTTAAAGGTGCAGGCAAAAGATATAACTGGCTTATTAGATTTGGCGGAGAAACACATGCAGATTATTTAGACGGTGAAGGAAACAGAATACCTGAAACAAGGTTTGGCGGATATACAATTAAAACAGGATTAGGTTATCATACAGGTCTTTGGGCAGGCAGATTAAATTACAGCTATACTGCATACACATACGGAATACTTGAAGCACGTGAGTTTGAAAAGGAATTTATGAAAATAAACGAAACAAGGTTTGACAGAAGCTTTACAGGACCAAATCATAAACTTAATGTTCATAACCTTGTATTTCAGAATACATTTATTAAGGAAAGATCAAAATTTAATTTAAATTTTGGTTATACATATAACCGCAGGCGTGAAAAAGAAGGCAATGATGAACGATTTCTGCCGGACTCACTGCAGTTTGGCGATTTAAATATGCTGCTTAATACATATTCAGCAGATGCAAGCTGGATATATACATTTAATAACACAAGTGAGCTTACAATTGGCACACAAAGTTTTCTGCAGTCAAATACAAACTCAGGTCAAAGGCGGCTAATACCTGATGCAGATGTAACATCGGTTTCGGGAACAGGGATATTCAGATACCAAAGTTTGAGGTTTGGATTTGAAGCAGGTTTACGGTATGACATATTTAATTTAAAGACAAAAGAATTCGGAGTAAAGGATTCTATAGAATATTTTGCACCGCTTAGTCTTAAATTTAATTCCGTAAACGGTTCAATTGGCGGCACATATAAAATTAACGAATACATTACCGGAAAGCTAAATGTATCAACAGGTTTCAGGGCACCAAATCTTGCGGAGTTAACATCAAACGGACTTCATGAGGGTATTTTTCAATATGAAATTGGCAACAGCAATTTTAAAAGTGAGCAAAGTATAGAAGCAGATGCAGGAATTGTTGTTGAAAGCAAGTATCTATCATTGGATATATCAGCATATAATAACAAAATACAAGATTATATATATCTTGGTCAAACAACCGACAGTCTAAGAGGGTATCCGGTTTTCAGATATTTCCAAAGTAATGCAACGCTCCGCGGAATTGATGCAGAAGTATCAATAAAGCCGGCAGATTGGCTTACATTAAAATGGACATACAGCACAGTATTGGCAAAGCGTGAAAATTTAAGTAACCTGCCATTAATACCCGCAGATAAATTAACGGCAAGCATACATGCTGAGCTTAATAGCTGGAAGTATATATACTCACCGTATATTGAACTTTCAACATATTCGGCATTTGGTAAAACAAGACTTGCGGAAAACGAAATTTCAACTCCGCCTTACACATTGCTAAACGCAGCTTTAGGATGCGACCTTAGGTTTGAAAAGCAGAAGTTAAGTATTTCAATTTCAGTCAATAATATTCTGGGCAAAGTTTATACAGATTTTATGAGCCGTATAAAGCTATTAACAGCCGTTTACAACGGCAGAACATTCTACGCTAATAATATGGGAAGGAATATAGTTATAGCTGTTAAGATACCTTTTAAGCTCTCGTATAATTGAGGAAATCTTTTGCACGGTCATTTAACATCTGTTTATGACACACTAAATTAGCATTAAGGTAAGAGCAACAGGAGAAAGTCTTAAAATAACTGAGAATTGCGTAATAAAATGAATATATAAATTAATGCCTTTTATTCATTTTAATATATATATATATATTAAATATAAAACCTGAATTTATGTTTTCAAAAACCCAAATTCCAGGGGCATTTTCTGGAAGTTTCTGTATAATTTCCCCTTCAAAAAATTATAAACATTTTCTTTTTAAAACATGTGCATTAATATTATTATTAATGCTTGCAGATCATTTTTCATACACTCAAACACCCACTCTTGAATGGACTTCCAGCTATTATAACCCGCAAAGTTTTTCCTATTCTATGAGTAAGGATGCCATAGGTAATATTTTTATTTGCGGATACCAAAGGCCATTCAGCTTTTATAAATATCTGACATTAAAATTTAATAATTCTGGAGATTTTAACTGGGCTAAACTTTATCATACAGGTGATTCTACAACATGGGGAATTGCAAAAAAATGTATAGCCGATGGAATAGGGAACGTATTTGTAGGAGGCACTTATTCATTTTCAAATGACGATATTTTCATTATAAAATATAATAACCAGGGAGACAGTATTTGGGCAGTCAGATATAACGGCAGCAAGAACGGATTAGACCAGTTTGCAGATATGGTAATGGATAAATTTAAGAATGTTTATGTAACCGGCCTAAGCGCACAGTTAAATACGGGTATTGATTTTTTAACTCTAAAATATGATTCAACAGGGGCACTGCTTTGGAGCGCAACTTATAATGATATATTCGGCTCAACTGATGAACCACAGGCAATTGCAATAGATAGTTTCCAGAATGTTTATGTTACAGGATATGGTTTAGGTCCAAATTTCAGGAATGAGTACATAACCGTCAAATACAACTCTGCCGGAGTTGAACAATGGGCAGTAAAACACGATGCCGGAACAGGTTCAAGAGCATATAAAATAGGAGTGGACAGGCAAAATAATATATATGTAACAGGGATGGTGGATTCTCTAGGCACTCCAAACCATACTAAATACAGAACTTTGAAGTATGATCAGAATGGTAACATGCTGTGGTACAAAGATTTTAACAGTATGATATATTTCATGAATATACCTTTTAATTTCCTTATTGATTCATCTAATTCACCTATTGTGGTTGGTACATTAATTGTAAAATATAATTCATCAGGTTTATTTATCTGGGCAGATACAGTAAAGAGAGGGTATTGGGGCTCACTGGATGAGAAGAATAATCTTTATATAGCAGGTGTAAGAGCAGATACAGCCTTACATTGGTATTTGCAGAGCATTAAGTATTTACCTGATGGAACAAAACAATGGATATTAGACTTTGGAGGGGTACCTAATGAAAATTACGTACCGTCTGATATTGTATATGATAATAACAGTATCTATATTTCAGCTAATTATGAATATAATGGTCAAAGCGGCCTGGATTCAATAGTGCTTTTAAAATATTCTATACCTGTTGGCATAATTAACAATAATAATCAAATTCCTGAGAAATTTAAGTTATTTCAAAATTTTCCAAATCCATTCAACCCTGTTACTAAAATAAAATTCAATATTCCCGGTAAATTAACAGGCACAGAAAGTATAGAATTAAATATTTTTGATATTTCGGGTAAGCTTGTAAAATGTTTAATTAATGGAGAACTATTGCCGGGAAAATATGAAATAGAATGGAATGCAGGCGGCTTCGCATCAGGAGTTTATTTTTACAGGTTAAAAACAAGTAATTATTCAGAAACAAAGAAGATGATGCTGATCAAATAAATTTATTCACTTCCTCTGCTGTTAATATTGCTGAGGCATTATTTTCATGCAATAATATTCTGGGCAAAGTTTATACTGATTTTATGAGCAGGATAAAGCTATTAACTGCCCTTTACAACGGCAGAACATTCTACGCTAACAATATGGGCAGGAATATTGTAATAGCAGTGAAGATTCCGTTTAAGCTTTCGTATAATTGAGGAAAATTTAAATTACTTAAAACTTGCTATCACAAACTAAAGTAACATCATTTCAGGCAGAATATATTCTGCCTTTTTAAATTGTTATAGTTCAATTAACTTTAAAATTATTAAATTCATTAATATAATTACTGTGAAATATTTACATTTTTTATTATTTTTTGCTATTGTTTTATACACATTGCCAGTTATTTCTCAAGAAAATGATGATGAAGAATATGAGATGAAAGGCGAGATTAAGGATACAACAAAAAAGAAAGTTACTGCTTTAGAAGAAATTGTTGTAACCGGAACCAGAACAGAAAAAAAGATCATAGATATCCCCTACTCTGTATTCAGGGTAAATAAAAAAGAGTTCACCTTTGGACGTGACCTAAATGCAAAGGATATATTACAAGATGTGCCGGGATTATTCATACAAACCCGTTACGGCAGTGAGGTGCGTATTTCAATACGCGGCTTTGGAACCAGGTCAAATACAGGTGTGCGGGGTATAAGGATACTTCAAGACGGAGTACCTGAATCAGACCCTGATGGTGAAACAACTATGGATGCAATAGATTACACATCACTAGGCGGAGTTGAAGTTGTTAAGGGCAACCTATCATCGCTTTATCCAAATTCACCGGGCGGTGTGGTAAACTTTCTTTCAGATATGAATTTCACACATAACTTTATAAAACTTGTAAGTATTGCAGGCGAATATAAGTTATATCAGGGCGGATTGCGTTTGGGATTGGTCGGGAAAAACAATAAATTTTTCCTTTCACACACATATAAAAGTTACAGCGGTTTCAGACCGCATGGTGCAGAGTACTCTCATTTAATAAATGCAAATTATATAGCATACCCAAATGATAAATCTTCAGTAGCAATACTTGGAAATTATACACGCGGACTTGTACGCTTTCCGGGAGCACTTACAGAAGAAGAGTATAATAAAGACCCGTTCCAGCCATACTTCCAGTCAGTTGCAAGTGATATAAGGCGAATGACACAAAAAGGCAGACTTGCCGTAAAATACAAATCAAGCTGGGGAAAGTTTAATGCAAATGAGATTGAATTTTTAGGGTATGGTGCCGTAAAAGACCTTGAGTTTACTACCAACACACTGTATAACATAAAATCAAAATATGTACTTGGCTCAACTCTCAGATACACAAGCAGGCATCCCCTGCTTAAGCGGGAAAACGAGTTTACTGCAGGCGCTGATTACAATTATGTAACGGGACCGCTTAGCCAATACACAAATCTGGGCGGTGTTAAAGGTGATGAACTTCAGGCACAGATTTTGGAAACACAGAGCAATTACGGTTTCTTTTTTGAAAACCAGTTTAATATTTCAAAAGGCAAACTGTACCTGCTGCTTTCCGGCAGATATGATAAGCTGATATTTAAAACAGATGACGAGCTATTGGCAGTAAGAAATTCAACTAGATCATTTGACCAATTTACACCGAAGGCGGCATTAAATTATAAACTTACCCCAACAGTATCAGCATATACATCTTATGGCTTTGGGTTTGATTCGCCTTCGGCAACAGAGCTTGAAAATTTTCCTTTCAGCAGCAATAGCGGATTAACGACATTAAATCCGGATATCAATCCGCAGAAATCACAGAATTTTGAAATTGGTATAAAGGGCAATGTGTTTAACCGCGGAGCAAAATTCCTAAAGAAAGCATTATTTGAGTTCACATTTTTTAATACAATAGTAAAGGATGAAATAGTACCGTTTATTGTAAGTGACAGGGTATATTTCCGCAATGCAGCACAAACAAACAGACTTGGGCTTGAATGCGGAACAAAAATAGAGCCGGTTGAAAAAATGGATGTGATTATTAATTACACTTATACAAATTTTAAATATGATAAATACATCTCAAGATCGTATAATGCAATTGGCACTCCGATTGATGTTGACTACAGCGGCAGCCGGGTACCTGCAGTACCGCAGCATCTTGTAAATTTTATTGTTGAGGCAGAGCCGGAATTAGCAAAACATTTAGAAGGCCTGTTTATATTTGACTGTGATTACGCAACAAGAATGTTTGTAGATGACCAAAACACAGAGGCAACAAGTCCGTACTTTTTTGCCAATTTAATGGCGGGGGTAACATATAATACTGAAAAATTTAACCTGCTTCTTTCAACGGGAGTGAAAAATATATTCAATAAGCGTTATATAGGATTTATTAATATTAATGCAAACCCAGAGTTTCCCCGGGGACAGAGGAGATATTATGAACCGGGTGAGCCGCGGAATTATTATGTAACGCTAAATGC
>JADZAP010000037.1 GCA_020852705.1 Ignavibacteria bacterium | reverse complement strand
GGCACTAGTAATTCTATTCAATATTTGTGCTAAAATTGGCTCTATTGCCAATTTGCAAACCGTTGGGTGCAAGTTAGGAAACATAAACATCTATAAAATTAACTAGGATTTATAAAATGAGTATTTCATCATTTATTAGTGGAGCGATAATTTTAAATAAATTAGAGCAATATGATGCTGCTTTTGCTCTTGTTTGTTCAACTGTTGATGCGACTTCAAAGAAAATTTACCCAAGTGACAATAATAATCATAGAAATAAAAACTTCATTAAAAAGTATTTTCGAATAATTTCAACATTTGGATTTCCTGGCATTCGTGCAGATGGTATGAAAATAAGATGCAGAAACATACCAGACATAAAAACGGACAAGGAAGAGTTTGTTGCAATAGAAGATATTATATATCATATAATTAGATGTGGTTTAGTTCATGAATGTAAACTTGATAATAGATTACAATTTATTAACGAAACTAGAATTGGAGATTTTGATGGGTATTTTCAATTACCTAAGCAAATAATATGGGGGCTAATTATTGCAGTTATATTATGTGAAAACAATCAATCTGAAAAATGCAATAAGAATATCGAAATAAATATTAAAGGACAAGTTGTAAAAATTGATGAAATGTGGGGACAAGAAAAGAAATGGTTAGAAAAATCTCTAAATGATTAAAGTAAAAAACCAGCAGCTAACACGCTGTCATAAAACATTGGGGTTTAAGGGGTATGACAAGTGCATCGCTCGCTGGCAAGGTTGTTATCGGTTGATAGGTTTGCAGCTCCGAAATCGACAACTTCTTGCAGCTGCAACCCGATACAGGCGGAATTTTGTAAAAACAGAACACAAACGCATAACCCCGAATTGAAATTGAAAAAATGATGAAATTAGATACCATAATCGCAGTAAAAGATATTGAGAAAAGTGTTAAATGGTACGAACAGGTTTTCAATTTTAAAAATCTGCACGGCGGAAATCACTTTGCAATATTAACAACTCAAAATAATGACATCGTACTCTGCCTACATCCTTGGGAACAAGACGACCACCCAACAATGAGAGATCAGGAAATCACCCCGGGAAATGGATTAATCCTATATCTTAAAACAGATAAAATGGAAGAAATAAGGGAAAACGCGAGAAAAGTTAACGCAAAAATAGATGAAGACATCCATATCAATCCGAAACCTAATAAAAGAGAATTTTCAATGTGGGATCTTGACGGTTATTATATCATTGTAACTGAATATCACGAATATGAAGGATAGAATAAATATACAGATCAGGTTTTTGAAATTTGGAAATACTTGCTTTATGATTTGTCAGGGGGTAGTGGTAACTAGAATGTTAGTGCTTCTAAACCCGCCACTGCGCAAAGTCCCTATAAGTTGTAAATAAATATACTGTTGATAAGGCTATTTAATTATACTACCAAAATAAAACGAGAGCCCTGCATATATCTGAAGAAAGTATAATGATTTTGACCTGTTACCAGAGGTTTCTTCATCGTTTAAACCCAGTTCTTTAAAATTTGATGTTCCTCCCTCTTCATCATCGGTTATTGCCGGGGGAGTTACTGTAATTTCGGTTTTTCTGCCTATTAGGTTTGATAATGAATATTTTACACCTATTACAGCTCCTATTTTTTTACTCAGCTTAATATCAACACCTGCATTTGCAACAACACCAAACCTTGTTTCACTTTTTCTCTGAATTGTGAAAACGGTATCGCCTGATGCCTCAATTTTTCCGCTGAAGAAATTTACAGCCAGATCAAGCCCTACAAAAGGATTAAACTTTTTCTTTGGGAAAAAACCGTACTCAGCACCTGCTGAAATAGTAAAAATATTTACTTTATTTTTGTAAGTTAAAGTTGCCTGTGTACGCGTATAATCTTTGCTCCCGCTGAATGAATTGTAATTTATGCCTGCAGTAAGCCGTGCTTTGCCAAGTGTATCTACAACATATTTACCTGCTGCACTTATATTAAATCCGCCTGATGTTAATAGTGTACTTGATTTATCAAAGTTCAAAAAATTTGTTACCCCAAGTGTATCCGGAAAATTACCTTTCAGGTCAGGAAAGGGCAGGGTGTAACCGCCTGTTAATGTAATGTTGTATTTTGTTTGTGCATTCACCGGGATAGTTGAAAATACAAACAATAATACTAACAATAATATAAACAACGCAGAAAATATCCTGATGTATTTCATAAATGATATTTTATTTAACCTCATTTAGTTAATTTAATCATTTAAAATTTATTATACAATTAACTTACTTTAATGTAAAACTTTATTTTGACCTTCCTTGCCCAAAATGAAAGCTTATTCCAAGATATATTTGAAAGTACATAATATTTTTCCCTTTCAAACTTCCTGATTCCTTATCATTTAAATTATATTCGCCTGCAGCAGCAGTTGCATTATATTGTTTATTTATTAAGTTATCCCAATGATATTTAAATCCGAATAATGCCCCTATGCTTTTATTAATTGCAACATCAACCCCGCCGCCCAATGCAATGCCGTATCTTGATACAGATGTAAGATTGGTTGTTGTTGTGCCTAAAGTGTTATGGTCTGAATTGCCTGATGTTGAAGCTGCGGTAACAGTTACCTCAGTTTTTCCGCTAAAGAAATTACCGGTCAAATCTAAACCTATAAACGGAGCAGTTTTTTCGCGGGGCGAAAATGAATACTCAGCACCTAATCCCGCTGAAATGATTGTCATATTAGTATGAAAATTAACGTTGTTGGTGTGTGAATATGTTTCTTCTCCTGAAAATTTATTGTAACTGCCGCTTACAACTAACCTTATTTTCTTTTTCTTATCTAAGGCATACTTTCCGCTCAATCCAACATTATAGCCCGTTTTTACCCAGTATGACTCACCTGTTGTGCTGTTTACTGAATCAATAGTACCTTTTAGCTGCGGCAGCGGCAGGTTGTAACCGCCTGTTACACCTATTACTAATTTTGGCTGTGAAAGAATTCCCGCACAAAAAACCAAAGTTAAAACTATAATCAATTTAAATTTCATATAAATAATATTTTTTTATCAGATTTTATAATTTTAAAACAATATTTTCCGGAATATTTGAAATCTTAATATATAAAAGCAAAAATCCTTAAAATTGAGCAAATAAAAAAGGGAGTCTTTTAAGACTCCCTTTTAAAACACCTTATTAAAATGTTATTTTTTTAATAAATTATTTTTTAACCATTTTCTTTGGCTGGTTAAAGAAAAATGCAACACCGGCATAAATCTGTAAATATGAAAGACTTTTAGATTTAGATACCGTTGTTTCTTTATCATTTAATGCATATTCCGGTAAAGTTGCTGTAGTTGAATCTTTTCCAATCAGGTTTGCCAGATTGTATTTAACACCAACAACACCGCCAATATTTTTATTGAAAGCAAATTCCAATCCGCCGTTAAGCTGTGCACCAAATCTTGATGCTGACTTCATTGTATATTCAGTAGCAGTTCCGCTGGTTGGTGTTAATGTAGTCTTTCCACTGAAGAAGTTTCCTGTAAATTCAGCACCTAAAAACGGATTTGTTTTTCCTTTTGGCATAAATGAATATTCAACACCTAATCCAACTGTGAATATATTAACTTTTCCTTTCATAGTAGCACCTGTTACTGATACATCACCTGAGGAAAATGAATTATATGCACCGCTTAGGGTAATACCTACATTTCTTTTTTTGCCAAGGTAATATTTAACATCAGCTCCGGCGTTGAAGCCGCTTTTCTGAAAAAGTGAATTTGTATCAGTAGGATATGTACCTTTCAGATCAGGTAATGGCAGGTTATAACCGCCTGTTACATGAACTTTTATCTGTGGCTGCGAAAATGTAGAAACATTGTTAAAACTTAAAAAAGCTGCTAATATTATAAATAATGCAACTAATTTTTTCAATTTATTATTCTCCTTTAAATATTTTAAAAATGTATTTTTGTTTTTTAATTAATTTTAAACATTGTTTTGCTGCTGCTTTATCAATTTTTATTGAAGCCGGCTTGGCAAGCCTTGTTATATTGCCTTATTCATCTCCTTTTTATATTAATGGCAGCAACTTATAACGTAAATATAAACAAGTTTTATATTAGTTTGTTCCCAAAAATTTGTAACACTTTGCAAATATACAAATAAACTATTTAATTTTCAAGTACTTAAGCCGCATAGAATTAAGTAAAACCGTTACAACATCGCTTAATGCCATTAACATTGAAGCCATTACGGGTGAGACAGTAAGTCCTATACCTGCAAAAACACCTGCTGCTACAGGAATAGCTGCTGCATTATAAAAGAAAGCCCAGAATATATTTTGTTTTATTACAGTAATTGTTTTTGATGAAATTTTAAATAATGCTAAAATATTTTCCAGGTCACCCTTTACAAGTATAACATCGGCAGATTGAATTGCTATATCCTGTCCTGTTCCTATAGCTATGCCAAGATCTGCGGCTGAAAGTGCCGGAGCATCATTAATACCATCACCAACCATTGCAACGTTTGCACCTTTTTTCTGAAGCTCACTTACATATTCCTGTTTCTTATCAGGCAGTACCTGTGCTTTATATTCATCAATTCCAAGCTGACTTGCAATCTCGGCTGCAGTTTCATTGCTGTCACCTGTTATCATAGCTATCTTCAGATCTTTTGCTTTCAGCTTTTTTAATATTGAAGGTGCATTTTCTTTAATTTTATCACTAAGCTCTATTTCACCTGCAAGATTATCATCTTCGTACAAAAGAATATTTCTAAGTGATGCTTTACCTGAATTATTCAATTGTAAATTTGCTCCGCCAAGCTTGTAATTTTTACCGTTAATTTTTCCGCTTACTCCAATTCCTGTTGAACTGCTGAAATCCTTAACATCATATAACGGCTTTTCGCTATTCTTATATCCTGCGGTTATTGCCTTGGCAATAGGATGCTCGGAATACTGCTCAATTGATGCAGCTAATCTGTGAATTTCATCTGTACTGTATGTGCTGCGGGTGATTATGTTTTTTATATCAAATCTTCCGTATGTAAGTGTGCCTGTTTTATCAAATAATACAGTATCAACTTTATTAACATTTTCTATTGCTTCGGCATTGTTGAATAATATTTTGTGCTCAGCTGCTTTTCCAACCCCCAATACTACTGCTATTGGCGTTGCAAGTCCAAGTGCACAGGGACAAGCAATTATTAAAACCGCAACTGCTTTTAACAGTGAGTAACTTAAAGTTTGCCCAATGTAGCTATACCATACAAAAAATGTACCTATTGCAATAAGTATTACAATCGGAACAAATACCGCTGAAACTCTATCAGCTATACGCTGAATTTTTGGTTTAGCTTTTTGTGCATCTTTTACCATAAGGATAATTTTTGAAAGCAGGGAATCTTTTACAGCTTTTTCAGCCCGAATTTTCAGAAATCCATTAAGGTTTAATGTGCCCCCTAATGCATTTTCATTGATAAATTTTTCAACCGGCAGAGATTCACCTGTCATCATCGATTCATCTACACTCGAGCTTCCTTCAATTATCTTTCCGTCAACTGGAATCCGCTCACCCGGTCTTACAATAACAATTTCGCCAATCTTAACTTTTTTAACGGGCACCTCAATTTCAATTCCGTTTCTTATTACTGTTGCATTTTTTGCCTGCAGCTCGGTTAATGATTTAATTGCATAATGTGTTCTGTTCTTAAGGTTAAACTCCAGATAATTGCCAAGCAGTATAAATGTAATTATCATTGCTGCACTTTCAAAATATACAGTATTATGATGTTCACCGGAAATTTGCGGAAATATTAATATTACAATACTGTAAAAATATGCTGAAAGCGTACCTATGGCTATCAATGAATCCATTCCCGCTGAGCGTGCCCTTATATCTGAAATAAACCCTTTAATAAATTTTGAGCCGCACCAAAATACCACTATTGTTGAAAGCGGAAGTGAAATCCAGTTTGCTGTTTCTGCAGATATAAACGAAAGTGCGGAAATATGTTCTTTCATTCCCAAAATTACAATGATTGATGAAAGAATTATTGAAGTGTAAATCTTTTTTCTAAAAAGTGATTTTGCCTTAAGCTTTTCAGCTTCTGCAGCTGCTTCTTCATCATCATCTTCCGGTTCAATGGCTTTATAACCAAGCTTGTCAATTTCATTTTTAATCAGCTCTAATGCAGGACCGTTTTGTGCAACATAAAATGTTGCAGTTTCATTTGTAAGATCAACTTTTGCATTTTCAATTCCATCCAACTTGTTTAATCTTCGTTCAATTTTCATTGCACATGAAGGGCAGTCCATACCTTCAATATCAAGCTCTATTTGTTTACCGGCTTCTGTTTTTGTGTGTATTATTTCTGTTTCTTCCAATTTATTATATTCCTTCAGTTTTTTCTGTGTACTATAGTACTTGATGCCTGTTTATTGGGCATAATTATCATTTCGGCAATATTAACCCTCAATGGTCTTGAAGCTGTATAAATTACAGCATCAGCAATATCTTCAGCCCTGAGTACCTCTATACCTGTGTAAACAGCTTTAGCTTTATTTACATTTCCTCTAAAGCGAATTATACTGAACTCTGTTTCGGCAAGTCCGGGATCAATTGTTGAAACCCGTATATCTGTGTTTACAACGTCAATTCTGATTCCCTTTGTTATTGCATCAACAGCATGTTTGGTTGCACAATAAACATTCCCTTTTGGATATACTTCATGCCCTGCAATTGAGCCAATATTAATTATATGACCTGAATTGCGTTTAACCATTTGCGGTAAAACAGCTTTTGTAACATATAGCAAACCTTTTACATTTGTATCAATCATTTCATCCCAATCTTTTGTACTTCCCTCGTGTAAGGTATCAAGTCCGCGGCTTAAGCCGGCATTATTAATTAATATATCTATTTTCTGCCATTTTACCGGCAATGCCTTAACGGCTTTAAATACATCAGATTTTTTCCTCACATCTAATTTTAAAGGATATATTTCAGTTTTATATTTTTTCTTTAAAATAACTGAAAGTTCCTTTAATCTTTCATATCTCCGTGCAGCAATAATTAAATTTGCTCCATTTTTGGCAAATTGCTCTGCAATTGCTTTTCCAAAACCGCTTGATGCACCGGTTATAAAAACAATTTTATTATTAAATCCTTTCATTTTATTTAATTGTATATGTTTAATTGTATATGTTTAATTGTATATGTTTAATTGATAAATTGTTTGGTCAACAAATCTTTTATATAGTTGGATATAGTTTTGGAAAGTAATATTCCAAAACATGAACCGGAAAAGCAATTTTTAAAGGACCTTTTGGAGTATCTGAAACTAAAAGTCCCATTTCAATAATCTTCTTAAGTTCCCTGCGGGCAGTTCTTTCATTCATGCCTGTTATTTCCGGAATATCACCTCTTTTTATTTTTCCATTCAGAATAACCTCTTTAATTATCAGGAAAGTTTCTTTTTTAAGCCCGCTGATATGATTTATATAATTTTTTATCCTTTCAAATAATTTGTCAAATTCAAACATTGATGACATAAACTTTACCTGATCAATAATATTTTCTGTAAAATAAAAACAAAATTCAGCAAGTCTTCTGTCAGATAAATGCCCTCTTCCATCGGTATCATTAAGCCGTTTTTCATCCGCATTAGCAAGTTTGCTGTAATATAAGCTTCTCTCTCGTGCAAAACCACGCGATATAGACCAAAGATTCCGGGTGTTAATACCGGCTTTTATCAGGTAAGCATGAGTAAACAGTCTTGCAGTTCTTCCGTTTCCATCGGGAAAAGGGTGAATGTAAGTAAGTCTGTGATGTGATGCACCGGCTGCAGTTATTTTTTGAAGTGTATTCAGTTTATCGGGTTTATAAGATTTACAGAAAAATTCCATACAATCATTAATATTCTCAAAATCAACAGGAATATGATCTCCAACAATTACATTAAATTTTCTGAATTCTCCCGGAATTATCTTAATTTTACTTCCGTCACTTCTTTTTGTAAATCTAAATTCCTCGGGTATTAATTCATAAAAATTCCGGTGAATACTTTTTATGAACTCTATATTGCATATATTATAATTCTTATCTTCATTTAGTAATTTTTCTGTATTTTTCTGTACTTTAATATGTGCAACGTGTTCCATTTCAAGCCTGCGTTTGCCGGGATCTTTTGAAAATTTATTTTGAAGTGCTTTATTTATTGCAGCAGGAGTAGTATTGTTACCTTCTATAAGATTTGAATAATAACTGTTCATTTTCAATACAAGTTCAGAAATTGCTGCTGCTGATTCATCATGAATATTTTTAGCAATCATACCCGATAAGCTAATAGCTTCAATGATCTTTTCATTTAAATCTTCAGCCAGGTAAACTGGCAACACCGGAGTAATGTATGTTGAGTTGTTTGTCATCAAATTTCATTGCAAATATATATAAAAATTATTGTAAATGTAATGAAAATGTCCGATATTTAGATTGATGAAAATAGCGAATAACTCATATTTTCAGTAAATATCTCATAAATAAACAAAATTTTGTCCGATTATTTGTCCGATAATTTATTTAATATTTATTAATATTTCTCATAATAAAACAGGAGAATCAATTGGATTCTCCTGCAATTAATAACTGTAATATTTTAAACTTTTTAATTCAGAATTTTATTAAAATCATCCGCAGTAATATGTTTTGGAAAGTAACCAATGCCCTTTTGTGAGAGCTGATTTACATAGCTTTTTAGATTTTTCTCAGCATTTTTCTTCAATTCAGTATAATTATCTTTAATATCTTTATCGCTTACTGAAGTTAAGTATTTGTTAAGATCTTTTATCTGTAATTCCGCTATTTCTGCTCCGCCTTTAAATGCTTCATTTACATTCAGGTTTCCTGAATCAGTTAACCTTGTATAAATATCTTTAAATGTATCTGATTTATAAATTCCGGCTTCATCATTTTTAACTGGGTCATCTACATTTTTGCTCTTCAGGATATCTTTTATCTTATCCAGATCATCTTGTTTTTCGGCAGCCACTTTATTAAAAAAATCGGAGTTATATTTTGTTCCCATCTGAGATGCGTAATCTCTTGCCAGTTTTTCTTCTTGTGTCATATACTCAAGCGATCTTTTTTCTTCATCATTAATATAATTAATTTTTAAATGTGTTTCTGCAAATGAAAAAGAAAAATTATACATTGTGATGACAAAGTAAAAAACTGCAAACAACAGGAAAGAAATTAAATGTTTGTTTTTCATGTTATTTGAAATTTAATTTATAAATATGGTGTATGTATATTTTATAATTAAAAAAAATGTTTATAAATTCCATTAAATTTTTTTAATCCAAAATAATCCGGTTTTTGCTCTTTACAATTTAAAAAAAAGACGGTCATTTGACCGCCTATTTTTGTTTATATTTAATATGAAATTTTCTTTTAAACTGTTTCTTTTAAACTGTTTCTTCTTCCTTTATTGGTTTATTTGGAATTTTTGAATTTCCGTTTCCATTATATTTATTGCCATTTTTAAAATTATTCAGTTGTTCGTATTTTTTGGTTTCAGATTTTATCCTGCGGTAACGTGTTAATAATGCAAAATAAAATCCAAGTACCATAACTAATGTTCCGCCCCAAACCAGATTAATAAACGGTTTAATACTTGCTGTTAAAATAAGCGTTTCAGGTGCACTTGCTTCATTATGTTTTGCATCATCTATAACTGCAATATCAACAGACGGCTCTGATTCTACATTAATTTTTGAAAGGTAAAAAGTATATTTATCATTTCCCTTAAGTTTAACAGGTATTGGTAACATTTCATTTTGTGAAATTTCCTGCTCGGCAATAAGTTTTTCGGTTTTTCCGTCATAAGTAACTTCTAACTCAGCTCCTATAACATTCATTTTGCCCTGCTGCATTTCATCACGGTTAAACTTTGACCTGTCAAAATCTACAAATTTAACTTTCATCCCGTTTATTTCTGTTTCTTCACCTTTTTTAATTGAATGAATATCATTGGGTGAAATTTGTCCGGCTTCTTCCAATGCCATTGGAGAAAGATATAAATCTTTTGTAACTAAATTAGCAATATCCGGATTTTTCATTATTCCCTCGGAATACTCACTGTAATACATAACCGGCTGAAGCAAAAATGTACGGTCATCCTTCTGCACTACAACATTAAAATGATATTTTTCTGCATCGCCCGGTATAGCTGATGCACCTTTGTACGTTAATACATAATCGCCAAGTACTTTCTTTGGTTCATCAATAGGCAGCGAAACATTTTCTTCAACAGAGTATCTTGAAGAGCCAATAATGCCAAGGAACAAAAGCATTAAACCCGCATGAGCTATGTATGCACCTGCTTTTGTACGGTTTCTCCTAATAATTGTATATGCAATTTCTGCATTTACAAAAAAAGCAAAAAATGCTGCCGCTGCAAGCAGTGCAATCAATGGGTCTCTTACTCCGGTAATTACTAGTGCTATAGTAACAGCAGCGGTAAAACCTAACGGCAAATGCAGACTTTTAAAGAATTCTTTTTCCTCGCTGTGTTTCCATTTTAACAAGATACTTATTCCGTTTATTGCAGCTATTAATATAGCTAAAGGCAGGTTCATTCTGTTGTAAAAATCAGGTTCTACAGTGCCTTTAGAAAATATTGGCCAGCTTGTGCCAACTGCAATTACAAGCGCAGCAGCACATATTGTTATTGCTCCTATAAATAATGCCGATTCCCTTGAAAGCAGCTTTACTTGCCCTTCTGATTTTTCTACTCTCAGACTTTTCCACCGGAATGCAACTAAAGCTAAACCGCCGCCTGCAAACAGACTTAAAAATACGATTAAAAATAAATATACTTCCTGCCCGGGATCTACAAATGAATGAACCGAGGCATCACCAAGAACTCCGCTTCTTGTTAAAAAAGTGGAATATAATACCATTCCGTATGCAAGTACACATAAAATTAAGCTGGTTTTTTTAAACTTGCTTATTTTTTCTTCTGCTGTCATTGTATGAATTGCTGCTATTATCAACAGCCAGGGGACAAATGAAGAATTTTCTACCGGATCCCATGCCCAGTAACCGCCCCATCCAAGCACACCATAAGCCCAATACCCGCCCAGCATTATCCCAAGCCCTAATACCATACCGCCAAATAAAGTCCACGGAAGCGCAAGCTTCATCCATTTATCATATCGGTTTTTTATAAGTGCAGCAATTGCAAAGCAAAAGGGGATTGAAAGAGATGTAAAACCCGTAAAAAGAACTGGAGGGTGGATTGTCATCCAGAAATTCTGAAGCAGGGGATTTAAGCCGCGCCCATCCTGCGGAACAAAACCTATCTGTACATCATTTGGAAATGACTGCCATACAAATAAGTATGGTGATTTTACTATTAATATAAAGAGCAAAAATGCCAGAAGAAGAGTAAAAGTACCCATAACCAAAGGTTCATACCTTTGATTTTCAGTATTTCCCGGATTTTTTTCAGCATCCCTGTGTGCCAGATACGGCAGTAAAAATACTCCAAGCAATGACATCAGTAATGCCCATAAATGGAAACTTCCTTCCTGTCCCGCATAAAACGTTGCTATTAGCAAATTCCATGGCAAGTCTCTTGAACTGTAATTCCATACATAAGTGTACTGAAACTGATGAGTAATTATAAGATATAGCAGAAATGCTGCTGATGAAATAGTTAATACTGCTGAAAGATGAAAAAACAACCTTGCAGTTTTAACGTAATCCTTTGCTTTGCCTGCTGAAATGTAATATAGTATAGATGAAAGCAGTGCTCCTGTAAATGCACCGTATATTAAGTATGACCCCATTATTTGATATTTAAATGACTCTTAATTTTAACTTTAATTACCCTAATCTTTTTTAAAGAATTGATTTTATAACTTAGATATTTAACATATAAAAACATTCCTGTCCAGATAATAAGTATAATGATAAGCAGTCCGTAAAACTGATATGTGTTGAGAAAATTATATATGCCATCCATATAGTATATTAATTTGGTACAGGCATCCCCATAGATTCATAAATATCTTCAATCTGTTTTTTATTTGCCATTGCTTCAGCATTCTTTGGATCAATTTCAAGTACTTTGTTATACCGCTGCAAAGCAGGTCTGTATTTTTTCTTAGGTGAAAGATTTGCTTCAAACATCAGGTAGTTTGCAGCAGTCATTTGTTTTAATATATATTCTTTTTTATCAATATCAGATTTAGACTTTGTATATTTTGCTTCGGCATCATCAGCAGCTTTCATATATTCATCAGCTTTAGGGTCGCCTTTTGTATCTGTCTGGTTTTCAGAATTCTGTTTTATATTCCTGTGAATTGAGTCATCTGGTATTGTATTTTTTTCAACCTGCTGCTGGTCTTGCTGAGGCTTCTGCGTGTTTAAAAGCTCCTTTGGTACTTCTTTAGTACACGATGTAAATATAAACAGTATTACCAGCAAAAAAGTAACTCTAAAAATCTGAATTTTCATATTTTGGAAAAAATAGTACTTTTAAATCCTTTTAAATATAATTTAATTTGTTTTATATAAAAATGCTTATTTTTTGCAAAAAAAGTTAAATCTCTGTTTATATGCGGATAAAGATCATATTTTCTCCTGATGTTTGGATTGGATTTTCACTTAACTTGATATTAAAAACTATATTAAAGTTGGCTTAAAAAAAACCCCGTTTTAAACGGGGTTTTGAAATAATCAACTATTTCTAAGTAAATTAATTTATTTTATCAGCAGCATCTTTTTGGTTTCTTTAAATTCACCGCTTGAAATTGAATAAAAATAAATTCCGCTTGAAAGTTTTGAGCCGTCAAATTCAACCTGATAATTGCCTGCTGTTTTAACCCCATCAAACAGAACTGTTACTTCTTTACCAAGAATATCTGATACTACTAACTTAACATTTCCACTCTTTGGAATTGAAAATTTAATTACAGTTGATGGATTAAACGGATTTGGATAATTTTGCTCAAGCATAAACTGATTTGGTATATTAACACTCGGATCATTAATTGCAACAGGTACACCATTTAGTCTAATTAAAGTTCCTGTAGCTCCTACTGACCAGCCAGCCAAACAGTTAGCACCTGCTCCAACGTTTAATCCCCATAAAGCTTGAGTGCCTGTATATCCGGGACCTGTCCATGTTGCTCCAAAATCTGTTGAGCCGTATATATTGTTGCCTCTTGTAAGCCACCAGTTATTACCGCTGCCGCCAATTGATGTCATATTACCTGCACCTCCAACTGATCCGGCGTTAACCCATGTTGTACCGCCATTTGTTGTTTTCTGAACTATTGTACCAACACAAATACCGTCTGTTGGACTTGTAAACCATACTCCGTATGTGCTTACATTACCTGT
>JADZAP010000036.1 GCA_020852705.1 Ignavibacteria bacterium | reverse complement strand
CTGCGTGTCTTGTAAAGGACTGCCTATGCAAAGTTCACAGGAGAAGGGGTTAGGGGGGAGAGTTGAAAAAGATATTGATTGCCTCATCCACCGTCTCCCTCTCCTGAAAGGAGAGGGAGTGCCATATCTACAAACTTTGTTCCCCTCGCCCCTGCGTACCTTGTAAAATTGAGTTCAAAATAATTAAACAAATTCTACCACCCCCTTAGTCCCCCCTTCAATAGAAGGGGGGAGAGGTAAAAATAATTTCATAACGTTTAGTAAAACAGAGTCTCCTGAAAGGGACTCTGCATAAGGATGATTTATTCCACTATTTCAACAACACCATCTTTTTAGTATCAGTAAACGTACCTGCGGTTAACTTGTAAAAATACACACCGCTTGAAAATCCAGCTGCATCAAAATTGAGACTATATTCACCTGCATTCAGGTTTTGATTAAGCAGTGTTTTTACCCTCTTTCCGGAAATATCGTAAACTGAAATATTTACAAACACACCACTTCCCTCTTTACCGGACACCTCTTTGCTTAGGGGAATATTAAATTTAATATTTGTTGAAGGATTAAATGGATTGGGGTAATTTTGGCTGAGTGAAAATTGCTTGGGTATAATGTTTGTTATAGGTTCAATGCCAACCGGGTTTTCAACCAGATCCCGTTCATAAATACCGTTGCCGTGTGTGGTAGCTCTTATATTCCGGCTTGGATAAACTATAGTGAGATCAAACACAAGTGCATACGGCATTCCGGCAGAAAATGTAAACCAGTTTGCACCGCTGTTAGTAGTAACATATACACCAAGGTCATTGCCAACATAAATATTCTGCGGATAAAGAGGATCTATAACAACACAGTGATAGGGCAAATCAGGCAGGTTACCTGAAATATTTACCCAGCTTGCTCCGCCTGTTGAAGAGCGGTAAACATGTCCAGAACCAAATCCGCCAAACACAGCATATACATCCATAGAATTATTTGGATTAACATGTATATCGGTAGGATACCTGTTTGGAATCTGCCCGTTTGATACATCTGTTAAAGTACCGCCGGTAAATTTATAAATTCTGGCATTCTGGCCGTTTGTTACCGGAACTGTACCAATATAAAGAGTATCAGCAGATGTTGCCGAGGCATCCATTGAAAGTGCCCTGGCACCAAATGAACCCATGTTTACCCAGCTGCCTGAACCTGTTGTTGACCTGTAAAGGTTTATTCCGCCTGAATACAAGTAAAGCGGGTTTGAACGGCATGAAATATACGGAGCTGCAAAACAATAGTTTGATGCATTGCCTGCGCCGGGAGGACCCATGTTAGACCAAGTTACACCTCCATTGTTTGACCTGTATATATCTCCATACGAATATTCAGTATAGCAAATATTATCGTTTTGTGAGTTAACTGCACAAATAAAACCATCTCCAACAAAAGTTTTATACCATGCAGTTGTACCCTGATAAAATGCAGAGCGGTTATCCTGCAAACCGCCAATGCAGTATATTGAATCCTGCATTGAGTTAGCAAATCCGCCATAGAACTGGCTTGTAACAAAACCTCCGTTGCATGAATAAAATGTTTCACCAAAATTATTGGAACGGTACAGACCGCCATCTGTAATACAATATAATTTATTGGGATCTAACGGATTTGAAATATAATAATGGTGGTCGGCATGTGCAAAATTATTTGATGAACTCTCAGGAGCACCCGGCGGTGTTGCACCGGTATTCCATGCAGACCAGTTGGATTTTGTTGTAAAGCTGGTACCGCCATTTATGGATTTAACAAGATCAAGTGTCCCAACAACAATCTGCTCAGGGTCATTTGCTTTTACTAGATGAGCATTATTATACCATCCCTGATTGCCAATTCCAATTCCGGTAGTTTTTAAAATCCAGGTTACCCCTGCATCAGTACTTCTGTAATAACCAACATAAGAGAGATCATTTGAAACGCTAGCATAAACAAAATCCGGGTTTCCCTTATAAAGCTCAATAGTAGTTTTGCCGGTCCAGTTAGCAGGCAAACCACCTGAGAGTTTATTCCATGATGAGCCGGCATTAGTAGTTTTATAAATTCCAACATTGGCATTGGGAACGTTATTAGTTAAATTTCCAACAGAAATATAGAGCACACTTGTATCAACAGGATTTATTTCCATATCCATAACCATCTTGTAGTTAAGCACCTGAAACCAAGTTGAACCAGCATTGATAGATTTCCAAACACCTTCACTTGTAGCAGCATAAACAGTATTGCGGTTTCTGGGATTTTGCAGAACCCGCCAAACGCCACGCTGGTTTTCATAAGACCAATCGAGAGATTTTGACCATGTTGAGCCGCCATTGGTTGTTTTTAAGATGCCAATACCGTACATACCGCGTGTAACGCGAACATCAAGTCCGTTTTCGGAATACTGGTATCCGTAATTTTCGCCTGTACCAATGTACATTATATTTGGATTTACCGAATCAATTGCAATTGAGCTTACAGCAAGCGAAGGGTAACCGGTTTCAATCCTTTGCCAGGCATTTGCACCAAGTCCTCCAGTTACAGATTTCCACAATCCGCCTGATGCTGAACCAATATATAATGTTGCTGTATCGGTTGGGCTGAACTCCATACAAAGACTCCTGCCTCCTATGTTATTTGGACCTATTGAACTCCACTGAGTTGGTGAATCATTTAAAGCATCAATGCTCTGCAATAGTTTTGATTGCTCTAATGCAGTATTATACTTATCTGCGGGAATATCATTTTCGGGGAAAGCCCTGATTTGGTTAAGGAATTGCATTGACTGCATAATACCGGAGGGTTTATTGCCTGAATGTTCTTCGGCTTCACGCTCTTCTTCAGTCATTTTTTCATTATGTTCCGTGGCAGGTTCATATTGCTCTGCTTCTTTTTTACTGAATATATCAGAAAAAAAGTAAAAACTGATTATTGAAACTAGTAAAATTCCGGTAATTAATACAGTATATTTATTTTTCATAAATTAATATAATTTTTATAATAATAATGTATAAAGGCAAAAATTACAATTACATTAATGCAGAATGAACTAACTTTTACAGTTAGTACATTCTAAGGCAAGCTCTTTTAAATAATCCCAGTTATAAAGACCGGTATTATGACCATCTTTCCAGAAAAGCTGAATTGCGTAATTACCAACAATTTCAGCTTTTTGAAGTTCAAACGAGCTTTGTTTAAGCGGCATTTGGTTCTGGGATACATATTTATGCAACAGTACTTCTTCTCCGCTGCACACTGCACAGGGGCAGTGCGTACGGAGAAAATGTGCTGACAAATCAGCTTCAAAGCCATCATCAAATATTATATGAAAAGATGAGTTATCATTATTGCGTTTAAATTTTACTAGATTCATTAATGTCAGCTCATTTCTAACATTCGTTTTGAAGGTTTTAATGCCTTAACTCTTAATTCTTCATCAAGTAATATTTCCGGTTTTCCATCCTTCATACAAAGATAAAGTTTTTCAATTGTGTTTAGCTTCATGTAAGGACACTCATTGCAAGCACAGTTAGCATCAGGCGGTGCAGGAATAAAAATTTTCTCAGGCGAAGCCATCTTCATCTGATAAATAATACCTTCTTCAGTGGCAACAATAAATTCATTTGCAGGGTTTTCTTTAGTGAATTTAAGCAAAGCACTGGTTGAGCCAACAAAATCAGCTTTATTAAGCACAGATTCTTCACACTCGGGATGAGCAATTATCAATGCATTTGGGTTTCCTGTTTTTAGCTCAATAATTTTCCGTTCACTAAAGGTTTCGTGAACAATGCAGCTACCTTCCCACAAAAGCATATCCCTGCCGGTTTTTTTAATAATATATCTGCCAAGGTTTTTATCGGGTGCAAAAATAATTTTCTGCTCTTTGGGTATTTGCTCAATTATTTTAACAGCATTTGATGATGTGCATATAATATCGCTTAAAGCCTTAACGGCTGCAGAGCAGTTAATATAACTTATTACAATATGGTCAGGATGCTCTTCTTTGAATTTTTTAAAAATTGGTGCAGGGCATCCTTCAGCAAGCGAACAGCCCGCATTAAGATCCGGCAGCAAAACTTTTTTGTTGGGGTTAAGTATCTTTGCTGTTTCTGCCATAAAATGAACACCCGCAAATACAATTACATCTGCATTTGTTTCAGCTGCCTGCCTTGCTAACTGAAGGGAATCACCTATATGATCTGCAAGATCCTGTATTTCAGACTCCTGATAATAATGCACCAGCAGAACTGCGTTCAATTTTTTCTTCAGTTCAATTATCTCTTCTTCAAGGTTAAGCGATGATAAATTTAAAACGGGTTTTTGTGTTAATGTATCCATTGTTTAAGCAGTCATAGTTAATATTTCTTTATTTCGGGGTCAATTCTGTCATGCCAGGCATAAATTCCGCCAAGCAGATTTTTTACATTTGTATAGCCTGCATTTTCTTTTAAGTATAATGTTACATGATGACTTCTGCTTCCTGTTCTGCAGTAAACTACAATTTCAGAGTTTTTATCTTTAGGAAGTTCATTTATCCTTTCTGGAAGTTCGTTCATAGGAATAAGCACTCCGCCTATTGAAGCTACATTAGATTCATAAGGCTCTCTTACATCAAGCAGAAAGATTTTTTCTCCTGCATCCAATCGTTTTTTATATTCTTCAACAGTAATTTCCCATTCGTGGTATTCAGGCATAGTTTCCTTTATAGTATTATTTGAATTATTGCAAAATTGTTCGTAATCAATTAGCTCTTTTATCAGCGGTTCTTGAGAACAAACCGGACAGTTATTATCTTTAGTAAATTCAACCTCAAGGAACTTCATATTAAGTGCATCAATAATCAAAAGACTTCCTTTCAGTAATTTTCCTTTACCTAAAATATATTTAATAACTTCGTTTGCCTGCATAGTGCCAACAATTCCCGGCAGCACGCCAAGCACACCAGCATCAGCACAATTTGGTGCATCTTTTGAATCAGGCGGCTCGGGGAAAAGACACCTGTAACAGGGTCCCGTAACAGGTTCAAAAAAAGATACCTGCCCTTCAAAACGTAAAATACTTCCGTAAACAAATGGTTTGCCAAGTATAACACATGCATCATTAACAAGGTATCTTGTTGAAAAATTATCAGAGCCATCAGCAATTACATCATAATCTTTAAAAATGCTCAATGCATTATCAGAGGTTAGCTTTTCATTATACAGTTTAATATCAATTTCAGGGTTAATGCTGTTAAGCCGGTTTTTTGCAAGCTCTGTTTTTAGTAAACCAATATCACTTGCAGAAAATAATATCTGCCTTTGTAAATTAGATAAGCTCAGGATGTCATCGTCAATAATTCCAATTGTACCAACCCCGGCAGCAGCCAGGTACATAGAAACCGGAGAACCAAGTCCGCCAGCACCAATTATTAATACTTTTGCATTTTTTAACTTAAGCTGTCCTTCAATTCCAACTTCAGATAAATTAAGGTGTCTGCTGTACCGCTCGAGTTCATCTTTGGAAAGCTGCAATTTTTCTGCAGTTTCTGTATTTTCTATAAGTTTCACTTTCAATTTGACAAAATTAAAAAAAATTGTACTATAATTAAAGGAATATATAAATTTGAGTTTTCTTTAATATTTAAAACTATTATAATTTAAAAATAGTTACTAATATTAGAATATTTATCAATTAAAATTAAACTATATGAAAATACTGATTATTATGGCTTTAGCAACAATAATTTTCACAGCAGCAGTTTATTCACAAGACACTTATAAAATAACATATAAATACAGCGAAAAAGAACATCCAAATACAAAAAACTTTATACTTGAAAAAAACGGAAATAATTACAAATTCATAGGTGTTGATACTTATGGAAATGATGTTATTATGTACATTAATAAGGATGAACGAAAGATATATACTGTAACCAAAAACGGGGATCTAACCATTGGCACAAGATATAATGGTATTGACTGCTCTTATCCCGGGATGCATTGGGGAGTTTACCTGCTTGACCTTGATAAATGCGGATATTTGATGCAAAGTGTAACAGCTTCGGGCAGTGATACAATTGCAGGTAAAGAATGTACTATATATAATGCAGCACAGCAAGGTAACCTTAGGACAGATTACTATATATATAACAATCAGATTAGTCTTAAAATGTCATCACCATCAACAACAATAGAAGCAATATCGTTTGATGAAAGTCCTGTTTTTTCATCAACTGAATTCACACCACCTTCAATTGATTGGATAGATCAGAACTAAATTCATTATTTTTCAGATTTTACTATATATAGAAAACAAAGATAAAAATCATTATTTTTGCTATTCTATAATAATTTAAAGTTCAAAGTATAATATGTCAAATCAAAATGGTACTAAAAAAAGTCCATTGCTAAATAAAAGTTTATCAAAAAAACAATGGCTTGAAACTGCAGAAAACATGCCTGTAACTGATATGAAATTCACATCTTTAAGCGGAGATGATGTTGACATTTTATATACTCCTGAAGATATTGAGAAAATAGATTATAACACAGAAATAGGATATCCGGGCGAATTTCCATATACGCGTGGAATACATCATAACCTTTACCGCGGGAAACTTTGGACAATGCGTCAATTTGCAGGATTTGGCTCACCGGAGGATACAAATGAACGATTTAAATACCTGCTTGCACACGGACAAACCGGTCTTTCAACTGCTTTTGATATGCCAACACTTATGGGCTGGGATTCTGATGATACACTTGCCGAAGGCGAAGTTGGTATTTGCGGGGTTGCAATTTCTTCACTTGAAGATATGCAGATTCTTTTTAACGGCATTCCGCTTGACCGTGTTTCAACTTCAATGACAATAAACTCCCCTGCTGCAATGATACTTGCATTTTACCTTGGTGTAGCTGAAAACCAGGGGATACCATTTAACAAGCTGCGCGGAACAATGCAGAATGATATTCTAAAAGAATACATTGCACAGAAAGAATTTATATACCACCCAGAGCCATCTATGCGAATTATTGTTGATATGATTGAATACTGCAGAGATAATATTCCTCAATTTAATCCGGTATCAGTCAGCGGTTATCATATCCGGGAAGCAGGCTCAACTGCAGCTCAGGAGCTTGCCTTTACACTTGCAGATGGTTTTGCATATATTGAAGCATGTATTGCCCGCGGTATGGATGTTGATTCATTTGCACCCAGAATCTCATTCTTTTTTAACTCTCATTTAGATTTCTTTGAAGAAATTGCAAAATTCCGTGCAGCCAGAAAAATTTACGCAAAACGTATGCGTAATAAATACGGGGCAAAGAATCCAAAGTCGTGGACACTCCGCTTTCATACACAAACAGCCGGGTGCTCACTTACAGCGCAGCAGCCCGAAAATAATATTGTCAGAACTGCAATAGAAGCACTTGCAGCTGTTTTGGGCGGAACGCAGTCACTTCATACTAACTCAATGGATGAAACCCTTGCTTTGCCATCTGATAAGGCAGTAAAAATTGCATTAAGAACTCAGCAGATTATTGGATATGAGCATGGCGTTATAAATACGGTAGATCCGCTGGGCGGCAGTTATTACATAGAATCATTGACAAAGAAAATGGAAGATGAAGCAGAAAAATATTTTGAAAAAATTAATGCATTAGGCGGAGTTATTCCAGCGATTGAAGCAGGATTTTTTCAGAAAGAAATTGCAGATGCGGCATACCGCTATCAGATGGAGCTTGATAAAAAAGAAAAGATAATTGTTGGAGTAAACGAATTTGTTGAAGAAGAAGAAAAGATAGATATTCCGATATTAAAAATATCAAAAGAAGTTGAGCTAAAACAGGTTGCAAGACTTCGTGAACTTAAAGCTTCAAGAAACAAGGATAAAGTTAAAGAATCTCTTGATTTGTTGCTGCAGGCAGCAAATGACGGTACAAATCTAATGCCCAGAATACTGAATTGTGCCAGAAACCATGTAACATTAGGTGAAATGTGCAATGCTCTAAAAGAACCCTTTGGCATTTATGAAGAACAGGCAGTATTTTGAAAAAAAATTATATGATAAACTTAGCTATTCAGTTTGACATTGAGGAAAGCCGAATTTTTATTGAACGCGATTCCAGTTTAAATTGATTTCATTCTTTTGGAAATACAAAGTATTTCATTTCTACTCTAAGAAAAAAAGTTTTGCTCAAAAATACTGATAAGCATATATTAACAATTATTATCCTTTACATAGTTATTCAGGCAGCATATTTAATTACAGAATACAATATAACCGGCGGTACATTTGGCGCACCTCTTGATGATGTATGGATACATTTCCGTTTTGCAGAAAACTTTGCACACGGATATTTTTATCAGTATAACCCGGGCGAGCCAACACCCGGAACAACATCACCTTTATGGGTAATTATACTTTCAGTTCCTTTTTTATTTTCACAGAACTTTATAATCCCATGGGCACTATTTATTAGTTCATTATTTTTCCTTCTGGCACTCCTTCAGCTTTATAAACTATGTATAAAACTAGGTTTTGATGGAAATTATTCTCTGATAATAACATTTATTACTTTGGCAGCCGGACGTTTGCTGTGGTCATCGCTCTCGGGAATGGAAATTACATTGTTTATACTTTTATGTGTGATAGTTTTAAGTAATCATATTAAGGAAATTTCAACAGGAAAGCTTCTTGTTGTAAATGGATTGCTGCTGGGAATTGCTGCAAATACCAGACCTGAGACATATCTATTTGCCGGTCTATATTATCTAACCACAATATATTTTCTGCGAAATAAGTTAAAGGAAAATTTTACAAAGCTATTACTTTCTGCAATTATATTTTCCTTACTCATTCTGCCTTATCCGGTATTTTGCTATATCCATACCGGCAGTTTACTGCCCAATACATACGAAGGGCAGGTTGGCTCTGCAAAATATCTGCCAAATTTTACATATATAATAGAGACTTCCAAAATATTTATTAAAGATAATTTTGCAATATTCATTTTATGGGGATTAAGTGCAGTATATTTTATATGGTCTGTTGTAAAAAAGAAAATTGAGAAAAATTTTCTTTTACTTAATTTGTGGATATTTCTTTTGCCGGTAATTTCATCATTTATAGCACCAAACTGGCGTCATCATGGCAGATATTTAATTCCGCTAATTCCATTTATTAACATTTCTGCAATATTTATATTGCGTAAGTTATACCGGTATTATTCGGAAGGAAGATTTGCACGGGCAGAGCTTTACCGCAAAATTGCATTGGCAATTATAATAATTGCCGCAATTAACAGCAGTATAATGTTTGCAAATGTACTTGGATGGAATGTTGAAAACATTAACAATCAGCAGGGAAAGATTGCAAACTGGCTTAAAGAAAACCTGCCTGATGAAAAGGCTTTTGGCATGAATGATATTGGAATAATCACATTTAAAACCAAAAAGTATGTAGTTGATATGGCGGGATTAGTAACTCCCGAAGTTTTTAAATTTCAGAAAATGAGTTATGAAGAGGGTTCAAAGGCACTGTTAAAATATTTAAAGGATAAAGGTGTTAATTACATTATTATATATCCGGACTGGTTTGAATATATAATGTCAAATTATTCAGGTGCATTAACACAAGTACACAGCCAGCGGCTAGTAAAAAACACTATCTGCGGGGGAATTGAAATGTTTGTTTATAAAATAAACTGGGAAAAAATTGAATTTAAATAGATCAATTTTTCTTATTCACCTTTTAAAAATTAATAAAAATTAATGATAATACATCTAATAAAATTAATTCGTCCAAAACAGTGGATAAAGAATTTTTTTGTCTTTGCTCCCCTGCTTTTTTCACGGCATATTTTTGAACCGGCGTTTTTACTGCCTTCAATTGCCGCATTTTTTATATTTTCACTGGCATCAAGTGCAGTATATATAATAAATGATATACTTGATGTAGAGTCAGACCGTGTTCATCCAAAAAAGAAGTACCGTCCAATTGCCTCGGGTGAAATATCAGTTAAACAGTCAGTAATTTTCCTTGTTATATTAATACTTGCAGTTATTTCAGGGTTAATTTTTTCTAATACATTATTTGCATTAGTAATTATTCTGTATCTTATAACAAATCTTTTATATTCATTAAACGTAAAATCAATCGTTCTGCTTGATGTATTTTTTATATCATTTGGATTTATGTTAAGGGTACTTGGCGGTGCTGCTGCAATAAATGTAAATGTATCAAGCTGGATGATACTTACAACAATTTTTATTTCACTTTTTCTTGCAATTTCAAAGAGACGCAGTGAGCTCTCGCAAATTGTTAATAAAGATAATATAGATAAGCAGCGTAAAGTTCTTAAAGATTATTCAGTTGAGTTTGCAGATCAGATAAACACAATTGCAGCAGCGGGAACAATTATATCTTATGCACTATATACTGTTTCTGAGCGAACTGTATTTACATTTGGTACTGAAAAGCTTATTTATACAACACCGTTTGTGATTTACGGAATTTTCCGCTATATGTATCTTATGCACCAAAAAAACCTTGGGGAGTCTCCAACATCAATAGTTACCAAAGATATTCCAATAATACTTGATGTGCTGGCTTGGTTCATATTTTCATTAATAATAATATACCGACAGTCAATTCCATATCTTCCTCAGCTTCTGCAAAAATTTTATCCTTAAGTAACATTGAAAAGATTTAAAGCTGAACTGCTTTTATTTCTAACCGCTACCATTTGGGCAGGTACATTTCCGGTTGTAAAGGTTTCAATGGAAACTATTCCGCCGTTTTATTTTGTAGCTATCAGGTTTTTAATTGGTGCATTACTTTTTACTGCAATTTTTTTCAGAAAGCTGAATTTTTCTGTAAAAGGAATTATAAAAGCAGGCATATTACTTGGATTATTTCAGTTCGCAGGTTTTGCTACACAGACAATTGGGATGATATATACCACAGCATCAAACTCAGCCCTTATAACAGGTATAACCATTTTATTAATACCATTTGCGCAGTATTCCATAACAAAGAAAAAAGTCCATGCAGAAAACTGGATTGGAATACTGATAGTTTTTGCAGGGTTATACCTGTTAACACAGCCAAATGCAAACGGGCTGAACAAAGGCGACTTGATAACATTAATTTGTACATTTTGCTGGGCTTTTTATATTATTTACGTTGATGTTTATACAAATAAATATAATGTTTATACACTTATTTTTCTTCAGCTATGGTGTGTGGTAATTTCAGCAGGCGGTATGGGATTTATTTTAGAAGACTTTTCAGTAATTACTTTTTCACAAAACCAATTACTTTCGTTTTTATATATGGGTGTGATGGCAACATTTGTTACAACCATACTTCTTAACAGATACCAAAAAGAAACAACACCAATACGCGCAAGTATAATTTACACTTGGGAGCAGCCTGCTGCTGTATTGCTTTCGGTTTTATTTATTAATGAACATTTTTCAGCCTGGCAGTTTATTGGGGGTGGATTGATGATTGCAGGTATTTTGTTTACAGAAATGTATGAGTATTTTAAAAAACAAAATATACAAAATTGAGAATTTGGACACAATTAAAAATTCAGGAATAAAAATTACCGTTTCGGGCAGAGTGCAGGGCGTTGGATACAGGTATTTCATATTACGTTATGCCTCAGAGCTTAAAATTACAGGTTATGCAAAAAACCTTTTCAATGGTGATGTTGAAATAATAGCTAATGGAAGGCATGAATATTTAGAAGCATTGGTAGAAAAGGCAACATTGGGTCCGCATGGTTCAGCAGTTAAATCCTGTAAAATAGAGTGGCTTGACTTTAATAAAAAATACGATAATTTTGAGATATTATAGGTAAATTTAATCAATTTTCAATTAATATAACCAAAAAAGCCCCCGGAAAATTTCTACTTTCACAGTTTTAATTTCACAATTAATAATTTTAATTACATGCTTAAAAAATTTGTAATACCCGCCTTATTTATTATTACACCATTATTTCTGAATGTTTACTCACAGACAGAAATTCCCGCATTTGATTTTTTAAGGGTAGAAACCGGAGCAAAAGCATCATCACTTGCAGGGGCATTTGATACCTATACAGATGACCCGAATGCAATGTTTTATAATCCGGGCAGTTTAAGCACAATAACAAACAGCAAAGTTTCAGCGGGATTCGGGAAATATCTGCTTGATATAAAATTTGGCACACTTGCTTACGCAACAAAATATAAAGATCTTGGCTGGTTTGGTGTTGGCATAAAATACTTTAATTACGGCTCATTTGAAAGAGCGGATGAAAATGGTATAACAAACGGTGAAACTTTTAATGCCAATGATCTGATGCTTTCTGTTGGATACGGCAATTTTATTTACGATAAAATAAATTACGGAGTTACACTTAAATATATTTATTCAGGCATTGCTGAGTATAAATCATCCGCATTGGCATTAGATATTGGTGTACAGTATCATTTGCCAAAGTCACAATTTTCATTAAGCTTTGGAATAAATAACCTTGGTGCGCAGCTAAGCTCTTATATAGAAACAAAGGAAAAACTTCCGCTTGATGTAAGGGTTGGAGTATCAAAAAGATTAGAGCATACACCTGTACGGCTTAATGTTACATTTTCCAAACTTAATGAAAGCCGCGAGAAATTCCTTCAGCATTTTAAAGCATTTTCAATTGGTGCTGAGTTTATTTTCAGCGATTATGTATCAGCACGATTAGGATATGATAATGAAAGCAGGCAGGATATGAAGTTAGGAACATCGCTTGGTATTTCAGGGTTTTCTACCGGACTGGGAATCCGCTTTGCAGAAAAATATGTTTTTGATTATTCGCTTAATTCCCTTGGCAAAGTTGGCAGTACACACAGAGTAAATTTAGGTTACATTTTTAAATAATTAAAATAAGGAGAAATCAAAATGTTAAACGAAGAAGGAATTGCAGGCGGCGCAGGTATGGAAGGTGCTGCAGGCGGTGCAGGTAAAACTGAACGCACTTATATTGTTCAGGCAGGCGATACTTTAAGCAAAATTGCTAAAGAGTATTACGGAGATGCAGGCAAATATATGGATATTTTTAACGCCAATACTGATAAGTTATCTGACCCTGATAAAATTCAGGTTGGGCAAGAACTTATAATTCCATAGTAATTTTTAGGTTTCCCGTTTTATACCATATTGGGAAAAAGGCGGGAATCTTTTTTTATTTTTCAAAATCTATTCTATTTATGCAGTATTATTTATTACCAAATGCGGAAAAATTATTTATTTTTAGTTAAATTCCTCTTATTAGTTGTTATTTTAATAATTTATTCATCCTGCGGTAATGATAATACTACTGGTCCTAATCCAAATCCCCCAGAAAATGTTGATACATCAAGCTTTCAGTATCCATTTACAATTGGAAGCAAATGGTTTTATACGGTAACTTTAAGTGCAGAAAACATTCGCCCAGATTCTATCCGCCATTATTTCAGTTCATACCCTTTAACAGGTTCGGGATACAGTGAAATTCTTTATGATACAATAGTACCAATAGGCGGTCCGGTTAGAGTAATTTATGACAGGGTTATATACGGAACTGATACTATAGCAAGCAGATATTATTATACTAACACAGAATACTCAATGGTTTGTTACGGTTACCGGGGACCAACAACTCCTGCATTTCCATTTAAAAAATTTAACAATAAAGAAACTCCGGTGCCCGGATTATTTTCAGTTGGTCAGCAATTTACCGCTTCACCTGATTCATTTTACGCATTCAGCACAATTGTAATAAACTTAAAATATCCCGTTGTTAAAAATACTGAGTGGCAAATGTTTGACTTTGGAAATTATACAATATCAAAAAAATATTTATCCTGGGAAAATTATCATTTAGATACATCTGTGATTCCTTGTATTAAAACACAAAGGATAAATACAATAAGTTCAGATTATATTTTTTATGATTATTATTCAAAGTACGGGCAAATGAAAAGAGATAACCTATATAAAAATAAACGTAAAACCAATGATTTGGGTTTAACAATAGGGTTTTATGATTACAGAGAATTAATAAATGTAACTTCTTTTCAAATAGCAGCTGATAACCGCTAATAGCTATTTTAGGGCATCATCTTTAAGTTTTTGCGCCTTTTCTTTTGAGTTTTCAACATCCCGCATTGCAAGAACCCGGTCATAAAATTTAATTGCTTCTGATATATTACCCTTCATTTCATAAATTATCCCCGTTCCAAGTACAGAAAATACATAGTAGGGAGATTCTTCACCTGCTTTATCAAGTGTTTTACATATCTCAATTGCAGTTTCATAATGTTTTAGTGCCCCATCAGGATCACCGGTTCGGCTTAGGCATACACCAAGATAATAATTAAATTCTCTGCGCATATAATTATTATTATAACCAGAATAATTACTATCTGCTTTTTGGATCATACTGCTGTATTGCTGCGCCCCTGCAGAGAAATTATTAGTGCCAACATAACATTTACCCAGAAATCTGCCAAAAACAGGATTATTCGGATATCTGCCCACAAGCACATTAACATATTTCATTGCTTCGGTGTAATTCTTTTCATAAGATAAATGAATATAGGCAAGCGTAACTGCAGCTTCAGTTTTGGAATATTTGCCATTTTCGGCAACATCACGAAGCTGAGATAAACCAAGCTCTTTATTTCCTTTTGGGAAAAAGAACAGCACAGCTTTAAGAAACGGATATCTTTCTACAACATAGTCAACAGCATAGTTGTAAATTCCAAGTCCAAGTACAGCATCTTTATTAGAGGGATTAAGGTCATAACTTTTCTGAATAAGATTTAAACCCTGTTTACCATCATCAATAGCTTTAAGCCAGTTATCACGCATAACATTCATAAATCCGCGGTAGCCAATTACTCCCCCTAAGAGAAAAGTTGCCCAATCATCATTTTCGTTTTCTTCAATACGTTCTTCGCAAACTTTAATGCATTTATCAACTTTTGAAAGATAATTATCATCATTAGAGCGGTCATCTTTATTAATATAAATATGCCACCATTCAGTCATAGCTTGAAAAAAATAACCTGTGGGGTCACGGGGATCAGAATTTATAAAACCCTGAAAAATAGCATTTGCAGAATCAAATTCAAGTTTATAAACGTGATCTATCCCTTTATTTATTAATTCATCTTTAGTTTGTGTAAAAATACAAACAGGCAAAAATATTGCAATAAAAAGAATTTTCAGAAAAACTTTCATAAGTAAATATTTCTTAGATATAATAACAAAAGACTTCGTGATATAATTTCAAAATAAATAAAAACCCGCATCTTAACAAAAAGATACGGGTTTGGTTAAAATATTGTAAAATTTAAAAACCAATACCATAATACTTAAAACCATTTTTACGCATAAATTTTGCATCATAAATATTCCTTCCGTCAAACACAACAAGTTTTTTCATCAGTTTTTTCATTCGTTTAATATCAAGCAGGCGGAATTCATTCCATTCAGTAACAAGAATTAGCCCATCCGAATTTTTAAGTGCAGAATAATTATCTTTATAAACTTTTACCCCTTTAAATTTTTTTCCATACATCATTTTAAAATTTTCTGAGGCAACAGGATCAAATGCATTAATCTTTGCACCGCACTCAGTTAGTTTTTGTATAATTGTCAGTGCAGGTGCTTCACGCAGGTCATCAGTTCTTGGTTTATAAGATAACCCCCATAGAGTAAAAGTTTTTCCTTTAATATTATTTTTGTAGTGCTTCAATATTTTTTCAGCAAGAATAAGTTTTTGGCGGTTATTTATTTGATCAATGGCTTTAAGAATCTTAAAATCATATCCAAAATCAGCGGAAGTGTTCAGCAAACCTTTTACGTCCTTAGGAAAGCAGCTGCCTCCGTAGCCAACCCCCGGGAAAAGGAAACTTGAACCAATCCTTGAATCAGAGCCAATACCCTTTCTAATCATATTAATATCAGCTTTAACAATACCGCTTAAGTTGGCAAGTTCATTCATAAAAGAAATTCGCAGTGCAAGCATAGAGTTTGCGGCATATTTAGTAAGCTCGCTTGAGCGTTCATCCATTAATATAAATCGCTCAGATACTCTCATAAAACTGCTGTACAGTTCCCGCATAATTGTAGCAGCTTTTTTACTTTTAGTGCCAACAACAACTCTATCGGGTGACATAAAATCAGGTACAGCTGCACCTTCTTTAAGGAATTCAGGATTTGAGACAACATCAAACTTATTTTTAGTTTTTAAGGCAATAAGCTTTTTAAGTTTACCGCAGGTGCCAACAGGCACAGTACTTTTGCTTACAATTACCTTATAACCGTTAATATACTTTGCCATTTTACCAGCTGCATCAAGCACATGAGTTAGGTCAACAGAGCCATCTTCAAAAGGCGGGGTTGGAAGGCAAAGAAAAATTACATCACTTTTCTGCACAACATCTTTCAGACTAGAGGTAAACTCTACTCTTTGCTCAGCCAGATTTTTTTGCAGCAGTTCTTCTAGTCCGGGTTCATAAATAACAGGGTCACCTTTTTTAAGGCGGTCAATTTTCTTTTCATCAACATCCATGCAAATAACGCTGTTGCCGTTTTCTGCAAAACAAACCCCCGAAACTAACCCAACATAACCGGTACCAATAATTCCAATTTTCATACAGTTCACACAGCAGCAGACTGCTGCTTAATATCTGAAAGTTTATAATTATATTTAAAAAAATAAAAAATTCCGGCAATCAAAAAAAGAAGGAAGCTCATAGCATGAGTTGCCGTACCGTAACCAAGCGCAGCAGGTTCTGTTACCATAAACATATTTACAAGTGTAACTTTGCAAATGTAATGATACGGACCTGTAGCTGCCGGAGAAGGAATGAACATTGCAACATTAATTAAAACAAGAAGCAGATTTGCATCCCATAAACCTTTTAACAGATTTGTGCCTTCACCAGATGTTAATATATTAAACGAATAGAACGGAATATAGGTGCTAATAAGATATGCTGCCCATAATAAGACAGAATAAATTGCAATCCTTAAAAATAAAGAGGGTTTTTTTAATACTTCAAAGCCATGCAGCAGAGATGTAAAAATATTATCCACTTTTTCATGCAGTTTTTGCGGAAGAAAGCGGGTGAAAAATTTAACAAGTCTTAAGCTTTGCCCGGGTTTTATCATCATAAATAATATCCATGCAAGCAAAATAAATATTGCTGCCGAAAGTATTATAACCGCTGAGCCAATTGATGGGATTGCGTTTGTAATTTTATTTTTAAAATAAATTAAGGCAATTCCAAACATCAAAAGAAACATTACAGTATCTATTATCCGCTCAACTATAATTGTTGCAAATGCAGAGGCACGTGAAATATTTTCTCTTTTACCAAGCATATACGGACGAACAACTTCACCTGAGCGGGGAAAAAGATTGTTCATCATATAGCCAATTATTGTAGTTGCAAACAAACTTGAAAAAGGAATATCTTTTTTAACAGGCTCCATTAAAACACCCCATCTTACAGCCCTTACAGCCGATCCGCCAAAGACTCCAATAGACATTCCTAAAAATACATAAAGGTAGTTTGTGGTTTTTAAGATCTCAAACAATTCATGAAAGTTGACATTTCTGAATGCCAGATACATAAAAAATGCCAGCAGCAATGTGCTGATAATTATATTAATTTTCCTGCTGCGGCTCAAGTATTAGCTTTTTTATGATTGTACTGATTATCGCATATCTATCACTTCTGTCCCTTCAGGCGGAGAGAATGTGAACTTGGAATTTGCAACTCCAATATTAGTCTGAATATTCTTTATAGAATATGTTGATGATGATTCATCAGTTAGAATATAAATCTTCTTTATTATCCAGTCATCTTTGCCCACCCAAAGTTTTGCGGATTTTACATAACCGCTCTCCCTTGGTTTAAGTGATAGAACATAAACATCTTTTCCGCTTAGCTTTTCAGTACCTGTAAGGTCACTATAAAAGTTTTCGGGATATTGGAAAAGATATTTGTTAGGTGAAAATGTATTGCCAGTTTCCTTGTAGTAATCTATTACAACTTGCTTTTTAGATGGTGTATATGACCAAGAAGTGCTTCCATCTGTAACAATGGTTTGTGAACCTGTTTCAATACGGTACTTGTTTTCCTTTTTAATATAAAGTGTGCCGCTTGAAGATTGCGCTTTGGATTTATTATATTTTATTGTTTGCGAAAATGATGCCTTGGCATCTGAAATATCCTTATATGCATTCTGCACATTTTGGATTACATCTTGAGCTGTAATATCTTCCTGAGAAAAAAGGTTATAATTTATTAAAAATATTGCCAAAATCAGCAATTTGGGAAGAAAAAACTTAGTCATTTTTGCTCCTTTTAGTTATTATTATACAAATTTACACTAATTTAATGTAATAAACAGTGAAAAATATTTTGTCATTCCATAAAAATATTAAATATTTGTAAATAAACCAAAAAGGGAAAATTGTTAATTTTCCCTTTAAACCGCTATGCTATAAAAAAATATTATCTATTTTGATTGCCATCCTGCTGATCATTTTTTTCAGTGTTGTATTGTTTTACCTTTTTATGCTTTTGCAAGTAATCTTTTGTATTGCCAAACCTGAATGATAAATTTAGCGAAAACTGCCTTGAGCTCCAATCCTGATCAGAAGTCATGTTGTATGCAGATGTATTTACATATTGTCCAAACTTTACAGTATTGAAAATATCACTAACCTTTAAACTGATAGTCAGAGCATCTTTTAAGAATGATTTACTGAAACCGATATCAAAATTCTGAGTAGGTTCTTCTGTACCCTGAATATTAATTTTTTTGCCGGTATATGAATAATAAAGTTCAACATTAAATAAACCGGTAAAAGTGAAAACAGACCGAAGATTTGCTTTCCAGGTAAATCCATCTTCAGCAGCATAATCAGTCAGTAAGGGATCAGAATCAAATTTAGTATTATAGAAACTGAAAGTACCGTTAAGGTTAAGCCATGGGAAAGTATATGAATTAATCAAGAGATCCATTCCATAAGATTTTGAGCCGGCAGCATTTTTATATGTAGTAACCGTAATGTTTGAATCCTGCAGGTAATTATAAGAAGAAATTACATCATGATTTTGCCTGTAGAAAAGCAGCGGAGTTACTGTTGCAATATTATTAAAAAACATAAAACTTAATTCGTATGAATCAGTATATTCAGGTTTAAGTTCAGGATTCCCAACCATAGCAAAGTTTGGGCTCCACTTTCTGTAAAACGGGTTCAAACGCCAAATATTAGGTCTGGTTATTCGCCTGCTGTAACTAAGCTGAAGCTGATGCCCTGATCCAATTTTTTGAGCAAAACTTAGTGAAGGAAAAAAATCAATGTAGCTTTGTTTGAAAGATGTATTGTTTGTTAAAAGCTCACCTTTTGCTTTGGTTTGCTCAAACCTTACACCCAACTTATAGCTAAAATTCTTTATTGAGCTGGAAAATGTTCCGTAAACTGCATTAATAAATTCTGTAAGCTTAAAATGATTTTGTGTTGCGGTATTGGTTACAAAATTATTTACTGAATAATCTAATGAATCTGATTTGAAATCATTATCATTACTCCGGTATGTACCTTTATAACCTGTTTCGATTTTTGAAATCTTATTTAAAGGATGAGAATAATCAGTCTGAATATTGAGGTTATAATTTTTTTGTGTTGTAGTATCTCTTTGGTCTAAAGGAGTATTATTAATCGGAAATGAATTAGCATCATAATCCTGTTTAAAGAGCTTCATGTTAAAATCATTCCTATTTCGTGAAAATGTAATATCCCCGCTCCACTCCTGCCCAAGATCGTTAAATTTATTGTTAAAATAAATGCTGCCCGTAAGATTTTCCCAAAGACCGTCTCTGTTACCGCCTTGAGTATAATAGCCTGTTAAGCTATTGAGCGAATTAAAATTCTTTGCAGTACCGTTATCATTGTTAAACCATTTTCCGTTTCCAATACTTCCTTCAAAACCAATGGATTTTCCATGTGCAAGCTCGTACTCAGCACTAAACTGTCCCCAAAGCCAATACCCGTTATTTCTTCCTGAACTGCTTGATATCAAAGATGTATTATCAGTAAAATAGTTTGTTGTACTGTTATTGCTGTTGTTATTGTTCCATGTACCGGAATAAAAATTAACAAATATACCGGTTTGCTTTTTCTTTAAGCTTAAATCCAGTCCGCCCCACCCAGAAAACCTTTCGGAATAGTTACCGCCTCCATTAACGCTGCCCTGAAAACCAATGATCTTATTTTTTTTCATTACGATATTTATCAGCCCTGTTACACCTTCAGCTTCATATTTTGCAGGCGGATTAGTAATAAGTTCAATACGCTCAATTGCATCTGCGGGAATTTGTTTTAAACTGGCATATCGGGAAGGTTTATCATCAACAAGTATCTTAACGTTCTGGCTTCCCCGCAATGTAACATTATCGTTCAAATCAACATCAACAAGCGGAGTTTTCTTTAAAACATCAAGCGCTGTGCCCCCTTTATTGAGGGCAGATTTATCCACATTGAATATTTTTTTATCAGCTGTAAGCTGTATAAGTCCTTTTTCTCCCTCAATCAGAATTTCATCAGTAGTTACAGTTTGTTTAGAAAGCTTTAATGTATCAAGCGTTACTGAAGATGATGAAGATACTTTAATGTTATCTATGTTTAATACAGAATACTCCATTAAGTTTATTTCAATCCTGTAATTGCCGGCTGAAATATTATCCAGGGAAAATTCACCTGAAGGCAGGCATTTTGTGCCTTTAACAAGCGCTGAATCACCTGAAGCAAACAGCTTAACATCTGCTTCAAGCGGTGTGCCTGAACCCTGTTCGGTAACTTTTCCTTTAATAATACCCTGGGCAAACAGAGAAATACTGAAGCTGAATATAAACAAAAGCACGAGGACTGCTTTAAAAGTTAAGTTCATTAAGTTTTGTTTGTGTTTAGTTATATTGTTAGTATCAATATAACGGGATTTATTACAAATTATATAAAATTAGATGATTTTAAACGGTAAATGGTTGAAGAAAATAAGTATAAAAAGCACCTTCTATGTACTGTATAAACAGTAATTTGCAAACTTGTCCAAAATTATTCATTAAATTTTTAAACTGAATAATTTATTGATATTGTAATTGAGTAATGTAATTTTAATAGAGAAAAATTTGAGTGATGTAATTTTGCAGGATGAATATAAATTTTATATCAACTGCTCAAGCTGTGCTTCGGTTTCTACAAGCACTTCGCGGGCTTTGGAGCCGTCGAAGGGTCCGACCACATTTGCGGATTCAAGCTCATCTACTATGCGAGCGGCGCGGGCATAGCCAATTTTTAATTTGCGCTGTAATAAAGAAACTGAACCCTGCTGGTATCTCACAATAATTCTTGCTGCTTCTTCAAACAATTCATCACGATCTTCATCATCATCAAATGCCCCTATTTTCTTTTTCTGGTTTACGGAAGGCAGTTCATAATTTCTGGCAAAACCTTTTTGAGCACCAATATATTCAGCTACTTTTTCAACTTCTTCGCTTGTAATAAAAGGACACTGTATCCTAACTGGTTTTCCAACTCCAGGCGGAGTGTATAGCATATCTCCCTTGCCAAGCAATTGTTCAGCTCCGTTCATATCAAGTATTGTACGGCTATCAACCTTACTGTTAACAAGATATGCAATTCTTGCAGGAAAGTTTGCTTTAATTACACCTGTAATAACATCAACAGAGGGTCTTTGCGTAGCAAGAATCAGGTGAATACCAACAGCTCTGGCAAGCTGAGCAAGTCTTGCAATAGGCTCTTCAACTTCACGTGCTGCGGTAATCATCAGATCGGCAAGCTCATCAATTATCACAATTATATAAGGCATCTTGCCATGCTTAATGTTCTCATCATCTTTAAGGCGTCCTTCTTTAAACTTTTTGTTGTAATCAGCAATATTACGCACTGTTGCATTGGCAAGCCGCTCATATCGTTTTTCCATTTCTATCTCAAGACCTTTTAGAGCAAGTACTGCATTTTGCGATATTGTTATAATTTTTTCATTATAGTCTTTTGAATTTATCAGATAATGATTACGCAGCTTATCGTAAAGATTTAGTTCAATTTTTTTGGGGTCAATTAAAATAAATTTCAGGTCAGTAGGATGAAGTTTATACAATAAACTTGTAACAATGACATTAATTCCAACTGATTTACCAGAACCGGTTGAACCGGCAACAAGCAGATGCGGCATTTTAGAAAGGTCATCAACAAATACATCACCGGAGATTGTTTTGCCAAGTGCTATAGGAAGTGCATAGGTTGATTCAGCAAACTTTTTTGAGCCAACAACACTTCTTATTTTAACAGTAACCGGGTTATAATTAGGTATTTCAACACCAACAGTACCTTTTCCGGGAATGGGAATTATCATTCTGATACCTTTTGCCTTCATAGCAAGTGCAATATCATCCTGCAGACTTTCAATTCTGCTAAGTTTAACATCTTCTGCAGGAACAAGCTCATATAAAGTAACAACAGGTCCGGGAGTAGCAATTACTTTTTCAATCTTAACGCCAAAATTAAGAAGTTTTGCCTGCAGCAGCCTGCCGTTTTCTTTAAGTTCTTCATCGCTTATAACATCAAGTTCTTCTTTTAATGGCTCATCAAGCAAGTCAAGTGATGGCAGGCGGTAATCATCAAGGGTTTCAACAGGGTAAGTAAAATCATCCTGAATTTCATCGGGAATAATATCACCAATTTTGGGAGATTTATTGATTAACTTTCCCGGAGGAACAACTGTTTCAGTATTATTTTCAGCATTGGTTAAATCTATTGCAGTAGATTTTTCATCTTCCTTTGTAATATCTTCAGCTGGTTCTCCCTTAATTTTTGTTGATTTATCTTTCGGTTTTTCTTCAACTACAAGTTCATTTTCAACCGGTCGGTTAATTTTTGTATCTTTTATATCGGGCTCAGTGGTAATTTCATCATCAGTTTTAACAAGCTTTTTAGTTTTAGAGATCTTTTCCCGCTCATTGCGTATCAAATCACGTTTTGCCTTAAGATCATTTTCTTCTTCACGCAAGCGGTTTTCTTCATCTTTCCGTTCTTTCATTTCTTCCATTGATGAGCGGAATTTATCGCGGAATGATTCATACAACAATTTTAGCCGCGCAAATGAACGGGCAATATCACGGTCAATAAGCAGAAATGCAAATACGCCAACAAGTCCAAAAAGAAGGATATAGCTTCCAAGTGAACCAAGAAGCAGATTAAATACAGAAGAAAAATATTCACCGCTAGTGCCAACCAATGTATAAGGTATCTTATCAACTCCTAAAGTAGTTCTAAATAAACCAAATAAAGCAGAAATAAAGATCATAAGGAAAAGCGAATAAACAGAAAACTGCATGAGTTCCATAAGACTGCGTTTTCTCATCATCTGAATTCCGAAAACTATAAATAAGGCAGGTATTATCAAAGAGAAATAACCAAAAGCACCGCGGACAAAAATCCCTGAAATAATTACACCGATAATTCCCAGCCAGTTAGATGTTGTATAGTTTGCTGTTTGATTTTCTTTTTTAAATATCTCAGATATACTAACAGAATCAAGTCTGGTTTCATCTGAAGCAGAATAAGAAACAATACTGAGGATAATAAGGATACTAAAAAGTATAAGAAAAAACCCAAGGATTTGCTTTTTATTAGATATTGGCAAACCTTCTTCAAATTTTCTGGAAGTACCTTTGGAACTGCGAGTACTTTCACGGGAAAGTCGGTTTTTTTTATCCTTTAGTTTACTGATGGTAAAATATTTAAATTGTTAATAAATGGAACTGAATATATTAAAAAATCAAATGATAAATTAAACTTAATTAACTAACTGATTTTTGTGATACTTTTTTCATCTTCAGCTTTGGATCTGAAGCAAATGCTTCTATAGATTTAATAACACCGTTTTTTAAAACAGGCAGCAGGTTATACTTATCAACTTCTGCACAAGCAAAAAGATCATCCCCAAACCCAAGAGAAACAAGATACTGCCCGTGTTCTGAATCATTCATCATTTTCAGAAGGTCATTTTTATAAGCAGAATACAGCATAGCAGCACCCAGAGAGGAATCAGTAAGTATATACTTATTTTTACTATCATGCTTTCTAAGCCTGCTAACAAGCATGCCTGCACAGACTGTATCTTCAAGAGAAAATTCGCCGTTTTTGCCGGCGCATAATACAATAAAATCCTCATTTAATTCATGAAGATAATTTACAACACGTTCCATATTAAGAAAACTTGCTAAAATACAATTGCTGGCAAATTTTGATTTCATTAACGAGGGGGTTCCGTTTGTGCTGTGAAAAACAAGAATCCTACCCTTAACATTTTCTTCGCTGTATTCCTTAACGGAGTTTCCAAGATTAAAACCTTCAATTAACTTTGCATTTTTTTCTCCGCAAAGCAGCGCGTGCCCTTCGGAGTTTCTGCCAATCATTCCGGCTGCTGCAATACTTTCGGTAGGAATAATTTCTTTAGCTCCGTTATTCAATCCGGTTAACATTGTGGCAGATGTTCTTAAAACATCAATAACAACAACATTTTTATCTTTTAAAATAAGCTCGCTTTCAATATAATCATGAGCAAAAAATAAACTTATCTTAAGGGGTTTAGTTTCCATATTGTTTTTTATTTAATATTTCCATTAATGAAATTTAGTTATCCATTTATAAAAAATTATAGATGTGGATTATTTATTCTTTACCAATAAACGGAGTTTTTACAATTTCCGCATCAGCAAAATCGCTGCGGATTTTAATTTTAATGTTTGTGCCGGGTATAGCAAATGCTGATTCAACATATCCCAATCCTATATTTTTATTAAGGCAGGGTGACATGCTTCCGCTGGTTACGGCTCCAATTTTTTTATTGTTACAATAAATTTCATACCCCTGTCTGGCAGGAAGCCTGCCTGCAACAATAAATCCAATAAGTTTTCTTTTAGAACCGTTTGCAAGCTCTGCTTCAACTTTAGATTTACCGTTAAATTCACCTTTTTTAGGTTTAGTAATCCATCCAAGTCCGGCTTCAATGGTGTTGGTTGATTTATCTATATCATTTCCATACAGGCAATAGCCAGCTTCTAGTCTTAAAGTATCACGAGCACCAAGTCCAATTGGCTTAATGTTGAACTCCTCACCGGCTTTAAAAATTTCTTTCCAAACTTTTTCGCTGGTTGTAATATCAGAAGAAATATATAATTCAAAACCCATGGCTTCACCGGTATATCCGGTTCTTGAAATAACTGCATCAACTCCGGCAATTTTGCCTTCGGCAAATGTATAATATTTTAACGATGAAAGATCAGTATCGGTTAATTTTTGCAGCGCAGGTAATGAATTTTTACCCTGCACAGCAAGCAGCGAAAAATCATCACTTCGGTTAACAAGCTCAGCATCAAATCCGGTTTTATTGGAAGAAAGCCAGTTAAAATCTTTTTCAATATTAGAGGCATTAACAACAAGCATATATTGGTCACCAAAGCAGTAAACAAGCAGGTCATCAACTACTCCGCCATCTTCATAACACATAGCTGAATACTGAATTTTACCAGTTGATAATTTTGAAACATCATTTGTTGTACATTTCTGTAAAAAAGCGAGTGCATCTTTTCCGTTTACAAAAAATTCACCCATGTGAGAGACATCAAATACGCCAACGGAATTGCGGACAGCCATGTGCTCAGAAATTATCCCATCATATTGAACAGGCATTTCAAAACCGGCAAAATCAACTATTTTTGCATTGTATGATTTGTGAAGATCGTAAAAAGCTGTTTTTTTAGCCAAAGATTATATAGACCCTTTAATCCGATTTTTTAAATTTATTTTTTTAAAATGTTAAAAGTATTTTAAAATTATTGCATATTTTTTTTCCAGTCAGCAAGAAATTTTTCTAATCCTACATCAGTAAGCGGATGTTTAACAAGCAGATTGATAACTTTAAACGGTATTGTGCAAATATCAGCACCAACAAGGCAGGAATCAACAAAATGCATAGGATGACGGATACTTGCAACAAGTATTTCTGTTTCAAAGCTGTAGTTGCTGTAAATCTGAACTATATTTTCTACAAGCTGCATACCGTCATGTGAAATATCATCAAGTCTTCCAATAAAGGGACTGATAATAGCTGCACCGGCTTTTGCTGCAAGCACTGCCTGAGAAGGTGAAAAGCATAATGTAACATTTGTTCGTATTCCCTCATCAGAAAAGGTTTTAACAGCTTTTAAACCTTCCATTATTAATGGTACTTTTACGTAAATATTAGGGGCAATTTTAGAAAGTTCACGTCCTTCTTTTAAAATTCCTTCATAATCGGTAGAAACAACTTCAGCGCTAACGGGTCCGCTAACTATTTTGCAGATTTCTTCGTATGTTTTACGGGCATCTTTGTATCCTTCTTTAGCCATAAGTGAGGGATTAGTTGTAACACCATCAAGAATCCCAAAACTTGCTGCTTCTTTAATTTCATTTAAATTTGCTGTATCTATAAATATTTTCATAAGAAATTCCTTTAAAATAATTGATTAATTAGTAAATATAATTAAAATTTAGGGTCTTTTCAATTTAAACCAAAATGACTAAATCAGTGATGATGACCGTATAAAATGTTTAAAACCCACATAATAATAAGAAATAAAACGGGAATATACCAAAGTTTAATTGCCGGTTTATGAAACTGAATCATTTTTTTCTTTATAGCAAGAATTAAAATTGTAAAAAAGATAAATCCTGATATTATATAAAAAACCAAACCTAATGGATTATAATAAAACGTTTCAGTAAATTGAAATCTGGTTAAACTTGTAAAAACCCTTCCTTCACCGCATAATGGGCATGGAATACCTGTAAAGGTAAAAAGCGGACAACCGTTTACACTATTTATTCCTGCAACGTCATTAAAAATTAATTTTGTTGGTGAAAAATATACATTTATTAGACTAAATACTAAAAGCAGAAGCATAACATAAATTATACTACTTGCCTGCCGGGGTGCTGCAGGAATTATTGAAAAATATTTATTAAAATTGATTTTACTCATATAAGTGTAATAAGAGACAAAACAGCATTTCTTCTATTGAGACCCGGAAAATGGAAAAAATATCAAGTGTTATTTATCTATAATATAATATTAAGAAAATTGTTATACATTCCTTCTTCGTTTATTGTAAATTGAAGCAACAATCAATCCGCCTACAGGACCAAAGATACAATGCGAAAATATTCTGGAAACCAGTTCTATGCCAATCATAAAAGGACTGAAGCCGTTATTTTGATAATCTTCATAAATAGAATGCAGCATTTTTTCAGATTCAGGCGGAATGCTGAATTTGTACTGCTCGGTTAGCTTGTATATCATTTCAACAGGATTTTGTTTGCTTAACATAAGGATTGTTGTTGAAAAAATTACATATATAATAGCTGAAATAATTCCTGCAAGCAGACCGATCATAATACCATCTTTATTCTGAATAAATTCTCCGGCTTTTTCAAGCTGACGGGCATAATACCACGTACCTGATGCACCGCCAAGAATTATACCTGCACAGCAGATGAGGTTAATCAGGTTCAAAACAGGGAATAAAGATACAAACACCATAACAAAGGTGCTAATAATTACAGGTGTAAATTTATTTGGATGCTGCATATATTTTTGACCTCAATACTAACCCACTATTTTAAGAGGAAAAACTTATTACCTCTCCCCCTCCATAAGAGTCCTTCGGACCTTGCCCCTCTCCTTATAGGAGAGTTTGGTTTAACACCTCTCCCCCTGCCCCTCTCCTTATAGGAGAGTTTGGTTTAACACCTCTCCCCCTGTCCCTCTCCTTATAGGAGAGGGGGCGAAGCTTTCTTGCGATAGAAAATTTATTTTTTTGGTATTACATCAGGCGGAGTAAAGTATTCATAAAATACTCTTATGGTTCCGGGAATAATAAAAAACGGAAGCACCACTCCAATTATTCCACCTGTTAAATCACGTGTTAAAAATGTATTTTTCTGCACATCCAACAAATCTAACCCAACATCAACAACCATTAATCCGACAGGAATAAACAGCCAAAGCAATGAGGGAAGATCAATATTGCTTAATTTCCGCAAAAACGGATAAATAATGACACCAAGCAAAAACGCAAAGTAAATAGATGTGCATCTTGAACAGACGCCCAATTTATGACCAAATAAGTGGTGCGAACGGCTATCAAGCTGATGGCATGATTTTGAATAAAATGAATATATCCCATCAGAAATCTGACCTTTTATTCCGTTATCACCTGCCCAGATTGGAGCAAGTAAAATACCGCAGCACCATAAAACTGATATAGCTAGTATTATGAAATATATAACTTTTTGGTATCGTTTTATTTCCATAGATATTTCAATCTCCTTATATGGAGAGTTTGTTTAACACCTCTCCCCCTGCCCCTCTCCTTATAGGAGAGGGGAGTAAAGATTTGTAGTCATGGCACACCTTCTCCTAAATACTGCACTGGCGGCAGGAAGGAAGGCGTTTGGTTTATCTCCTCTCCCCTTGCCCCTCTCCTTATAGGAGAGGGGAGTAAAGATTTGTAGTCATGGCACACCTTCTCCAAAATACTGCACTGGCGGCAGGAAGGAAGAAGTTTGGTTTAATACCTCTCCCCTTGCCCCTCTCCTTATAGGAGAGAGGAGTAAAGATTTGTAGTCATGGCACTCCCTCTCCTTTCAGGAGAGGGAGATGGAGTGTGAGGTCATAAGATTATTATAATACAAATTACCAAATTTTGAAATACCATTTCAGACCTCATCTTAACAAATAGACTACTGACCTCCCTCCTCTTAATTAGAGATGTGTGGAGCTTGTTAAAATAGCATAACAAAAATTTATATAATAAAAAAAATGTCCCGTAAAATTACGGGACATATAATTAAAATTCTATGATATTAATTGAGATGAATTATTTATCTTTCCTTTTGAATTTTTCATCATCAAGTGTGAAAGTAACTGAAATCCGGTGAGTATTACCAAGCTGGTCAGAGCCATCAAATTTAGCAAATGAATAATCCAGATTAAGTTTTGGCAGTTTAATACCTGCACCAAAGGTAAGCTGTTTTACATCATTATAGCCAACACGAAGAGCAAACAAATCTTTAAAACCGTATTCAAGTCCTGCATGCATATCAAAGCTAACGGGTCCAATATTTGCAAGAGATGCAAATTTACGGTTTTCAAATCTAACATCAAAATCAACAGCGGGAGTTATCCTGCCGGTTTTGAAAAAAGGAATATCATAGGAACCGCCGATTTTGGCAGTTGGTGTAATCAGTTCTTTTCTGCCGGTATTCCATGCAAGTAATGTAGTTGTTACATCCATTAAGTTTGCACCAACTCTGAACTTTGGAGATACATTATAAATTGCACCAACATCAAAACCTATTCCCCATGCATTGCCATTATCAATTGATCTGGAAATAACTTTAAGATTTACACCATAAGAAAGTTTTTCATTTGCAGCTTTGGAATATGTGGCAATAAATGCCCAGTCAGCAGCATTAAAAAATGTAATCGCACTGTAATCAATTCTATCACCCTGATCAAAATAACCATTGTTGTTCAGGTCACGCCAGGCATTTTTGGTGTTAGGCACATCATCAACTCCAAGTCTGATAACACTTAATCCAAGAGAAGCATTTTTGCCCCAAGGGAGGGCAACTGAGCCGTAATCATAATTTACAAGATTACCAAATCTTTCATCATGCATTAGTGAAAATTGCGGATAGTTAAGTCTTGCAAGTGCGCCGGGATTCCAATAACCTGCGGTAACATCACTTACAAGCGAAACATAAGCGCCGCCCATACCAAGCGGTCTGCCGCCAACACCAATAGCAAGAAACTCGCCAGCGTATTTATTGCCAGAACCCTGTGCAAGGATACTTGATGCGATAGTTAAAAATAAAAAAAGAAACAGATTTCTTCTGATTAAAAATAAGGAAGGAATAATTGATTTTTGCATTATTTTGAAAAATTGATTTGAAAATTGTTAAAACAGAAGAATTTTCGCTATAATTCCCTTTCTTTTTATGGTAAATAACAAGAATTTTTTAAGTAAGTCAAGGAAGAATTTAATGACGAAATCAAGAAAATAAAATAAAAAAGGCAGGATTTAACCTGCCTATAAAACAAAAATAATTTAAAATATTTTACAAGTGTAAGTTTTTGGTATCAGTAAACTCACCGGCATTTATTTGATAAAAATATACACCTGTTGCAAGTGATGATGCATTAAAATGTTGCCCATGACAAATTGCTCTGAAAAAACCTTATTTTTTACTTGCCTTTTCGTGAATTATAATTATCATATTTTCCTGATTTCTGCATTTCGTTTTTTTCTTCTTCAGATTTTGTGTCAGCAGATTCTAGTTCTTTACTGTATTTATCCATATTTTCCTGCTGTCGTTTCATTTCAGGTGAAGGATTAACATTTTTCATCTGGTCATCCATATAATTTATTGCACCATTCATAATATCTTTAGCTTTAGTATAATTTCCGTCATCGGCACTTCGCAATGCCTCTTCCATAATCTCATTTGCTTCAAACATTGCAACATACTGAATAACTGTTTCATTTTTAGCAGAGTTGTATTTTTCTATACTAGTTGTCTGCTCTATACGGCTTAAACTGTGTTCAGTAACAAGTCTAAAATCAGAAGATACATCTTCATAAACAAGTTCACTTTCAAGCTCCAGCTTTTTATCTGTTTCATTTGTTATATCAAACTTAATTAACACAGATTTTTTTTGAGCAGAAAAAAAATCTTTAAAATCAATTGTAACAACATCGCCTTCAATATCATAGGGATATCCAAAAACTTTGCTTACACGAAGATTATCCTTAGGAAAACGAACCTTCACTTTTGTGTTTTGCCCAACTAAATTATGCATATTGCGCAGCTCTGATGCAAAAATTTCGGGAATATCGCTTGAATTTTTTATATAATAGTAGTTTCCTCTGCCGTAATCAGCAATATCTGCCATTAAATTCTCATTGAACTCATTGCCAACGCCAAAGGTAGAAATAGTAATGCCATCTCTTCGGTTTTTTTCACGGACTATATCAGCAAGTTTAAACCGGTCTGTAATACCGCGGTTAGCAAGCCCATCGCTTAAGAGGAAAACTTTATTTACATAACCGCGCATATAGTTTCCTTTTACCTGATCATACCCTTCAAACATACCGCCGCTAAGGTTGGTAAATCCGCCGGGTTTAAGAGAGTTTATTTTTTCGCGAAGCTCATACCGCTCGCGTATGATCTGTGATTTTTGCAGAACATCTACATAATCATCATAGGTAACAATAGATACATAATCATCATTTCCTGCTTCATCAATTAGATACTGCACAGCTTTTTTAACATAATCTAATTTATTTTTTTCACTCATTGAACCGCTTCTGTCAATCACAATTGAAATATTCATTGGTGTTCTGCGGGAAGTTTCATTAACCTTTTCGGCTTCCAGGTCAATATACAGGTACACACTGTTATTCTGATAAAAGTAATTATTATCAAGGGTACTTGTAAATTTAATAGGTCCCGTGCCAACTTTACCGGTTGAATTTTCTTTTATATCAACAGGTGATTTAGTTTGCTGAACCTTAACAGGGTTACCCGGTTTTGGAAAGATAATAAAAGCAGAAATGGATAATGCTGTTAAAATTGTAATTGATGCAATAGTTGTTAAAAATGGTTTTTTAGAGTATTTTTTCATAGCTTTATGAAATTTAGTTTAGGCAGTTTAAGGTTTTACTGAAAATATAGTTACTTTGTTCCAATAAAAAAGGCGGTCATAAGACCGCCTTATAAATAAATTAAAATAAATTTATTTGGTAAGTATCATTTTTTTAGTCTCAGTAAATCCATCAGTTTCCAGTTTATAAAAATACACCCCGCTTGAATAATTGGAAGCGTTCCATGTAACTTCAAATGTACCGGCATTAAAATGCTGGTTCACCAAACGGTTTACAAGTTTTCCTGAAATATCATAAACTGAAATCATAACATTACTTTCTTTGGGGAGCCCGAATTTAATTTTCGTTTCAGGATTGAACGGATTGGGATAATTTTGACTAAGCTCAAATGATTTGGGAATTACTGCATAAGGATCAACTCCCAATACAGCACCAAGGTCAAAAGTCCAGCACCCTCTGCCGTGAGTTGCTGCAAGTATAATACCGGCAGATTGTTTGTATTTTAAATCATAGATTTCTACAGCAGGCATGCCGGATGAAAAATTAACCCAGCTTGCACCTTCATCAATTGACTGGAAAACCCCTAAATCAGTTCCAACAATAATCATTCTTGGGGGAGCAGTTCTTAAAACAACAGAATTAGCTGCTATATTCGGAATATTAGAGGAAATATTTACCCAAACTCCTCCTCCATTGGTAGTTTTAAGCACGTGTAAACCGGATGTTCCGCCAAGTGTTGCGTAACAGATATTATCATTTGCATTATCAACAATAAAATCACTAACATACGGAAACCCTGACTGAACAGACCAGTTAGCACCGTTATCGGTTGTAACAAGTATTCTGCCGTTTGAAGTGCCGATATAAATTTTATTAGTATTTGTCCAGCTTATTCCAATTGCAGAAACGCTTCCGCCAACAACTCCGGTTGCTGCAATCTGAGTCCATCCGCTTGAAGTTGTAGCTGTTTGAGCATTAGTTGTTTTCCAAACATTCGCTCTTCCGAAAATGATTGTATTATGATCACCCGGTGCCATTTCATAAGGATTGTAGAACAATCCTCCTGATGAACCGCTTGGTGTAATGTTTGAAAAACTAACACCAGAGTTCATTGAACGCTGAATTGAACCATTAACATACTGACCATAAACAACATTAGTGGTAACAGGGTCAACAATTGTATAACCGCCATCACCTGTGGTACGCTGATCCCAGTCAACACCCGCATTTGTAGAAGTCATTTTGTTATTATCCTGAGTACCGCCCTGCAGTTTTGCAATATTTGAAATATCATAGTCAGCACTTTGATATTGCAGAGTAGAAATATCATGGTTTAAATCAACCCAGTTACTGCCATTATTAGTTGATTTATACACACCGCCATCAGACATACAGTAAAGTACCGTACCGTTATAGGCAAGGCGGTGAATATCGGCATGAGTCATATTCTGTGAGTTAGTTGTTGCCCATTGACTTTTTTGAACTAAAGTTACACCACCGTTTGTTGAGACATAAAGATCAAGTCCCCCTGTTACAACAATATTTGGATCAGAAGAATTAACTGTAACAGCATTATCATACCAGCCCTGTGAGCCAAGATAATTTGGAGAACTTGCCTGAAGAGTCCAGTTATTCCCCGCGTTAGTTGTGCGGTATAAACCAACAAGCGAGCCGCCAGAACTTGAAATACTTGCATAAATAATCTGGCTGTTGCTTGGTGCCATTGCAAGCTGAATGCGTCCCATTCCCGATGGTAAACCGGCTGTTAATGTAACCCATGAGCTGCCGCCATCTGTTGATTTACGGATGAGTCCCGCATTTGTTCCGCCTGTTGTAATATATATTACCTGTGTATTGGTTGGATCAATAATCAAACAGTTTGCATTATTTCCGCTGTTTGTGTTTACCCAGTTTAATCCGGAATTAGTTGATTTAAAAACACCATTATTTCCTGCAAAGTAAACATTATTTGTATTTACAGGATCAATTGCCATATACGAGCATCTTGTACCAACCAAACTTCCTGCAGCAACTTGAAGCCAAGTTAAACCGCCATCACCTGATTTAAAAATTCCATCACCGTATTGGCTATCGCCGGAGTAATTAAGTTCACCTGTGCCGAGATAAATAATATTAGGATTAGAGGGGTTTACCACAACATCGCCGCAGGCAAGTGTAGGAAGATTATCGGTAAGAGGAATCCAGTTTACACCGCCATTTAGAGTTTTCCACACACCGCCCTGAGCTGCAGCAATGTAGAATACCAATGAATTGGTAAAAGCAATTGAATTTGTTCTTCCGGAAATATAATTGTTTCCGGTTCTTGAATAAAATAAACCTTTAGGGTTTGCAGTAATCCAGTTAATAGTTCTGGTTGGGCTTGTTTCTATATCTCTATCTTTAACAATCTGGTCTTTTTGAAAAATTGCATTTTCATAAGCATTAGGAGTATAGAACATGTGGGGACCGCCTGAACGGCGAGTATGAATAAACATTTCCCGCTCTTTAATGCTTTCCGGAGATTCATTTTCTTCACTTTCCTGTGCAATAGAAATAACCGGCATTAAAAGGGTCAAAAAAACAATAAAAAATAACTTTTTCATTTAGTGATTAAATTAAGTTTATATTATAGCTGTGGTTAGAAATTTAGATTTACAAATATATCATTATTTTTTGAATAATTTATTGTCCGTCAGTTAGCTAAAATTAGTGAGTTTGGAAAATTTTTAATTTTACTGAATAATTTCAAAAATCTTTAATTTTGAGGTTTCTCCTTTTACAAGAATAACATTGCTTTTTGAAACTTTATACTCTTTAGCCAAAAGTTCAATAACTTTTTTATTAGCTTTGCCTTTTTCAGGCACTACAGTGGTATATATTTCATAAATACCTGATTTAAGGGGTAATACTTCATTTTTATGTGAATTAGGTTTAACTTTAACTGTTATTTTCAATATGAAATTTTTATATTGTTTTATTAGTTACAATTTATATAAATTTATTTTATTTTTGAAGAAATATAAATCCATTTAATTTAGATGAAATCAATATTAATAGTTTTTTCATTAATTATTACAGTATTATTATATTCCGGCTGCGGTAAGACAGATAACAAAACTGTTTCAGAAAAGAAATCAACTACAGAAGAAAGCAAATCTGAAAGCAGCGAAAATAATATCAATCAAAACAATGATAATGCAACATTACAGGTATCATCAACAGATAAATCTGTTGAGATACAGTGCTCAGGTATGACATGTACAGGGTGTGAAAAATCCATCAAAGGTAAAGTTAAAAAAGTGAATGGTGTTAAAGATGTAATTGCAGACCACACAACAAATATTGTAAAGGCATCGTTTGATCCTGCGTTAACCAATACAGATGCAATTAAAGGAGCAATAGAGGCAGCAGGTTATAAGGTAGTTAGCATAAAATAAATATTGATAAACAGATATTACCTTACAATTGAAAAATAAACTAAAACTAATTGTTAAAAATCTAAGCCCGGCAAATAAACCGGGCTATTTATATTAAATTAAAACCTGTTAAAACCTTAAAAAGATATTAATCAAACAAAAGAATTAATCTGAATTTAATTTTACGCCTTAACAGGAGTTTCATTTCCGGCTATTGGTTTAGGATCATTTATTTTCTTTTTTCCTTTTAATCTAAGCATAACATCATCAACCCAGCTGAACATTGCAGGTATTACAACAAGTGTAAGAAACGTTGCAACAGTAAGACCGAAAATAATTGCTACACCCATAGGTCTCCAGAAAGCAGTATTTTCTCCTCCAATAACCCAGCTTAAGGTTCTCCAGTCAAAATCTACACCGGTAGTTAAGGGCACAAGTCCAAGAATTGTACAAGCTGCTGTTAAAAATACAGGACGCAGTCTTATAACACCTGACTGCACTAAAGCTTCATCGCGCGAAAGTCCCCGTTTTTCAAGTACTTTCTGGAAGTCAAGAAGCACAATTGCATTTCTAACCACAATACCGCCAAGAGAAATTATTCCGATTCCTGTCATCATTATACCAAATGGTGTACTTGTTACAAGCAAACCAAAGAATACACCAATAAGTGAAAGCAATACCGAAAACATAATTATCAATGGAGTACTTAATGAATTGAACTCCATTACCATAAAAAGGAAGATAAGCAACAGAGAGGTAAGAAATGCTTTACCAAGGAATGCTGATGCTTCCTGCTGATCTTCATTTTCACCTGTATATGTAATTAAATAATTATCAGGCATTTTATAATCCTTAAGTCTCGCTTGAACATCTTTTAGCACATCATTTCCAAGTCTGCCTACAGCATTTGCTGAAACAGTAACTACACGTTTTTGGTCTTTACGGTTTATTTTTTCAAGCCCGCCTGAAAATTCTGATCTTGCAACTGAAGTGAGAGGAATATTAACACCATCACGATTTGTGATGTAAAGGTTTTCAATTGATGATACATTATCACGCTGAGTTTTATCAAGTCTAACAGTAATATCATATTCATCTTCACCTACTCTGTATTTGCTTGCTTCAGTTCCGTTTATTGCAGTTCTTATAGTTGAAGCAATTGAAGCAGTGTTTAGTTTGTATAATGCAGCTTTTTCACGGTCAATTGTAATTTTTATCTCAGGTCTTGATTCTATATAATCATCTTTTAAGTCAGCAATGCCAGGAACATCTTTTATCTTTTCTTTAATTTCATCTGCAATTTTCCCAAGTTTTACAAAATCATCTCCGGATATTTCAATATTAACAGGCGGTCCGGTAGGCGGTCCGTTTGATTGTTTTTGAATATCAATATCTCCACCGGCAATGCCTTTAAGAGCATTGCGGATATCATCCATTGCTAAAAATGAGCTTCGTTTCCTATCGAGCTTATCATAAAAATTAACCGTAATAGTACTTTTATTAGAAACTGACCCTCCAAAATCCATTGGATTGCTTGATGAACCGACATTTGAGACATAATATTCTATATCATCATAAGGTTTAATTTTCTGTTCAATTATCTTTGTGAATTCATTGGTTTTTTCAATATTTGTTCCGCTTGGCATAACAATATTTATATTTGCTTGTCTTGGCTCAACATTAGGGAAAAACTCTACTCCGTTATTAAACATACCATATATAATAAAAGATATTATTAAGAGTGCAACTGTTGAGCCGATTGTAAGAAATCTATGCTTTAGAGCAAAGCGGAGAACTTTTTCATAGGAATTAATAACAGCTGTAAAGAATTTTTCATCAAAATGCTCTATGAATCTGCTAATTGGTCTGAATTTTTTCTTTGCATCTTTTTCCTTTTGCTTTTTAACATTAATAAATACCGCTGCCTGAACAGGACTAATAACCATAGCAACAAACAAAGAAGAGAAAAGGCAAACAATAAGCGTTATAGGCAAGTAACGCATAAACTCACCAACTAATCCCGGAAAGAAAAGCAGCGGGAAAAATGATGATATAATTGTAAATGTAGCAATTGTAACCGGAAAAGCTACTTCACGTGGTCCTTCAAGAGAAGAATCATAAGGAGAGTAACTTTCTTTTTCCTGCAAGCGGAAAATATTTTCCATCACAACCACAGCGTCATCAACAATTATTCCAAGCACTAATATAAGGGTAAATAGAACAACAATATTTAAAGTAACACCCATTGCATTCAGTATAACAAATGAAATCAGGAAAGAAAGCGGAATAGATGTAGCAGTAAGTGATGCAATTCTAAAGCCAAGGAAAAGAAAAAGGACACCAACAACTAGGACAACACCAGTAATAACTCCGTTTTCAAGCTCATGAACGGTATTTTTAATTGATTTAGACTGATCACCGGTAAAGCTGATCTTTATACCGTCAGGAATACTTTTCTGTTCAACTTTAACAAGGTCTTTTATTTCATCTGCAATTCTGACAAGGTTTTCACCGCTTTGTTTTTTTATAATAATAGTTACAGCATCCTCACTGTTTTCTCTGGAATAAGTTGTTCTTTCCTTATATCCGTAAATCACCTGAGCAACATCTCTGATATAAATAGGATTGCCGTTTAAATCAGATTTAACAATTAAACTGCCAAAAATATTAGGGTCTTCAATTTCACCCGGTACGCGGATAAGATAATTTAGATCTCCAATATCAACACTTCCGCCGGGAATATTCAGGTTTTCGGCAGCTATGGTATTAGTAATATCATTTAAGCTTAAGTTATAATATTTAAGTCTATCGGCATTAACATTAATCTTTACTTCTCGTTCAAGTCCGCCAACAACCTCGGCGCTTAATACACCCTGTACACCTTCAATCTGATCACTTAAGTTATCGGCAACTTCTTTAAGCTTTGCAAGACCGTAATTACCTGCAATATTTATATACAAAATTGGCTGCTCAGAAAGATTCACCTCAGCGATTACAGGTTCTTCAATATCTTTAGGCATATTGGTTTTAGCAACAGAAACCTTATCGCGTACTTTTTGCAAAGCATCATCAATTTTAACATCTGGGTTAAACTCAACTGTAATTGATGAAAAGCTTTCCCTTGAAACTGAAGTTATCTGCTTGATATCTGAAATTGCCTTTACCTGTTTTTCTATTTCCATAGTTACAAGCTTTTCAATTTCTTCCGGTGATACCCCAACATAAACTGTAGAAATAAATACATAAGGAATCTGTATAGATGGCGAAGCTTCACGGGGAAGTGAAACGTAAGCTGAAATTCCAGCCAGAACTATTATAAAGCTGAAAATATATACTACTACTTTATTATCTACAAATAATTTAAAAAATTTCATAATCTCTTTTTGAGTGTTAGTTAGATTTTACTGGACAACCTGAACTTTATCGCCATCCTTTAAAGCATGAAATCCGTCAGTAATAAGCTTATCACCGGGGTTTAAACCGCTTTCAATAAGTACCATATTATTGTTTCTGCCGCCTAATATAAGGTCACGTTTTTTTGCAATATCTCCTTCTAAAACAAAAACGTATTGTACATCACCATAATCAATAATAAGATCCTGCTGTATAACAATTGCATTATCTTTACTATACTGTGAAATCTGAACATTAGCATTCATTCCCGGTTTAAGAACTCTATCTTTATTATTTAATAGTATTTCAATTTCAAAAGTCCGGCTGGCACCAATTAATGCAGGAGAAATGTAATTTATTTTTCCTTCAAACTCCACTCCAGGCAGCACATCAATAGTAACTTTTACAGTCTGCCCTTTTTCAACTTTTGTTAAATACATTTCAGGTACACCAGCCGAAATTTTTACAGTTGAAATATCAATTATACTGAATATTGGAGAGCCCGGGGCGGACATTTCGCCCTTATTCATAAATTTATCATCTACAACTCCGCTGATAGGTGAGCGTACAAACCCTGATTTAAGTCTTTCCTTCAGAATATCAGCTCCTCTAACTGCTGCTTCGTACTGCCATTTAGCTGTTAAGTACTGTATTTCTGTGGTAGCGTTATCTTCATATAGTTGTTTCTGTTTTTCATAGTTCATTCTGGCAAGCTCAACCTGAGCTTCAGTCTGTTCTAAAGTAGCAATCTCAACATTTTTTTTAATACGGGCAAGAACTTCACCTTTTCTAACATAACTGCCTTTATCTTTAGTTAAATATGTTATTACACCGCCCTCTTCTGAAGATACTTTTGCCGAGGTAAAAGGTTTGATAGTCCCCACAACTTTAAAGTTATCATTAAATGCCTGCGGTTCAATATCTTTAACTTTTACAAGAGGAAGTTTTTTCTCCTCAGTTTGATCTTTGGTTTCACTGCCTCCTTTTGAGCAGCCTGTTAAAACAATGGCTGCAAGAAAAATTATCATTAAGCCAGAAATACCGGTACTTATTTTATTCATATATAATATGTTTATAAATTTCTCTTTCATCTTTTTAAATGTCAGTAAAATAACTGCAAATTTGCAGTTTAAATTTTATTATTTTTCAAGCAGCTGTTCAAGATCACTTCTTGCAACAAGGTAATCATAAATAGCCTGAATATAAGCCAGCTTAACCTGACTTAAAGCGAACTCAGCATCAACAACATCAATTTGATTAAGAACCCCGCTTTTATAACTAATTAAAGCAAGGTCATATCCTCTTTGAGCTGTGTTAACAAGTGCTTGCTGAGAACGTATTCTGTTTTTAGCATCTTCAATTTTTAATAGAACGCTTTGTGTCTGGGTTTTTAAAAGTTCTTTTGTTTTCGCAATGGTTTCTTCTGTTTTTTTTACTTCAATTATTGATTGATCTTCTTTGTAAGAATTTGCAAAAAGATTCAAATTCCATGTTACACCAATACCAGCAACAATAGAATTATAAAACCTGTAGCCGGTTATCGATCTTCCGTCATTTTCGTTTGCCTGGCTTTGCCACTGTCCAAATAAGTAAAATTTTGGAAGATAATTTGCATAGTCAACATCTGCAAGCTGTTCGTTTATTTTTCTGTTTAGCTTAAGCTGGCGTATAGCTGCATTATTTTCAGAAATTTTATTTATCAGGTCATCGGTTGAACCCCAGACCTCAGTGCTATCATAAGATAATGTACCCACCGCATCAATAGCCGTATTATCTTTTAAACCAATGCTGTTTTTTAAAAATTTTTTTGCAATCTCAAGGTTATTTTGCGACTGAACAAGCTGGGGCTTAAGTGTTTCAACCTTAACCTTTGCTCTGATATAATCATATTCCAGGGCAACACCTGCTTTATATCTGGCTTCAACAACCCTTAAATTCTCTGCTGCATTATCAATACTCTGCTGATTCAGGACAATTACTTCTTTTAAAAGAAGTACATTATAAAAAGCTTTCTTTACATCAGTTTTAATTTTTGTTTCAACACTATTTACATTTTCTTCCTGAATTTTCTGGTAATATTCAGCTATTTTAATACCATTAAAAACCGGGGTACCTAAAAAAGGAATAGGCTCGGAGACGTCAATAGTGGTTGTAATACTATTATCCGAGCCTATTTCGTAGTTTTGCCCGAAGATATTTATAGTCTGTTTACGAAAAGACCTTGTGTATCTTGAGCTAAAAGTTAATGAAGGAAAAAGATTTTCGCTGTAAACTTCACTAACCTGTCTTTCAGCTTTTAATTTATCTAACTTTGCTAATATGTAATCAGAATTGTTCTTTTTTGCAAGATTTATTGCATCAAATAAAGTAAGATTTTTTACCTGTTGTGGAAATGATACAGTAGTAAAAACTGCAAAAAGGAACATTGAGGTAATGTATTTTTTCATAAATAAATTATGATTTAAAAATTTGTTCAAATAAAAAATATTAAAAATTTTAAAACGTTGTCAAATGGATCTGCGGTAAATAACGCATTTATTTATTTAGACGGATAACTTTGAAATACATTTTCAAAAAGCTTTTTGTTATTTGAAAATTTTTCTTTGCCATGTTCTGTTAAAAATCCGTTAAAAAAAATCTCTGCAGTCATTCTCATAGCATCGTGAAAAGAGTATTTGCTGTTTAGAACAAAATCAGCATGAGTAACTGCTTCTAATGCTCCGTTCATTGCTGCAATAAGAATATCTAAGGGAACATGCTCAACAACTTTTTCTTTCTTGCCCTGCTCTAAAAGTTTTGTTAGTAATTTAGTTACCTTTTCCTTTCGTATGCGGTCAAACTCTTTTCTTAAATGAGGAGCATGTATTTCCAAATCACGGAACCAGGACGGAGAACAGTTTATTGACATGCTTTTTTGCTTATTAAGAATATTGATAAATTTTGTAATTGCATCATCATCACTTTCTGAAACTTCTTCAAGAAATTCTTCAATAAGGTTAATGCGCATTGCACATACTTCCTGAAGCAATGATTCTTTTGATTCAAAATGTTTGTATATGGTCTTTTTGCTCATCTGCAGGTCTTTTGCAATTTCATCCATAGTGGTCTTGTAAAAGCCCTCTGTAATGAACTTAGCATGAGTAAAATACAGTATCTTATCTTTTTCGGTAACTTCTGCCATATAAAATAAACATCAAAGAAATGGAAACTTTTCTCGTTTCTTAAGTTTCCAAAATAATTAACAGAAACTATTTTGTCAAGTGTTAAATTAATATTCTGAAAATTCTTAAATAATTAGCATATATTTGTATATAAATGGAAGTGCAAGAGTACAAAATAAAGAAAAAGGCAGCTGTAATTTCGCTTGTTATAAGCTTCCTGCTTTTTTTTGGTAAAATTGGAGCATACTACCTTACAGGTTCAGCGGCAGTACTTTCTGATGCTTTGGAATCTATTGTTAATATAGTTGCTGCATCATTTGCTCTATATAGTTTGCTGCTGATGAACAAACCTGCTGATAATGAACATCCTTACGGGCATGGTAAAGTTGAATTTTTTTCAGCGGGTTTTGAAGGGGCTATGATTATTATTGCAGCAATCGCTATAATTGCTTATGCAATAAATGATATTATTTTCCCAAGAGAAATTTCTTCACTTGATACAGGAGCATGGATAATTACAGGAACAAGTATTGTAAATCTGCTATTAGGTTTGTATTTAATAAGAACCGGCAAAAATACAAAAAGTTTTATTCTTATAGCAGATGGAAAGCATGTGATAACCGACTCCATAACAAGTTTTGGTGCTGTTGCTGCTTTAATTCTAGTATTTGTAACTGAAATAAAGATATTTGATCCTCTTATTGCAATTATTTTAGCACTTAATATATTATGGACAGGCAAACACCTTGTGCGAGAGTCAATTGGGGGGTTAATGAATGAAAATAATGATAAAATAATTGCAAATATTGGAGCCGGACTTGAATCAGAAAGGAAAGATCACGCAGACTGGATTGATGTGCACAGACTTAGGTACTGGAAATCAGGTGATAAATACATGATTGATTTCCATTTGATAGTACCCTATTATAAAAACGTGGCAGAAAGCCATGAAACAGTTGCACTTGTAGAAAAGAATATAGTTAATTCACTTGGTACAAAGCAAACAGAATCATTAATACACTTAGACCCCTGCAATCCCCGCTGCTGTCATATATGTAAAGTGGTGGATTGCCCTGTACGTAAGGAGCCATTTTCGCTTTATATTAAATGGGATGCAAAAAAAATAAAATCACTGCCCGCATTTGATATTGATGAGGCAGATAAATAAAAGGTATTACAAAATAGTTTATTAATATTTTTTTGTAATCAGATAAACCCATCTTGCTTTATCAACTCTTAAATCATACTCTTTTACTTCATTTATTCTTATTTTTGTATAGCAATTCTGGGTTTTCAGTTTCCAAATAATCAGATGAAATATCCCCTAAAATCTAAGTATATACTGGCAATAGATTCAGGCGCTACTAAAAGCGAAGCTTTGATATATCCGGTTGGTGCACTCCCCTTACCCCCCAATATGTTAAAAGAGAGGAAAAAATTATACAAATATCCCTTTATTAATCTGAACCTTTTGGGATTTGAAGAATCTTTAAATAGACTTAAAAAAATTGTTACTTCAGCAGAAAAATATACAGGGAAGGGTAATATAGCACAAATAACAGCAGGTATTTCAGGTGCCAGATATGAAAACGACAGAAAAAAACTGCAAATAGCACTTAGCAAAGCAACAGGAATAAAGAATGTAATAATTTTGACTGATACTGAAATAGCTTTAGCTACGGAATTTAATTCACACGAAAAAAATTGCGGAATACTTATTTCTGGAACCGGCTCTATTCTGTATTACAGAGGAAGTACTGGCAAAATAAACAGAATTGGCGGATGGGGCAGATATATTGGGGATGAAGGAAGCGGTTACTGGATTGCAAGAGAAGCATTATACAAAGTTACCAAACATTATGATAAAAGATTAAATGCAAATATTCTTGCAAAAGTTTTGAAAACCCAATTTGGAATTGATGAAACAAATATAATTCAGAAGGTTTATCATAATGGATTTGATATATCAAAACTAACAAAACATGTTTTTAAGTGTGCCGAAAAAGGCGATAAAATATCAAAGGGTATAATTAAAGATGCAGCAGAAAATCTGATGACTCACTTTATTCCCTTAAAAATGCAAAAGTTTACAATCGCATTAACGGGTTCTTTGTTAAGAGAAGAAAAACTATTGGCAATAGAGCTAAATAAAGCTGCAAAGAAAAATTTCCCCAATATAAAATTTATAAAACCAAAACTTAAACCTGTTTGGGGAGCAGTAAAAACAGCTGTACAAAATATTAAAAAAGATAAAGTGATAACAGGAAACAAAGAGAAATTGTAAATTGTAATTCTTAATTTTTAAATGCAGGCAGATAAAATAATAATAATTGATTTTGGTTCACAATACACAAAGCTAATTGCCAGAAAAGTAAGAGAGCTTCATGTTTATTCAGAGGTGATTGCATGTAATGCTGATATGAGCGGGTTATTATCCGATAAATCAATTAAAGGAATAATACTCTCAGGCGGTCCGCAAAGTGTTTATATGAAAAATGCGTATTTACTTGCGGAATTAATACTTGGATTAAAAAAACCAATACTTGGTATATGTTACGGGTTACAGCTGCTTTCACATCATTTTAAAGGCAGTGTAAAAGGCGGAAAAACAAGAGAGTTTGGCAAAACAAACATCATACTTTCATCACATAGCGGAATATTATGGGGCGTTCCCAAAAAACTTTCGGTTTGGATGAGTCATAATGACCATATTAAAAAGCTGCCTGCAGGATTTAAAGCTACATCAAAGAGTGAAAACGGCTTGATAAGCAGTTTTGAAGCGGTTAAGCAAAGGATATACGGAGTGCAGTTCCACCCCGAAGTAAACCATACAGAGTATGGCAAATTGATTCTGAATAACTTTCTTTTTAAGATTTGCAGAATAAAGTATAAATGGCAAATGGGTTCATTTATAAATGAGAAGGTTAAGGAAATTAAAGAAAAGGTTAATGGTCAAAAGGCAATCTGTGCAATGAGCGGCGGAGTTGATTCTGCAGTTGCCGCATTTATGATACATAAAGCAATTGGTAAAAACCTTATTTGCGTACATATAGATAACGGCTTGATGCGAAAAAATGAAAGTGCAGAAATTGTAAAATATTTTAAGAACAAAGTTAACCTAAAATTTATTGATGCATCAAAATTATTTTTAAGCCGGCTAAAGGGTGTTACTGATCCAGAGAAGAAAAGAAAAATAATCGGCAAAACGTTTATTGATGTGTTCCAAAAATTCGCAAGGAAGCAATCGAAAGGCGAAGATAAAATTAAATTTCTTGTGCAAGGCACATTGTACCCCGATGTAATTGAGTCATCATCATTTAACGGACCAAGTGTAACAATAAAAACACATCATAATGTTGGCGGGCTCCCAAAATCACTCAAGATGCAGCTTATAGAACCATTCAGAGAGCTATTTAAGGATGAAGTTCGTGCAATTGGCAAACTTCTTAAAGTACCGGAAATTATTTTAGGCAGACACCCATTTCCGGGTCCGGGTCTTGCTGTAAGAATACTTGGTACTGTTACTAAGGATAAACTTGATATATTACGCCAAGCAGACTATATTTACAGAGAAAAACTTTACAAATTGGGACTTTATAATAAAATTTGGCAGGCATTTGCAGTATTACTGCCTGTTTCAACAGTTGGTGTTATGGGTGATAGCCGGACTTATGAGAGGGTATTAGCATTAAGGGCAGTGGAAAGTATTGACGGAATGACTGCTAATTGGTTTCCAATGCCGGTAAAAGCACTGGAAGAAATTTCAACAGGGATAACAAATAAAGTTACTGGCATAAACAGGGTGGTATATGATATCAGCAACAAGCCGCCATCTACTATAGAATGGGAATAAATAAACAAAAAATACAAATACCATTTTACAAATACAAAATTTACTGCTATATGGCAGGTATAATATTTTTTATTTGTCTGAATTCTCACATACTATATTCTCAAAATCAGGTAAAAATCGGTGTGGCACTGCCATTATTTTCTGATTCACAGGATGAATCAAATAAAGAGCTGGGTAATGAAATATTAGACGGTATTAAGTTTGCACTACTGGAATACAGCAAAAGTGCTCCTGTAAAAATTACGCTTGAGGTAGTTGATACAAAGCGTGACCCGGTTCTAGCGGCTGATTTAATTCGCAGTTTTGGAGAAGATGAAAGTATAACAGGAGTAATAGGACCGGTTTTCAGCAGTGAGTTGACTGAAACGGCAGTTTATGGTCAGCAATACAGCTTACCAATTGTTTCACCAACGGCAACCGGTGATGAACTTGCGGCAAATTACAATTATGTTTATCAGCTTAATCCAACTTATGAAGTACGCGGAAAGCTGATGGCAGACTACCTTGTTAAAAAGAAAGGTATGAAGAATTTTGCCGTAATTTATGAAGAAAATTACGGAGATAATTTCCGTAAACACTTTGAAAAAGAAGTAAAAGCACTTAGCGGTAATATTCTTGTTTCTCAATCATACAAAAAAAACCCTCAAAACATTACAGAGCAGCTTTCAGCTATTACAAGTTATATTAAAGAAAATGATCTCTATATTAATGCAGCAAACCTAAATTTAACACAAAGAAAAAAACTTGAACTTTCCGGGGTTAGGGCATCATTGCTGGATTCCTCAGTATCTATGAATATGGATTTAAGCATTTATTATCTGTTTGGGAAAAATGCCAAAAAGATTATAGATACTATGAATATAAAGCCATACATGCTTAAACCAGAGTCAGTAAAGTTTATGCAGGGAATAATTGATGCAATTTATATTCCAATTGCAAATCCAAATGAAATAAACGTTATAGTTCCCCAACTTTTTTCTGACGGACTTGGAATGTTTATTGCAGGTACGGGTGACTGGAACAATGAAAAAATACTTGAAGAAAATAAAGTATATCTAAAAAATGTTGTGTTTGAATCAGAATACTTTCCGGATAAAAATAATGCAGCATATATTGAACTAAATGATGCAGTTAAAAAATCAAAATACAAACTTACAAAAAACTTTTTATTTGGTTATGATACAGGAAAGCTGATCTTTAAGCTTATTGGAGATGGAGCAAGGTCAAGGCAATACCTTAATACAGAATTGAAAAATCTGGTAAATTACGATGCAATTAAATCAAAAATTTCATTAGATTACCACGGAATTAATTCAGAGCTCAATATTCTCCGTTACGATGATGACGGGATTAAACTTATTGAAAAATATAAGCTTTCAAAATAACCGAAAATTGTATAAATTTTTATTATTAATATTCATTTCAGCATCAGCATTACTTGCTCAATCTACCGATGATTTGCCGGATGAACTTCCTAAAAATCTGAATCAGAAGCAATGGGAGCTTATCAGAGATCTTTATGCGGTTGATGCAATAAAACTTTTGGCTAAAATGGATACATTGCAGCATGAAATTGACAGTTTAAAACAGCTTTCTAAGTATTATGAAAATTTAGATTGTGAAGCCGAATTGTATAATATAGTAGGTGCAACAAAGGTGGAAGTTATTGAATACAGAAGAAAGTTTGAAGAAGCTGAAAATTATATTACAAGCAGTAAAAATTCACCCAATGATATTTCAAAGAATTATTTTAATACAATAAACAGTTCAAAGATAAGCTGTCTGCCTGAATTTCATGACAGACTTTTAAGTTTAAAAAACATACTAGAAAATTATATACCTGTTGTTCAAAAAAATAACAATGCTGATACATACACAGTAAAAGATGGTGATAATCTTACTTCAATTTCATTAAAAATGTATGGCACAGCAAACAAGTGGGATATAATATGGAACTTCAATAAAGAAGAAATAGATGACCCTGATTTTTTATATCCTGGTCAGATAATAAAAATCCCTTGATAATTTTTGTAAAAACACAATATTTTTTGAATTCAAAACTGTATTAATTTTAGGACACTTTCTTTAAATATATTAAAAATTAAAGTTTTTCTAAAGATATTACTGTATATTTTTTTAGAATAACCCTTGACAAATAAAATCAAAAAATGTATATTTGTTATGTTAATTAACCAATTTTATTATAAACCAAGCCAATTTAATACAGGAGGTATTTCAATGGCAAGATTAAGAAGCAAGCTTTATATGCTCTTGATCGCAACAATGTTCACCGGATCAGCATTTTTAGTTGGTTGCGGCGGCGGTGTTGACGAAGAGCAAATGGAAGCTTTAAATAATCTGAAAGCAGAAGTTGAAAGCTTACGCACTCAGGTTAAAGCTAAAGAAGATGAAAAAGCTTCTTTACAGAAACAAATTTCAGATAAAGATGCAAAAATTAAAAAGTGCAATGACGATATGGCAAAAACCAAGTCATGCGTAGACGGGATGGGTAAATAATAATGAGATTACATAAATTATTTATTTTATTCTTCTTAGCATTAGGTTTAACATTAAACAATGCTAACATTTTTGCACAGGATGATGATGATGATGATGATGATGACCAGCAGATGGAGGAAATGGATGAAGAAGAATGGCAGAGACAAATGGACGAATTAAACGCTGAAAAGACTAATTTACAGTCAAGATTAACCGCTTTAACAAGCGAAATCGATGGCTTAAAACAGACCTCAGCTAACAAAGATAAAGAACTCGATAAATGCGAGTCAGATCTTTACGCTTTAGTTGGTACAACAAAGAGCGGTGTTGCTGATTTCAGAAAGAAATTCGAAGAAACAGAAAAGAAGATCAACGGAAAAGTTGGTACACCTGCAGATGCACGCAAGATGTACTTTGACGAGATTTCAAAAGATAAAGCTCGCTGCTTACCTGAATTCCAGGATCGTTATGCTTCAATGAAGAAGAAACTGGAAGATTGGGAAGGCATGAAGACTCCGGAAGCTTGCTACACTGTTGTAAAAGGTGACTGCCTCTGGAAGATCTCCAAAATGAAATACGGTTCACCGTATTACTGGCCGGCAATTTGGGATGCTAACAAAGATGGCGTTGCAAACGCTAGCGCTTTAAAGCATTCAAGACATAAAAAAGTTACCAATCCTAACTTAATTTATCCGGGACAGTGCTTAAAGATCCCAACATTAACTGACGCTCAGAAAAAAGAAGCTCAGATGAAGTCAAAGAAGTACAGAAAAGTTAGAAAAGTTAGAAAAACTACCGAAACCAAGAAAGAAGACGTAAAGAAAGACGAGAAGAAAGACGTTAAGAAAGATGAAAAGAAAGATGTTAAGAAAGATGAAAAGAAAGACGTTAAGAAATAATTAACTTTTTTAATTAGCTTTGTTAATTAAAACAAAGTTTTCCAAACCCCCGGACTTTCTGTTCGGGGGTTTGTTTTTTTAAGAATGTTCTTCAATAAATAAGGAGCACCGTAAACATCAATTTTGAAACTATATTTTAACTTAAAACATTTATATTTGTATCAAAGTATTAGCATTTAGAACAAAAATATTATTACAACAACAATTTAAAATTAATTGATTTTAACCGATAAAAACATATTACTTGAAAACGTTGATCTTGTAAATTTTGCAGGTATAAATGAAAAGAACATAGATTTTTTAAGAGACAGATTTAAAGCTAATATAACATTACGCGGAGAAAATATTTTTCTAAAGGGTGCCAAAGAAGAGATTTCGCAAATTGAAATAATAATTAAAGAGCTGGTTCTTCTTCAGAAAAGGCAGGGTAAAATTTCAGAAGGAGATGTAAACCTGATAGTTGAGCTTGTAACAGGGTCACAGGATCTTGCGCTTGAAAAAAGAACCGGCGTTAAGCGTGAAGAAATTGATGATGTGATTCTTGTTGAAAAAAGCGATTACATTAAACCAAAAACACTTGGACAGTTAGAACTTTTTAGAAAATCAAAAACTAACGAGATTGTTTTTGCAATAGGTCCTGCGGGTACAGGCAAAACATATCTTGCAGTTGCTATAGCCCTTGCAGCACTAAAAGCAAAAAAGGTTAACCGGATAGTCCTCTCAAGACCTGCGGTAGAAGCAGGTGAAAGCCTTGGCTTTCTTCCTGGTGATCTTTCTGAAAAAGTGAATCCATATCTTAAACCTCTATTTGATGCACTTGAAGATATGGTGCCAAGAGAAAAGTTAGAAACTTACTTTGAAAAAAATATAATAGAAATTATACCTCTTGCATATATGAGAGGAAGAACACTGAATAATGCTTTTTTAATTCTTGATGAAGCACAAAATGCAACATCCATGCAAATGAAAATGTTCTTAACTCGTCTTGGAATAAATTCAAAATGTATTATCACCGGAGATATTACACAAATTGATCTTCCTGCAAAACAAACCTCCGGATTAGTGCAGATACAGAATATATTAAAAAATATTGAAGGTGTGGAATTTGTATATTTAGATAAAAAAGATGTTGTTCGCCACAGGCTTGTTAAGGATATCATTAATGCTTATGAAGAATTTTCTGTAAATACAAATGGAATTAACAGTATATCTTCTTCAGAAAAATCAGATACAGATTCAAATATTGCTGAAGAATAAAAATAACAGGATTAATTAACGCTTAAAATATTCGCAATTTCAAAATGAAACGGGATAGTTTTAGCTATCCCGTTAATTTTAAATTATATTTTTTGGAGTTTACTTAGGCTGAAGCATACTGTTGTATAACCCTCTATCTTTAATGATAGTTAACGCTTCCTGCAGCTGCAGGTCGTCTTTTGAAACTGCATCTATAATTACCTTTTCGGGCACATTATACTTTTTAAGTATTTCCTTTTCAAGATTCTGCCTTATTACTGGCTTTGAACTTTCAAAATCTTTGAACTTTTCTGATTTTAATTCACCTTCAAGAAGCCCAATATAGCTTTTTACTTTTTCAGAATACATTTTATCCTCTGCATTCTTTTTTAAATCTGCCAGTTCATATTCTGCAGAGGTTGTGTAATTAAAATCACTTTGAGAAATAAAATCATAAAACTGGTTTAGAACATCATCATTCATAACAAAATTTGCTGCTGAAGGATTTTCAGCAGTAAATTTAACTGCAAACCTGTAATACATATCCTCATAGTTTAATGCTTCAAGAAGTTCATTATCCTTTATAGCATCTACTACTTTATCAGGTGTAATTCCGCCTTCAGCATATACTAACCTTCCGTTCAATGTTTTAAATTCTTTCTGGTTAAAATACGGATTTGGTTTAAATACTCCGTATTTATTTTCTTTAAAGTAGTTCTTTGCCTGAATCCACCTTCCGCTTGGAGTAAAATATTTTTGGTTAGTAATTTTAAGCTGATTGCCGTAACTAAGCGGTTGAAATACCTGCACAAGCCCTTTTCCAAATGATTTTGTTCCAACAAGCACTCCTCTATCAAGATCCTGAATAGCACCTGCAACAATTTCACTGGCTGAGGCAGAGTTTTCATCAATTAAAAGAACTAGCGGAATATTACCTGGAACAATTGGGTTTTCAGCAGCAAAGTATTTGCGTTCTGAATCAAGTTTTCTGCCCTTTGTAGTTAATAAAAGATCACCTTTATTAGTAAATTTATTTAAAATTCCAATTGCTGCATCAAGCAATCCCCCGGGATTGCCGCGAAGATCCAGTATTAGTCCCTTTAGCTCACCTTTTGATTTAATTTCTGTAATAGCATCAACTATTTCATTTTCAGCATAACGGCTGAATCTATCAAGCTTAATATATCCAATACCCTCTTCAAGTGTACCTTTGTAACTTACATTTTTCAGCTGAACTTCCTCTCTTGTAAGAGTAAAGACCAGTTCTTTATCACCCCGCAGAACCTTCATTACCAGAGAGGTACCGGGGGCACCTCGAGTGTATTGTCTTACTTCGGTTACACGTTTACCCACCAGATTATTTCCGTCAATTTCTATAATTTTGTCTCCTCGGCGAATGCCTTCTTTCTGTGCAGAGTAACCATCCAGAATATCTGTAATAATAATAGCACTATCTTTCATTCCGACTGTTATGCCAACACCACCGTATTTACCGGTTGTAATCAGATCAATTTCATCTTTTCTGGATTCATCAAGAAAGTTTGTATATGGATCCAGTGTTGCTAGCATTCCGTCAATGCCGGCTTTCATAAATTTATCCCCATCAATTTCATCTACGTAATCAAGCATTATTTCTTTATAAAGCTTGCCGTAAACATCCATATTACGGTTTATCTGTGTATAAATATCATCATCACCGCCACCACCCGAATACGAGCTAACGGATTGAGAAAATAAAAGCAGCAGCAGGAAGAAAAGAGTTTTTATGGAATTGATTTTTTTCATTTTGAACATCTGTAATATTTGATTAAATTATATTTTTACTAATTTTTGATTTTGCTGAGAGAGTATTAATAATCATAGTGTGAATTTCATTTATTGAAAGAGTACCATTAATAACTAAAAATCTATTTTTATTTTTTTTTGCAATATCTTTAAATCCTTTATATACCTTGTTATAGAAAGTCAGATCCTTACTTTCCATTCTATCTTTGGAATTACGGCAGGAAGCTCTTTTAAATGCCTGCTTAGGAGTTATATCTATTAGTATGGTCAAATCTGGTTTTAAGCCGCTTGATGCAATGTTGTTAACCTTTAAAACATTACTTAGCTCTAATTTTCCGCCGTATGACTGATACGCAGTTGAAGAGTCATAATATCTGTCACATATAACGATATAACCTTTTTTAAGATGCGGTTTAATAACCTGGCTTACAAGCTGTGAACGTGAAGCAGAAAAAAGCATGAATTCAGTTAGCGGTGTCATTTCAATATTTTGCCTGTCCAGAATAATTTCACGTACTTTTTCAGAGATTTCAGTACCACCGGGTTCGCGAAGCAGAATAGTTTTTATTTTTCTGCTATTAAAATATTCAAATAACATCTTTGCCTGTGTTGATTTTCCCGAAAAATCCAGCCCTTCAAAAGTTATAAACATATAAAAAAATCATATAATTGCATAATTTATTCATTTGGATATTCTTAAATTAACTATTAAAATAGTTTAATTAAATTGACATTTTAAGGTATCATTTAAATAATTATTTTAGAGGATACTTAAACATTTAAAATATGGATAGATTAATAAAAATTGAAAAAGAAGATGATATACCCGAAGTTTATAAATTAACGCCAATTGGCAATTTACTTAAATATCATAATCTTAATTCACCTTTTAAGCCATACAGTACAGCGGAGCTTTTAATTGGAATGTGTATGGATAACCGCAAACATCTAAGAATACCCGATAACTTTGCTTATATAATAAGAACAGGAGGTGCAAATTTAAGATACAGCGAGTTTAAAGTATCTTATGCAATTGGCGTTGGCGGTGTTAAGCATATTGCACTAATAGGACATAATAAATGCGGTATGGCAAACTTAGTTTCTAAAAAAGATACTTTTGTAGAAGGACTTATATATAATGCCGGGTGGAATAAAGAACAAGCAGAAGAACATTTTATGAACTACGCCCCAATGTTTGAAATTGGCAATGAGATTGATTTCATTTTAAGTGAAACACTGCGTCTGCGGAAAAAATATCCTAAGATAAATATTGCACCAATGCTTTATCTTGTTGAAGACAACAGATTATATATGATAAAAGAATAACTCTTCTAATAAATTTTTCACAATTGAAACTCCCTCAATTTTAAAGTAATTTTGTAAATTCCGGCAAAATTAACGTAACTTAATGTCAGATACCCAAACACCGCTTATGCGGCAGTATTCGCAAATTAAAGCAAAGTACCCTGATACTGTGCTATTGTTCCGTATGGGTGATTTTTTTGAGACATTTGATACGGATGCAGAGATAGCATCTAAAGTGCTGGGAATAACTCTGACAAAACGCTCAAACGGTGCAGCAAGTGATGTTGCACTGGCAGGCTTCCCTCACCATGCAATTGATAACTATCTGCCTAAGCTTGTTAAAGCGGGTTATAAAGTAGCTGTTTGTGAACAGTTAGAAGACCCAAAGTTAGCCAAAGGAATAGTTAAGCGTGATGTTGTTGAAGTTGTAACCCCGGGCTTAACCTTTAATGATAAACTTCTTGATCATAAAAGCAATAATTATATAGCATGTTTATTTGCACGCGAGGAAAAGTGCGGATTTTCTTATTGCGATATTTCAACAGGTGAGTTTTATACTTGTGAAACAAACTTTAAAAATGTTAAAGAGCAGCTTGAACTTATTTCACCTGCAGAAATTATCATTTCTAAATCACAAAAATTATTATTTGCCAATGTAATTGATATGGAACCAAATCCGCTTGTGCAATCAAAGATAACAGTTACCAAACTTGATGAATGGATCTTTTCATACGATTACTGCAAAGAACTTTTACTCACACAATTTAAAACAAAATCACTCAAAGGATTTGGTATAGAAGAGTACCAGCTTGGAATAATTGCAGCAGGCGGAATTTTAAGCTATATAAACGAAACACAAAAAGGCAGTGTAACACATATAAATAAAATTGCATATTATGATACAAGTGATTATATAATTCTTGATGACTCCACAAAACGCAACCTTGAAATTATATCTTCCATGGCAGGCACAACCAGAGAAGGGACGCTTATTTCAATTCTTGACAGAACCCAAACAGCAATGGGTGCAAGATTACTTAAAAACTGGATTTCGCGTCCATTAAAAAAACTTGCACAAATACATAAGCGGCAGGAATGCGTACAGGAGTTTTATGAAAATAAACATCTTTGGGGTAATTTAACTGCATTATTTAAAAATATTGGTGATCTGGAAAGGCTTATTTCAAAAATAGCAACTGCAAGGGCAGTTGCAAGAGACCTAATCAATCTTAAATATTCATTATTAAATATTGCTGAAGTAAAAAAAGAACTTAACAATACTGCTTGCAAAACCCTGATTAATATTAACAACAGTATTAAGGAATTAAATGAAGTTGCTTTGCTGATTGATAAAAGCATAAACGAAGAATCTCCTTTAAACATTGATACAAAAATAATTATTAAACCCGGTTACAATAGTGAGCTTGATGAGCTTCGCAGTATTCTTAACAGCGGAGAGGCATGGCTAGAAAATTATCAGAGAAAGGAGAGGGAACGTACTAAAATAAACTCTCTTAAAGTAAGCTATAACAAGGTTTTTGGTTATTTCATTGAAATTTCAAAAGCCAACAAAAATAAAGCTGATGGGCTTGATGGTTATGTACGAAAACAGACTCTTGTTAACGCAGAGCGTTATATAACACAGGAATTGAAAGAATACGAAGAAAAAATACTTACTGCAAATGAAAAAATTGCTGCATTAGAAGCTAAACTTTTTGCAGATATAAGAATGCAGGTAGTTGAATTTGCAGCAGATATTCAGCTAAATGCCGCAATGATAGGAATTATTGATGTGCTTTTAGGATTTTCTGAAATTGCCAGATTGTATAAATACACAAAACCCGATTTAAGCGATAATAAAAATCTGATAATAACTGAAGGCAGGCATCCTGTAATAGAGCAGCTTCTGCCGGCAGGTGAAAGATATGTTCCTAATGATACTTTACTGGATCCTGATGACTTACAGGTTATAATAATAACCGGACCAAATATGAGCGGTAAATCAAGCTACTTAAGGCAAGTTGGTTTAATTGTACTGCTTGCACAGATTGGCTCATTTGTACCCGCAAAAAAAGCGGTTGTGGGATTATGTGACAGGATTTTTACCCGTGTGGGTGCTATGGATAACATAGCAAAGGGTGAAAGCACATTTTTAGTTGAAATGCAGGAATCAGCCAATATATTAAACAATTTAACTTCAAAAAGCTTAGTATTGCTTGATGAAGTAGGCAGAGGTACAAGCACTTATGACGGGATTTCAATTGCATGGGCAATTACGGAATTCATTCATGAAAATCCAAATGCAAAAGCAAAAACACTTTTTGCTACACATTATCATGAATTGAACGCACTTGCAAGCCTGTACCCCCGGATTAAAAACTCCAGGGTTGAAGTTAAGGAAGTTGGCGATAAAATAATTTTTCTGCACAGGATAAATGAAGGGACAGCAGATCACAGCTTTGGAATACATGTTGCTCAAATGGCAGGTCTGCCTGATGTTGTAACAAAACGGGCAAGAGAGATATTAAATAACCTTGAAAAGAGAGAGGAACGCTCACGCAGGAAAGATGAATTTCAGATTAACCTTTTTGAATATAAGGATAATGAGCTGAATGATATTCTGAATAAAATTGACCTTGAAAATATGACTCCATTGGATGCACTGAACAAGCTGCAGGAACTTAAAAAGATTTCAAAAGATCTTAATAAAAATAAATGAACAACAAAGAAACATAGACACTGAGTATTGAATATGTTAATAAATTAAATAAAATCAGCGGAGCAATTATAGATGCAGCAATAGAAGTACATAAAAACCTGGGACCGGGATTGTTAGAATCAATTTATGAAACTTGTTTAATAAAAGAACTTAAAATCAGAGGATTTCATTCTGAATCTCAGGTTATTCAACCTGTATATTATAATGGTGAAAAATTAGATAAAAATTTCAATATTGATCTGATAGTTGAAAATGAAGTAATTGTTGAACTAAAAACCGTAGAAAAGATATTACCTATTCATAAAGCTCATGCAATGACTTATTTGAAATTATCAGGGAAAAAACTAGGTGTTATGATAAACTTTAATGTACCATTGTTAGTTCAAGGATTTAAAGGATTTAAAAGAGTTTTAAATGGTCAATTTCCTAAATAATTACTCTGTTTCCCTGTTTTTAAAAAATAAAATATGACACAACACGAAATATGGATGCAGTATGCATACAGAGAAGCGGAAAAAGCTTATGAAAAGCAGGAAATTCCCGTAGGTGCAGTTGTTGTTTTTGATAATTTGATAATAGGAAAAGGTTATAACCAGGTAGAGACCTTAAATGATCCTACAGCACATGCAGAAATAATAGCAATCACTTCAGCAGCAGAATACCTGAGCTCAAAGGTATTGCTTGGCTGTGCGATGTATGTTACGCTTGAACCATGCTCAATGTGTGCCGGAGCAATTGTATTAGCAAAACTTGAATCACTTTATTTTGGAGCTTATGATAATAAGTCAGGTGCATGCGGAAGTGTTTTGAATTTAACCAATAATAAAGTATTAAATCATCAACTTAGTGTTACAGGTGGAATTATGGATGAAAAATGCGGGGAATTAATCCGCAGTTTTTTTGATGTAAAAAGATAAACCATCAGCTTAAACTTATAACTTTAAAAACAATTTTTAATTTTCTCAATACAGCCAAAAATATCTTTATAACTTGCTAACAACCTCAGGAAATTTAAACAGGCAGATAATAAAACTTGCAATGCCTGTTTTTTTTCAGAATTTGGGCAGAAGTCTGGCTATTTCTATATTAGACTCATTTTGGATAGGTAAAATATCAAGTGAACATCTTGCAGCGCTTGCAGTAGGTACATTTCTATCGTGGGGAATGTTTGCCTTGGGAGAGCTTGTTCCTATTGGAACAAATGCACTTATATCGCAATCTATTGGGGCAAAAGAGGAAGATACAGCACGGCATATAGGTACATTAAATCTTATAAATTCGGTTATATGGGGTATTATTATAGCGGTAATTATGATACCATTGCTTCCTTTATTATATAATTTCACAAATCTTGATACACCAAAGTCTGTTCTTGCAAATGAATATTTATTCCCGATAATTGTACTACTTCCTGCAATAATTTTATTTGAAACAGGCAGTGCAATTTTCCGCGGTCACGGTGATACAAAAACACCATTTAAATTGCTGCTTGTTGTATTTGGTTTAAAAATAATTCTTTCACCGCTTTTAATATTTACATTTAAAATGGGAATTCGCGGGGCTTCTACAGCAACAATGGTTTCCTACGGCTGTGTTTTTTTGGTCATGTTTATTCTGCATAAAAAACGCGGATATATAAGTTCGGTACAGAAAAAATTCACAAAGATAATAAAGGATTTAAAATATAACAGCAAGGTTACAAAAGAAACTATAAAAATAGGATTACCCCTTTCTTTGGAAGGTTTGGCATTTTCATTCATATATGTATTTGTAAGCCGGTACGTATCAGATTTTGGAACAACGGGTCTGGCAGCACTTGGTATTGGTCACCGTTCCGAAGCTATCCCCTATCAGGTTGGCGAAGCATTTGCGGTTACTGCTTCAATTTTAGTAGGTCAAAACATTGGTGCCGGAAACTATGACCGAGCAAATAAGGGTGCATGGCGTATATTGTTAATTTCATGGATACCAATGGCAGTATATAGTGTGATGCTGTTTATTTTCCCTTCTCAAATTGCAGGAATATTTACGACTGACAAGGCAGTAATTGAAACTGTAAAAGTATATAATATAATAGCTGCGTTCAGTATATTTTTTTCTATGAGCGAGCAGATATTTTCTGGTGCATTTGCGGGTTCAGGAAATTCTTTGCCTCCTCTTGCTATTTATCTGCCTGTAACTGCATTAAGGATTCCCCTTGCCGCAATACTTGCTCCGGTTTATGGAATGAACGGTATCTGGATTGCCATTTTTGCTACTACAATAGCAAAAGGAATATTGATTGCACTATGGTGGCGATTAGGCAGGTGGAAAAACAGAAAGTTTGTATTAGGCAAAAGAACTGCTGAACCGATTGAATCACCAATTGAGAAATTTGAAATTCATTAAAGTTAGTTTGGAAAATATATATATTGTACATATTATTTAATTAAAGTAAAGTACAATTTATGCTGCTTCTTCTTTCCAAACTCTTTACAAATTTAAATTAATATTTATAATAATTATTTCCCTGATTTAAAAAATTTCCAAATTTTTACATTCAAAAAGTTAAAATTTTGGACAATTTTATATGTATAAGAAAAATCAAGGATTTCAATCCTTGCATATATAAACTGAATTTATTAAATTTGCCTAACTATCGTTAGGTTACCTATGGAGTATTCATCAAGGAAAGAACAAATTTTTAAAGCTGCCGCAAAACTTTTCAGGAAAAAGGGTTACGAAGCATCAACCATGCGTGAGTTAGCTAAAATGCTTGGAATAGAAGCTGCAAGTCTTTACAGCCATATAAAAAGCAAAGATGAACTATTAGAAACTATATGTTTTAGAATGGCAGATGAATTGCTGAGAGCAATTGATGAAGTTAATGATTTGTATTTTAACGCAGAAGAAAAATTAGCTACGGCAATTAAAAATCACATTAAAATAATTACGGGTGATATGGATTCTTCAACAGTTTTTCTTCGTGATTGGCGCAGATTGCAAGAGCCGAGAAAAAGCGATTTTATAAAGTTAAGAAATAAATATGAATTTGGATTCACTCAAATTTTAATTAATGGCGAAAATGAAAATGTTTTTAAAGCACACGATAAAAAGTTTGCTGTTCTTACAATACTAAGTGCAGTAAACTGGGTAACAGAATGGTACAATCCAAATGGTAGTATGACACCTGATGAAATATCAGAACATTTATACAAATTTATAACCTCAGGGTTAGAAGTTAAGCCGGTTATGTAAGTTTCATTTTTTTTCAGCATCTTAAAATATTAATACTAAATATCTGAAACAAGTTTAGTATAAGAAAAATATAATTTAAACTTTAAATTTATGTACGGAAACACTTATATAGAATTATCGGATAAAGCTAAAAGTCTTTTAGAAGGTGAAGACCCGCAGAAACTTGCAGAATTTGAAGCAAGAATTGCTGCAGGAGAAAAGATTGAACCCAAAGACTGGATGCCCAAGGCATACCGCAAACAGCTTATCCGCATGATAGAGCAGCATGCACACAGTGAAATAGTAGGTGCACTGCCAGAAGGCACATGGATAACCCGTGCACCGGGTTTTAGAAGAAAACTTGCATTAATGGCAAAAGTGCAGGATGAAGTAGGTCATGCACAGCTATTATACAGTGCAGCAGAAACCTTAGGCAAAACCCGTGAAAATATGTTAAATGATCTTATCAACGGAAAATCAAAGTACTCCAATGTATTCAATTATCCGGCTTTAACATGGGCTGATACAGCCATAATTTCATGGTTAATTGATGCGGGGGCAATAATTAATCAGGTTACAAACTCTAAAGGTTCATACGGACCTTATTGCCGGGCATTAGAAAGAATTTGCAGTGAGGAATCTTTCCATTTAAAATACGGACATGATAATGTAGTATTTCTTGCAACCGGTACACCTCAACAGAGAGAAATGGTACAGGAAGCACTTAATCGCTGGTGGCAGCCAATAATGCATTTCCATGGACCGCCGGATAAGATAAGTGACCACACCGAAATATTGATGAGGTGGAAAGTTAAAATGGCAACAAACGATGATATGCGTGAACGCTTTCTTGACGAATATGTACCTAAAATTTGGGATCTTGGTTTAACTATACCTGACCAAAAATTAAAGAAGAACGAAAAAACCGGAAAGTGGGAATATACTGAGCCTGACTGGGAAGAATTTAAACGAGTTATCAACGGAGATGGTCCATGCAACAAAGAGCGTCTTCAAGTAAGAAGGTGGGCTGTAGAAAGAGGTGCATGGGTTCGCAGAGCATTAATTAAAGCTGATTCAAAATATACTGTACCGCTTGCGTGATAGCAGATTACATATTTCTAATTACAGATTGCAGATTTATAAAATAACTTACAATATATAATGACAAAGATACAAAGATTTGAAGATTTAGAAGTTTACAAAAATGCATTAGATATATCAGTTTATGTTTATGAATTAACTTCACAGGGAAAACTATCAAAAGATTACGGATTAAAGGATCAATTAACCAGAGCAGCTGTTTCAATTTCTAATAATATAGCTGAAGGTTTTGAATATGATAACAAAAAGGATTTCATAAAATTTTTAAGATATTCAAAAGGTTCAACAGGTGAAGTCAGAAATATGTTAAATTTACTCGTAAGGATAGAGTTTATTGAAGAAGATAGGTATTCCTTTTTATATGAAAAAGTATCTTCCCTTTCTAAACAATTATTCGGATTTACCCAATATTTAAAAAATTACAATAATTAGTAATCTGAAATCTGTAATTTAAAATTTGCAATATGAAAAAATCAATAGATCCCAGAATAAACAGACTTGATCTGCCTGAAAATAAGGACGGGAAAGAAATATTACATGCACTTGAAGAATGGGAAACATACGAAGTATTTCATCAGAAAAAGCGGGGGGACCAGCATATACATACGGGGATAGTTCATGCAGCAAACCCAGAGCTTGCACTTATTATGGCAAAGGAAGCATTTGGCAGAAGAAGGCAGACCGCAAATTTGTGGGTTGTTAGATCAAAGGATGTAACAGCATCACTTTATGAAGATGCAGATATATTTTTAACAACACCAGAAAAAACATACCGCGAAGCAAGTGATTATTATTGTATGGATAGAATCAGAAAGTACCAGCAGGAGCATGGTATAAAAGACCGCAAGGAAGACAGAAGAAAAAAGAAGGAGTCTGATTAAATGAACTATAGCGATAAACAGCTAAATGAAATTAAGGAATTTTTATATAAAATTGCTGATGATCAACTGATAATAGGACACAGGAACAGCGAATGGACTGGATTGGGTCCGCTGGTTGAAGAGGATATTGCATTTTCTTCAATAGCACAGGATAAAATTGGGCAGTCGCAGCATATATATGAAATACTTCACACACTTGGCGAAGCTGATGCAGATACAATAGCGTTTACACGACCTGCAGCAGAGTTTAATTGCTCACATTTAACTGAATATCCAATTGGCGAATATGATTTCAGTCTGATGCGGAATTTTCTTTTTAATCATGCTGAACAAATTAGATTTGAAATGCTTTCGGAATCATCATTTGAGCCGCTTGCAAATCTTGCAAAAAAGTACAGGGGAGAAATCAAATATCACACAATGCACAGCGATACATGGATAAATCAGTTAGGCAGGGCAAATGATGAAAGCAATACAAGAATGCAGAAGGCACTTAACGAAACATTTAACCTTGCTCTTGGGATATTTGAAGAAAGCGGCAACGAAGAATCTTTGAAAAAGATGAATATTTTTGCGGGTGAAAACATATTGCAGGAAAAATGGATTGAATCAGTTACTCCCAGGATTAAAGCAGCAAATCTTATTTTGCCAGATAAATCAAATTGGAAACCGGTATACGGCGGAAGAAAAGGAAATCATACCGAATATCTTGAACCATTATTGAATGAAATGGGTGAAGTATTCAGACTTGACCCCAGGGCAGAATGGTAAAAAGAAATCAATCAGCAATTTGCAAATTAAATGACAGCAAAAAATGAGATTTAATACATTAGTAAATATTGAAAAAGAGACTATCACCAAAGATGATATAGTTGAAGCTTTAGAAGATGTGATGGATCCCGAAATTCCGACAATAAGTGTGGTTGATCTTGGTATAATAAGGAAAGTTGAAATTGATGATGAAAATAATGTAAAAGTTTTAATGACACCTACATTCAGCGGATGCCCTGCATTAAAAATAATGGAAAATATGGTAAGAGATAAAATTAAAGAACTTAATGTTAAAAGTGTTGAAATTACTACAAACTTTGATACTCAGTGGAATTCAAATATGATAACAGAAAACGGGCTGGAGGGACTGAAGAAGCATGGTTTAGCACCTCCTCCGCGGCATAATGATATAGTTCAAATAGAAATGATAAGTAAAGCGGCGTGTCCATTATGCGGAAGTTCTAATACTATATTAAAGAGTCCGTTTGGACCCACTTTATGCCGCTCACTGCATTACTGCAATGACTGCCTGAACGCTTTTGAACAGTTTAAGCCGGTGGGATAATTTATATAATAGTTTACTTTTTGTATAAAAATCTATAGTTATTCTCCCATCAGGTCAAAGGACCTTACGGGAACAGAAATACAAAAAGGTCAGGTGATTGCCTGACCTTTCGATTTTTCAGTTCCATTGATTTGGCACATTAATCGTGCTCATGTCAGTTCTTCAGAACTGACCGTAGGGGGTTAAAACACTATTTTGGTATTTGTGCTTTAATATATTCAGCAGGTACAAGATAAATTTTTCCTACTTCGCCCTCATACGCTTTTGTTATCATTCCCAAAAAATCTCCTGCTTCAGTAAATACCGCACCGCCCTCAAGTGAAATTGGTTTGTTAGGTTTAATTTCAATTATGCCGGTATTTTTTGTCCATTTTTTTGATGCGGTCATCACTCCATCCATAGAGTAAACAACAGATGATAATGTATTTGGATAGTAAAACAGTTTTACCTTATCACCATATTTAACCGATGAAACAGAAGCATATTTAATTGGTTTAAATTTATCCGCTGAGCCGTATCTTAAAAATACAAGATCCTGTTTCTGATCAAGGTCATTTTCTTTCATATCATCAATGCCGGCAAGTGAGTCACTTGGCAAAATAACACTAAAATATCCTGCACCTTCAATAAGATTCATTAGCTGAAAATTAGTTACAAGTAAGCCATCTTTAAGAACAACACCTGTACCAATTTTAACAGGTTCTTTGTTGCGGTTATAAACCTGTACTCGTATTAAAGGGTTATCTTTCTGGCTAACCTTACCTACAGAGCGGTCAATTTTTTCAGCATAGGTAAGCTCTAAAGAAGGATCTTTAACAAGCGAAGCAGTATCTATCTGCTGATTGAACATAATTGTTTCAAAGGACATATCCCAGGTCAGCGTTCTGCCTGAAGAAATTGATGCATTTGATTCTTTAACATCAAATGGAAATGTAATTACATAAGTAAGTTTTTTATTTGGGTACATAGGGCTAAAAACAGAATTCATAAGTTCATCATTAAAGCTTCGCTCGGCTTTACGGGTTGTAAGCTTAAACAGAAGATCATCTTCTTCATACTGGAACCTGAGAGTTGAAAACCATACATTAAGCTGATTTGACCATGCGTAGGTGCATTCTTTTTCAACTTTAAGCAGAACTTGGGGGTCATCAAAATGATACTGCAAATATATATCCTTCGTGCCATCCGGATTTGAAGTTACTTTAATTTCTTTTACCGAAGTTCCTCCAATACGCATCATATCGGCATTAATATGGGCTTCAATCATTGCATCGTTGTTTAAGCTATCAGCTCTATTTTTCCACTTACCTGATACATCACTTTGAGCAAGTGTTGTCATACGTTCAAAAAATTCTTTATCAAGGGTAACATAAATATTTTCCATTCCGCTTCCATCGGGGTTCATTTGAATTTCACGTTTAACATCAAAACATCCTGAAGAAAAAAATAAAATTATCTGTAAGATCAATAAAGAGATAATTTGCTTAAAATTTATCTGTTTCATTTTATTTGATAAATTTACGTTTATAAATACTAACTTCGTATATCAGATGCAGTTTTATTTATCTGTTTTTGAACTAAAAATAAAACTAACATAAGTAAATTTAAAGGCAAAATGCAAATTATAAGAAATGCTTCCATATTTCCAGCCAGTGCGGAAATAACACATAAAGTAATATGCGAGGTAGAGCCAATATAGCTCCATAATCTAAGCAGCAGGCGGTTTTTTGCATAGTAAACTTTGGGATTTGGCTTTTGCTCATTGTGGTTTTCTTCATGATCTTTTTGAATCTTAAGCTGCAATGCGGAATATTTAAGATATATTGCAATAAGAAAGCGCTGAAATATATGTGCTCCTTCGGATTTAAGTCTGCTGCTTTCATCTTCATATTCTTTAATTTCTTCAATTATATTTTGAGCTCTGCCAAATGCAGCTTCAAGGAATTTATTCCTGTAAAAATCAAAAAAAAACGCCTGAACGGCAGAAGAAAATGCTCCAAGTATGCTTGCAGCCCAAATATATAAAACAGGGTCCCAATTAAGAAATGAATTACCCCAAAGTGAAACCTCATGCCAATGGAATTGTTTGGTTAAACCAATTCCAATTCCAATAAATACAAAAATACTGACAATATAGTCAACAAAGCCGTCAACAATTCTCCCGACTTTTGTTCCGTTTTTTTTAAGCCGCGCAATTTGTCCATCCGCACAATCAAGTACATTACTTGTAAAATACAGTAAAGCTCCAATAAAAAGAAATGTATAGCTTCCAAAGCCAAACAATATACCTGCAGTGCAGCCAATAGAAAGTGCAGCCACCGATATCATATCCGGGGTTAAATTAATTGAATAAGTAATCTTTACAAAAAGGAAGGCAAGCGGGCGGTATATGATAAGGTCTAATATTTCTTCAACCTCAACAGCTTTAAGCGATGCTTTGTATTGGGTGTAAAGACTCAATATTTATTTATCAGTTCGTAATATTTAATCATAACTAAAATTCAGTATTTATTAAGTTACTTCCAGTCAACTTCTTTACAGAATTTAACAATTGTATCCATAAGAAGTTTATTTTGTTCTTTAGTTCCAAGTGATATCCTTGCTTCTGTCCTGAAAGCTTCTTCATCAAGAAATTTAATCCTGAGATTCCTTTCATCAAGATATTTTTTAAGTCCAGGGCGAATTTCAACAGGAATATCAACAAGCATAAAATTTGCATAAGATTTAAAGGGCACAAAACCTTTAAGATTAAGAAATGTTTTATACATCATTTCTTTATCTTTTTCATATTGCTTGCCGATTTTTAAATACCAGTTGATATTTTTAAGAGCAATTTCACCAAGTTTTTCAGATACTCTGTTGTAACCAAGATATCTTGTGGTAAAATTAATGAGCACATCCAGATTTTTCCCTGCAAAAGCATACCCTATGCGGAAGCCAGCTAGGGCAAAGAACTTTGAAAATGTTCTGCAAATAACAAGATTTGGATACTCATCAACATAAGGCTTAACATAATCATTTTCAGTTGAACCAAAACCCCAATAAGCTTCATCAATCATTGTAACGGTATCTTTTGTGGCATCCAAAAATCTTTTCAGATCTTTTGAATCAATACGGTTGCCGGTAGGATTGTTAGGCGAAGCAATAACAACAATTTTGGGTTTTGTATCGTTGTAAATCTGTATCATTGTATCAACATCATACAGGTAATAAGGGATACCATCCATAGTACCTTTCTTCATGGGGTATTCAACATTTGTACCGCCTCGTTCAGAAGCAACTTTTTTGTAGTACCACCAAGCTTCTCTTGGAATTAGAATTTTATCTCCGGGATTTACATAGCAATGAATTATCTGTTTAAGCAGGTCTTCTGATCCGTAACTTAAAATTACCTGTTTTTCATCAAAGCCAAAATCATCAGCAATTTTTTTTGAAAGGCGTGATTTTATCCCAAACATAAAATCGCGGGAGTACCATGAAAGATATTCCATATCTGCTTTTTTAAGAAACTTATAAACTTCAGGAACAGGTCCCGTTTGAGATTCGTTTCTGTCAAGAAACAAAGGGGTTTTAGGAAATTTTGTTTCTTTTGACTTTTTAAGTTTTTTTTCTGCTTTTTTTGATATGGATGACTTTTTAAGTTTTTTCTTTTTTGACATAAAATTATTTATTGTTTAAAGCTTCAACACCGGGTAGTTTTTTCCCTTCCAAAAATTCAAGACTGGCACCGCCTCCGGTAGATACATGGCTAACTTCTTTATCTAAACCTGCTTTTGCAATTGCCGCAGCAGAATCTCCTCCGCCTATAACAGTTACGGCACCAATTTTGGTTGCTTCTGCAAGTGCCTTTGCAATTTCAAATGTACCTTTTGAAAAGTTATCCATTTCAAAAACTCCCATTGGACCATTCCATACTATAGTTTTAGCTTTCAGAATCTCATCACGAAAAGCTGAAACTGTTTTAAAACCAATATCCATCCCAATTTTATCTGAAGGAATCTTATCTGCGGAAACTGTTGAAAATGAAGCATTGTTTTCAAATTTATCTGCTATAACAACATCAGTTGGCAGAAGAAGTTTTGAGCCTGCTTCAGAAAGAATTTCTTTTGCAAGTTCAATTTTATCTTCTTCAAGTAATGATTTCCCTATCTCATATCCCATTGCCTTGTAGAATGTAAAAATCATTCCGCCTCCAATAAGTATCTTATCGGCTTTACCAAGAAGGTTTTTAATAACATCAATTTTCCCGGAAATTTTGCTGCCACCCAGAATTGCAACAAACGGATGCAAAGGGTTTGTTACGGCTTTAGAAAGATATTCTAATTCTTTCTGCATTAAATATCCAGCACCGCAAGTTTTTATAAATTTTGTAACACCTTCTGTAGATGCATGAGCACGGTGAGCCGTTCCGAATGCATCATTGATATACAAATCGCCGTAGGAGGAGAGTTTTTTAGCAAATTCAGAATTATTTTTTTCTTCTTCGTTATAAAATCGCAGATTTTCCAGTAATAAAATATCCCCATCCTGCAGGTCATTTACAATTGCGGCAGTACTTTCGCCAATACAGTCATCAGCAAATAATACCGGTTTATTAAGTAGTTCTGAAAGGCGAACAGCAACCGGTCTTAATGAATATTTCATATTCTTTTCACCTTTAGGTCTGCCCATGTGGCTTACTAATATTAGTCTGCCGCCTTCATTGATAACTTTTTTAATTGTTGGTAATGATTCTATTATGCGTTTATCATCAGTAATAACACCTTCGGTTTCCTTTGACATTGGCACATTGAAATCAACTCTGATAAATACTTTTTTTGATTTCAGTCCTCCGTTTTTGGAAAGGTCATCAATAGTTAATTTATTCATTTATTCTTCAAAATTAATAACCGGCTTTAATAACTTTATCAAGAAGATCAACTATTCTGCAGGAGTAACCCCATTCATTATCATACCATGAAACTATCTTAAAGAATCGTTTTTCACCTTTTAAATTATTTCCAACCGTTGCAAGTGAGTCATATATAGAAGCTCTGTCATCATGGATAAAATCAGTTGAAACAAGCTCTTCATTACAGTAACCAAGGATACCTTTTAAATAGGTTTCAGAGGCATTTTTCATTAAATCATCAATTTCTTCAATGGATGTTTCTTTTTCAGAGCGAAATGTAAGATCAACAGCCGATACATCAGCAGTCGGTACACGGAAAGACATTCCGGTAAGCTTACCTTTAGTAACCGGAAGAACCTCTCCAACAGCTTTAGCTGCACCGGTTGATGAAGGGATAATATTTATAGCAGCTGCTCTGCCCCCGCGCCAATCTTTTTTACTTGGACCATCAACGGTTTTTTGTGTCGCAGTATAGGCATGAATAGTAGTCATTAAACCTGTTTCAATTCCGATGCCCTCTTTAAGCAAAACATACACAACCGGAGCAAGGCAGTTTGTAGTACAAGATGCATTAGAAATTATATGATGAGATTTAGGATCGTATTCATTATCGTTAACACCTACAACTATTGTTTTAACTCCGCCTTTAGCGGGAGCTGAGATTATCACTTTTTTAGCACCTGCATCAATATGTCCTTTTGCTTTATCCATATCAGTAAACAATCCGGTACATTCAATGACAATTTCAACGCCAAGTGATTTCCAGGGAAGCTCTGCAGGTGATTTTGTTGCAGCAATGCATTTTATTTTTTCACCGTTAACAACAATAACATCATCGCCTTCTGTGGTAATTGTACCGTTAAACTTTCCGTGTACAGAATCATATCTCATCTGGTAGGCAAAATATTTTGCATCAGTACTTACATCAACAACCGCTACTACATCAATTTCTTTTCCCAATACACCTCGCTCTGCCATAGCACTTAATACCTGACGCCCAATTCTGCCAAATCCGTTTATTGCTACTTTTGCAGCCATTATAAGTTAAACTCCTGTTCTTTTGGTTAATTACAATTTGATAAATTTTCAGATAATTAATTACAAAAATACCCAAAATTGCTGATTTATTCAATGAATAAAGGTATTGTACTTTTCCAAAAATAAAAAGGCTGCCTTTATAATTAAGGCAGCCCATGAATTAATTATTAAAATTTATCTTTATTCGGTTGCCGAATAAGTACCATCAGCATTGAGAATTAAAGTATGAAGTTTGCAGGCATCCATTCCGGTAAAAGTAATATAATTTCCTTCAAGATCAGTTATCTTCATATCAAATAAACAAGTTGCACCATAGTCAGCTGGTATATCAACCCTGACAGATGAACCGTTTTCAAAAAGATCATTAGGTAAAATATCAGTTCCCCAATTTGTTGTTTCGTTTGGAGTAACATAAATATTATTAAGCGTTACACCTGTATTATTAGTAACAAAAAAATACAGTGCTTGAGAGTTTGTACTGTTTTCATTTAAAGCAAAAACAGCGATGGATAAAAATGCTGCAATGAGAAATTTTTTCATATATTTGAATTTTAGTTTAACATACTGCAAAATAGTTATTTATTTATGTATTATCAATTAGTCAATTTATATAGAATGTCATTTACAATAATTGATATAAAACATTGAAATTAGTAGTATAGATAACTATATTTGTGAATACTTTTAACAAAAATCGGCGGATTTCACCTCATTTTCACCCGAAATACGACTGATTTTATCAAAAAACTAACAAAAACCACTCAGTTTTTTAAAAATGTAATATACTTAAAATAAGGAGAATTTTAGCTTTTTATGGGTTCAACATCTGATCTGCGTAACGGACTAGTAATTAAATATAATGGCGAGCTTCATGTAATTGTTAAATGGGAGCACAGAACACCCGGTAATCTTAGGGCTTTTTATCAGGTGAAAATGAAAAACCTTAAGAATGGAAAAATGATAGAAAACCGTTTCCGTTCCGGTGAAGTAATAGATATAGTCAGAATGGAAACAAGAAATTTTCAGTATTTATATCATGATGGCTCCGGATATGTTTTTATGGATAATGATAACTATGACCAGGTATCAATAGCAGATGATATAGTTGGAGACCAAGCACAATTTATGAAGGAAAGTGAAAATGTACAGATAATGTTTGACGGAGAGAAGCCGGTTACAGTTGAAATTCCCCCGCATGTTGAATTAAAAGTAATTGAAGCACCTCCTGGAAATAAAGGTGATACTGCTACAGGCGGTACTAAACCTGTAAAAGTTGAAACCGGTGCCACTGTTAATGCACCAATGTTTATAAGTGAAGGTGATATTATTAAAGTAGATACAAGAACAAATGCATATCTTGAAAGAGTTAAAAAATAGTAATTAGTAAACCCGCAAATTAATAGCGTGAGGATAAAATAAGCAAAATGAAAACTGACCTGAATTACATTAAAAAACTATTAAAGATTCTGGAATCCGGAGAGATAAACGAAATTGAAATAGAAGAAGAAGGAACCAGAGTAAGAGTAGTTAAATCAAAAACACAGGAAACAGCTATACCAGCCGCACAATATTTAACATACCCTGCTGCACAGCAGGTATTACAGCAAGTACCTGCAACATCGGCACCGGCATTGCAAAATTCAACTGTTCCCAAAACAGAAGAAAAGAATGATACAGCACCGGTAACAGCATCGGGAAAAGAACTGATTGAAATCCACTCGCCAATAGTTGGAACATTCTACCGTGCACCTTCACCAAATGCAGATCCTTATGTATCAGTTGGCACACAGGTAACAAAAGGTAACGTTCTTTGTATAATTGAAGCAATGAAGTTAATGAATGAAATAGAGTGCGAGTATGACGGTAAAATATCAAAGATACTTGTAGAAAATGCACAGCCGGTTGAATACAACCAGGTACTTTTCCTTATTGAGCCAAATTAGCTTGCAGTATCAAACTATCACAATTTATTAAATCAACACCTAACAAGCCGCAAATAATTTCGGCATGAATTATACAGACTGAATATAAAGTGTTTAATAAAATTTTAATAGCAAACAGAGGCGAAATTGCGTTACGAGTAATTCGTACTTGCCGGGATATGGGCATTAAAACGGTTGCAGTATATTCCGAAGCAGATAAAGAATCTTTGCATGTCAGGTTTGCTGATGAAGCGGTTTGCATAGGTCCGTCACAATCACGTGAGAGTTACCTAAGTATCCCAAGAATAATAGCGGCAGCTGAAATTACCAATGCAGATGCTATTCATCCGGGTTATGGTTTCCTTGCAGAAAATGCTGAATTCAGCGAAATATGCACAGAATCAGAAATAAAGTTTATAGGACCTTCACCGGATATGATTAAATCAATGGGCGATAAAGCTTATGCAAAAGATACAATGAAGAAATCCAATGTTCCGGTAGTTCCTGGAAGTGATGGTATTGTTACATCAATTGAAGATGCAAAAAAAATTGCCAATGAGTTCGGTTATCCGGTACTTATTAAGGCATCAGCAGGAGGAGGCGGTAAGGGTATGAGGATTGTACATGAAGAAACCGAAATGGAAAATAGTTACACAATGGCAACAAATGAGGCGATAAATGCATTTGGGAATGGTGATGTTTACATTGAAAAATTTGTTGAAAACCCGCGTCATATAGAAATTCAAATACTTGGAGATCAGTTTGGAAATGTAGTTCATTTAGGAGAGCGTGATTGTTCTGTTCAGCGCAGGCATCAAAAACTGATAGAAGAAACTCCTTCACCATTTATAACAGAAGAAATCCGTGAGGCAATGGGAGCAGCAGCTATTAAAGGCGCTAAATCTGTTAATTATGAAGGTGCCGGTACTGTTGAATTTATAGTTGATAAGAACAAAAATTTCTATTTTATGGAAATGAATACAAGAATTCAGGTTGAGCATCCTGTAACTGAGCAGGTTACAGGGGTTGATCTTATTCGTGAGCAGATTGCTGTTGCATCAGGATTAAAACTTAAAGTTAAAGATGTAAAGCGTACCGGACACGCAATTGAATGCAGAATTAATGCAGAAAATCCAGATAAGAATTTTGCACCATCACCCGGTAAAATTACTACTTTTCACATGCCGGGAGGAATTGGTGTTAGAGTTGATACCCACGCTTATACTAATTATTTCATTCCACCGTATTATGATAGCATGATAGCCAAGCTAATTGTTACTGCAGATAGCAGAGAGGAAGCAATTAAAAGAATGTACAGGGCACTTGATGAATTTATTATTGAAGGTATAAATACCACTATACCTTTCCACAAAAAAGTAATGAAGCATGAAAAGTTTATTGATAGTGACTATGATACAAGTTTTATTGAGAAATACGGATTAGCTTAGTGTATAAATTCATTACTCGTATCAGTTCCATGGAACTGCATTACAGATTAGCAGAAAACGGGCATATTGCCCGTTTTTTTTACCTCCAGTCAGTTCAAAAGACTTGACGGGAGGGAACTTACTTTCTTACAGTTGTTCTTTTATTTGCAGGTGATTTTTTACCTTTTGTTTTTTTTACTGCAGGTTTTTTAACTGTTTTGGGTTTTGCAGGTTTATTAGCAGGTTTATTAGCAGGTTTATTAGCAGGTTTACCTGAAGGAGTTTCGTCTGATATTTCGGTAATATCAGCATCGCCCCAAAGTTTTTCCAGAGAGTAGAAACTGCGGGTTTCGCGGAGAAAAATATGAATAACCACATCAACAAAATCAAGCAATACCCATGATTTCATTGCAGTACCTTCTTTATGCCAAACATGCTCTCCATCAATCTTGGTGCCTTCTAAAACAGCATCAGCAATTGCCTTAACCTGCGGCTCAGAAAATGCGGTACAAATAACAAAATAGTCTGCAATTGTTGTGATCTTTCGGAGATCGAGGATCTTTATATCTTCGGCTTTTTTTGATAAGGCAAGTTCTGCAAGTCTGAAGGCGAGTTTTTTTGAATCCAAATTATATAAACTTTCTAATTATATAAACTTTCTATTAGTTAGTTACTTAAATTTTATGATAGATAAATAAATCTTTTACAAATATGAAAATAGAGTTAGTATCTTCAAATCATAATTGAATAAACATAATTATCAAGGTTTGGTTTGAGTTTCGGTTGAATGTTTAAACGGCATAAGATCCTCGTAATCTTTACCAATTACAACTGTTGCATCAAGAAAATAATTTTTATTCATTTGTTGTATAACATATTTATCGGCTACACCCAAGGCAAGTGCAACAAGCTTTGCATTTTTAATATTTCCTGCTCTATCAATTACCATAGTAGTTTTAATATCCTGAGTTGTAAAATTTCCCATTTCAACTACATCAAAGCCTTTTGAGCGAAGGTATTCGGTAAATTTATCTGCAATGCCGGGAATACCGCAGCCGTTTTGAACATCAATTTGCAAAGTGCCTCCTGATGGCTGCTTAGTTAAGTATGTGGTTGAGTCAACCTTAAGAGTTTTAATTTCTGTTTGCGGAGTTGTAAATCTTTTGAACAGGTTATAAAAAAGAAAAAGGGTTAAAACAGCCAGCAGAATAATTAAAATATTTACAGAATAATTCTTGAACTTGTTTACAAATTCACGGGAATCTGCTGATGGCATTTATTACAATATAGATTTATATTTTGATTAAGTTTTTGCCCGGCAGTTACCTTCCATACCAAAAAGGGTTGTAATAACCATAATAATTATTATCATAACCATAGTAACTGCCTTTGGTATTAAAATAATTTATACTTATGTACATATCCTTTGTAGGCTGGTAATCCAGCGATACCCTGCTTAGATTAATACCATTAAAAGAATTCTGAAAATCTTTATTAAGTCCCGGATTATTTGAGCCAATTGAAGCATAAGGAGAATATTGTAAAGTAACATCGGCGCTCAGGTTCATGTTCTTTAAAACTTTATAGTTCATTGTTGCTGTATATGAAGCAAGACTGACAGATGCGTTACTGCCGGTCATAACAGACATATTAAAGGAATGGGAAATTGAAAAATTCTTTGGGTTTATAAATCCAAGAATTAAACCGTTTGAACTGTTCTTTAATTTAGTTCTGGTTTTATTTGGAATTTCTTTGAATTGAGAAAAAGTTGATACTGTTACAAGAGCAAAAATTATTGCTATAATTGCTGATTTTTTCATTTTTTGCTGTTAAATTATATACAGAATAATAAATTTTGGTATATAAATCAATTGATAAATACTGCTACAATTGTAAATTTATGTAATTTAATAAAATTTAAATTACAGTTTTATATAATAAAAAAGAGAGAACTTCATTATAAAGTTCCCTCTAAATAAACAGATTAAGGTTATGCAGCCTAAAGTAAAGTTCCGGATTTCTTCACCGGTAGGCAATATTTCATACTATACTTTTTTGATTCTTCCTTTATCCCGGTTGGAATATTGTAGAAATTAAACAATTAACTATAAAACAAAATTAAAATTTACAAAATGATGCCTTAAGATTATTCCATAATGATTAACCGATTTTAGTTAATTAATGTCATATCCTAAATGTTTTATAATGATAGCCCAGAAAATGGTCTAGATTTAAAGTAAATTTTCCAACTTGTGTTATACATAACTTTCAAATATATATTTGAAAAATATTGATAAAAAACAAAAACTTTTGAAAACTCATAAGTCAATAACCCTAAATACCAATAATATATTCTAAATTTTAAGTATTTTTACAACATTTAACACATTAAAGTATAGAAGTCGATGAAAGCATCAGATGACCTTTTTCAGCTCATAAAATCGATGAGTAAATCAGAAAAGGGATATTTTAAAAAATTTGCAGCAAAGCACACAATTGGCAAAAAAAACATATATGTAAAACTTTTCGATGCAATAGATTCTTTTACAGAATATAATGAAGCAGCAATAAAAGCAAAATTTAAAGGAGAAAAATTTATTAATAAATTATATTCTACTAAAAATTATTTATTTAATTTATTGTTAAAATCATTAAGTTCATATCACTCAGATAAATTTTCAGTTTCAAAACTTCACATGATGATGATTGAATTGAATGTATTATTTGAAAAAGGACTGTATAAACAGTTTAAATCTCTGCTCAAAAAATCCATTTCTATTGCAAAAGATAATGATAAACCTTTTTTTCTGGCACATTTATACAATAAAGCATTAACAGCTTTGGTTACCGATTACTATGAAAACAGCAATGTATTTGATTATAAAAGTCTAAAGGAAACAGCTCTGTTAAATTTAGAAACTATTTCAATAAATGAACAATATCATGTTATATACAATGATATGTTTATGTTTTCAAAAGAAACAGGAACCCTGCGAAATGAAAATGATCTTAACAGACTGAATGAAATTATAAATAACCCATTAATGCAAAATTCATCATTGGCAAAAACATTTGACGCAAAATTCAGGTATTATACAATATTGGGTTATTATTACAGACTAACCGGAGATAATAAAAACTGGCTAAAACAACGTTATGAACTTGTTAAACTTATGGAAAGTGAAAAAAAATTCATCAAAGAAAATCCCAGAAGTTATGTAATGGCACTGAACAATTACCTGGATGCCTGTATTCATTCCGGAAATATGGATGAGTTTTTAATATTGATAGAGAAGCTGAAAAAATTTACAGCTCAGTTTGAAAATAAAAAAGAATATATTGATCTTCATATCAGGTCATTTCAAATGATAAGTGATCTGGAAATGATTTATGCCATAAAAATATCTGATGAAGGGAAAATCAGAGAAATAATTGAAAATATTGAGAATGGATTTAAAAAATACAAAGAAAAAATTCCTGAGAACAGAAAACTTACAATATATAACAGGATAGCTTTTGCATGTTTTATAATAAAGGATTATGATAGAAGTATTTTTTATTTAAATAAAATACTTAATGTAAAAAATAAAAATATTGAACCAAAGCAGCAAATTTTTGCCAGAATCAGAAGCCTAATTGTAAATTTTGAAGCCGGAAATTATGAACTGCTTGAGTACAATTTAAGAACAACAAAACGATATCTTGAAAAGCATAAAAGGATATACAAGTTTGAAAAACTTATTTTAGATTTTATTTCAAAAGCTTTAAATTATTCAATGGATTCTGAAAGAATTATGCTTTACGAAAAACTGAAAAATGATATAAATAAGATCTCAACAGATAAATTTGAACAAAATTTCCTTAAAGAATTTGATTTTTCAGCATGGCTTGAAAGCAAAATACAAAAAACTGATATTTTAAATATATTACGGCAAAGGACAATATAAAAAAAGACTCCCTAATGGGAGCCTTTTTTATAAACTAATTTTTTTATAAAAATTATTTTATCAGTATCATTTTCTTTACATCAGTAAATCCATTGGCATCTATTCTGTAGAAGTATAAACCTGAGGCAAACTGCGAAGCATCAAAATCCACAGTGTAATTTCCAGCATTCATTTGCTTGTTTACAAGCATTGCAACTTCTCTGCCGGTAATATCATAAACAACAAGTTTAACAAAAGATGCTGAGGGAATACCGAATTTAATATTTGTTACAGGGTTAAATGGATTTGGATAATTCTGTTTCAAAGAAAATTCAGTTGGTATTGTATTAGGTTCGGGCTGAATACCTACTGTTCCTTGAATTTGTCTGGAACAATATGCACCTGAACCACCAGCATGTGACCAAACAACCAAGCTTGAATCAGAAAAAGCTGAATTCCAGTAACCTGCCCTGCAGCCGCCAAAACCTTCATCACCTGCAACATTGTTAGACTGAAAATTAGTGCCAAGCGAAGTACCGTTAAATGAACGGTAATAATGCTGCCCCCCGTGATTTGAATAACCCGCAACAAACCTGCCGTTTCCAAGATCTATTCCCTGCAGACTTATAAGCAGTGTTGTATCACTGGTAAAATCAATATATTGAGGTGTAAACGAGCTTGAGACTCCGCCTGTTGATGAATATTGATACCTGAAATCCCAATCAGCGCCAGAATATAACCTTCTGTATCCAATAACCATTTTACCTACACTTGATCCGCCATTTGAGGCACAAATTGCAGCAAGTACGTCAGCGGTTTCGTTTAATACAAATGTATTTCCTGCTGGAACAGTTGATCCATAATCATTACTCCATGCAATATATATGTTTTTACCTTGAGCTGTTCCCGCATGGTTATAAACTGTATATATCTTATCACCGGAATTATTAAAATAGCAAATATCAGTATAAAGATATTGAACAGGTGAACCATTTGAATTCCAATAGAAACCATTAGGAGCATTCGGCTGCTTAAATGTTAAAGTTGATGATGTAAACGGATTTGTTATAACAGCAAACCTAGAGGTAAACCTTGATGAACCGGCAGAATCAAATGAAGCTGTAATGTAAACATAACTGGCACTTGTATAATTTGTATTATCACTGGTAACTTTTGGGTTATAATAATTAACATTTGTGCTACCAGCGCCGCCAAAACTAAAATAAGATTCAATACCTGTTCCTGTTCCAATATTTGCCCTAAATATACCAGAAAAAGAATGGCCATTATAAGTATAACCAAATGTACAATAAACTAAAGTATCAGTGCCGCTTATGATTGGTTCAATATCAAGCTCACCCGGGCGGCAATCTACCGATGCAACAAAACCGTTATAAGTATTTTTAAGCACCCAGCTAGAACCGCCGTTATAAGATACATAAACTTTGATCATATCACCGCCCCCATTAACATACTCAGTAGTAGCAGCAAAAATTGCTGAAGAACGATTAGAACTTGCAGTAGCAACTGCCCAGCATCCTGCAGTAGAAATAGTTGTAACATAATAATCAGTTTCAGGAATAAAAGGTGGTTTTGAATCCATTTGCACATATCTTTCTTTTACACCATCTATATTAGGGTCGTTAACAGGCGGAGGGTAAGGGTGAACGCCGTCTATTTCATCCAATCTCTTTCTTAACCTTTCAGCAGTAACAAGGTCATTGTTTAACCTTGCAGTATGAAGCTGGTCAAGCAGAGATTGTTTTTCAGCAGAAAACTGCTGATTGCCAAACTGATTAGATGAGCTAAACTGCTGAGAAGTACTGCCGTTATTACTTAAAGGATAAAGCATATTTGAAGGTTCATTATTATATGGTTTATCCTGCGAAAAAAGCGATAAGCTATAAATAGTCAGTAAAAAAACTGCAAGCACTGAGCTATATAAAATCCGCTTTGAATGAAAAGATAAAATGTGTAACATTTTGTTCTCCTTTTTTAATTGGTTTTATATTTATTATATTTTTTATTCCCCGATTTGTTTTCATTTTTTTTTGCTGAACAGTTTACAGCATTTTCAAGCATTTTGCAAGCACGGCTAATTACCTGATCTTTAGTTCCGTTGATTTTTATACTTAGAGCATCAACTAAAGCGTGGGTTTCAGGTTTAAGTCTGTATCCTTTTGATACAGATTCAACAGATAAATCATCAATTGATTTTTCTTTCAGAAAATTATTGGACGCTTCTCTTTCCATTTTTGCCTCCCAGAATAAATGTGCACGTGCACATTTATTTTACAAATATATTTCATTGATACTGCATTGCCAAAGAGAAATTTTAGAAAATTAAAGTAAAAAACTCATATTGAAAGTTCAAAAAACCTCAATTTCAGTATAAAAAGAGTATTTATTTTTATTAAAAATTAAAGTAAGTTATTGAATATTCATAAAAATATATTATATGATACAAAAAAATCTTATAAACATATTAAAAACCCTTGATAAAACTGAACTTAAGGAATTCCACAACTTTATTAACTCAAAGTATTTTAATACAAATGAAAGAATAGTAAGACTATTCGATCAAATTCAATTATTGACACAGGGGGATTCTGCTGATAAGTGCAGTTTTAACCCCGAAGTGTTATTTAAAAAAATATACGGAACCAGAGAGTATGACGGGAAAACATTCCGGTATCTGCTTTCAACCCTTTATAGTTTATTAGAAAAATTTTTAGCTATAACATTAATTGAATCTAACGAAACAGAATTACAGAAATTTACTATAGAAAGCCTTATAGAAAGACGGCTTTTTAAACTTGCTGAAAAAAATCTTACAGAAATTGAAAAAAATATCGGCATTAATCAGTTAATTCAGGGTGAGTATGTTTATCACAAATCAGATATAGCATTATTATGGCATCAGCTTTATTTTCTTTCAAATAAACAGGATCCGCTTATAGAAAAAAGATTAGAGCAAGGTGAGCTGCAGATGTTCAGTTCTGTGGTCGAGCTCTCTCATATATACCAGATACTGCAGCGGGTAAGTCATTCTTACAACCGTCCTTTGGGAGAAAATATAGTGATTGAATATCTGAAATATTTTGATTTCAAAAAATTTATAAAATATATTGAAAAAAGTGAAGCAGTAGGAAAACAAATAAGTACTAATTACAGGCTTCAAAAAGTAATAAGAATATACCTGTGTTTTATGGTGACAATGCTTGATATTACAGATGAAGAATATTTTGAAAAGATGGTTAAACTTATTGATCAAAATTCTGCTTTATTTGGTAAACCTGAATTGCAAAATCTGCACAGAATGCTTACTTCCTGTTGTTTAAGAAAACGAAAAGTAATAAATGAAGAAAAATACCTTAAGAAACTTTTTGAAGTTATAAAACAGGGAGTTTCCTTAGACTTATATACATCTTATACTGCACCATATATGAATGTTATAAATTTTTTAATGATTTTTCAAACAGCTTTACAGCTTGAAGAAATTAACTGGGCAGAAGAGTTTTTAAAATTATATGGTGAGCGCTTATCGCCTGAATATTCAGAAGATTTAATAGCATATTCATTTGCTTCATTATTATTTCAAAAAAAGCAATTTGAAAATTCAATTTCAACACTTGCAAAAGTTAAGTTTAAACTTTTCAGACTTAAAATACCTGTTAAAACTCTGCAATTAAAACTTCTTTATGAATTGGGATATTACGAGCAGGCATTTAATTTGGTAGATTCGTTTTCTCATTTTATATCAACAAACAAAAAGATTAGCAATGAGGAGAAAAACAATTATCATGATTTTCTGATTTTTTATAGAGAAATATTAAAGACAAAATCAACCGGTGGAAAGATAAAATACCGCTGCAGAGCGGAACTTCAAAAAGCAAGTATGCTTCCCGATAAAAAATGGCTTATAAAAAAAGCAAACGAACTTTAATCACTTTTCTCCTCAAATCATAATATTAACAGATCATATTATTAACAGATCATATTATTGAGAGCAGAAAAATTCTTACACCAACCAAAAACAAAGCTGCAGCAAGAACTTTTAAAATTATTTTACCGTGAATCTTTTTGGAAAGCATAGCACCAAGCTGTGCACCGGCAATAACCCCAACAGCAAGATACATAGTTTTTACAGCACTTTCCCATGTAAATGTACCGTTTAAAATGTGTGTTAAAGTCCCGGTAAATGCCATTATTGCAAGAATAAAATGTGAGGTAGCAGTAGCAATATGAACAGGAAAATTAAGCAAATTTACCATTGCTGGAACATGGATTATACCTCCCCCGATGCCAAGCATACTTGAAATAAAACCAACAGCTACACTTACCAAGATACCGGTTTTATTTTCAAATGCATAATAGTATTCATTATCATCGCTGTCAATAATGAATCTTTTTTTATAGTGTTCCGGAAATTGTTCTGCCGGTTTAGCATTGGATTTAGTCTTAAAAAACAAAAACACTGAAACAATGGAGAGAATAATTCCGAAAATAATATTAAATAAGTTTCTGTTTATATAATTAACCGAATAAGCACCTATTATAGCACCAGGAATGGCTGCAACAGAAAATACAAATCCCGAGCGGTAATCTATTTTTTTCATTCGCGAGTATGCTATTGACCCCGAAGAAGCATTAAAGAAAACAACTGCAAGAGAAATACCGGTTAGAAATTCGGGATTAGAACCCGGGAACATAAGCAGCAAAACCGGCATAAGGATAAATCCGCCTCCGGCACCAACCAAGGTGCCAAAAGTGCCAACCAGAAAACCAATTATTATTAATGAAATGTTCAGCAAAGCTGAAACGGAAATTTATTTTTTTTTAATTCTGCTTATTTTGAAAGAATTTCTTCATAATATTTTTCATAACGGGGAATTATTTTTTCAGCTGAAAATAATGAAGTGGCTCTTTCAAGGGCATTTTCGGAAAATATTTTATAAATATTAGGATCATCAAGAAGTTTTAGGGCATAATCTGCCATTTTGTTAACATCGCCAATTTCTGCAATGTAACCGGTTTCACCATGCAGGTTAAGCTCGGGTAAACCGCCGGCATTAGAAGAAACTACAGGAACTCCGCATGCCATTGCTTCTAATGCAGAAAGTCCGAAACTTTCAGATTGAGACGGCATAAGAAACAGATCAGCAACGGAAAGAATTTCAGTAATTGACTCCTGCTCGCCGTAAAATTTTACATCATCGGCTACACCAAGATCTTTTGCAAGATATTCGCATTTGCTTCTATCGGGACCATCACCAATAAGCAGAAGTTTTGCGGGAATTTTATCTCTGATAATTCTGAAAATTCTGATTGCATCATCAACTCTTTTTAATCCTCTGAAATTTGATGTGTGTACAAGTATTTTTTCACCATTTTTAGAAAACTTTTCTTTAAGGCAATCAGTTTCACGGTTTGATATTTTTTTGTAAATTTCAAGATTAATAAAGTTTGGAATTACCCTTATATCTTTGGTAATTTCATACTGACTTTGTGATTTTATTTTTAAAAATTCAGAAACAGCCGTAACACCATCAGACTGCTGAACTGAAAATTTCATAGTAGGCAGAAAGCTTATTTCCAGACCGGTTAAAGTAATATCTGTTCCATGAAGTGTTGTAATTATTTTTATATTATGATTATTTTTCTTTTTATTAAGCACTTCACTTTTAATTATTTCTCTGGCAAGATATGCACTAGTTGCGTGAGGAATAGCATAATGTGCGTGAACAAGATCAAGCCCGTTGAATTTAGCTACCTCAACTATCTTACTTGCAAGTGATAAACTGTAAAGCGGGAAATCAAATAGCGGATAAGATGCATTTTCAACCTTGTGAAAGAAGATGTTATCAGAAAATCCTGTGTTAAGCCGCATAGGCATACTATATGAAATAAAATGGACCTGATGTCCTCTGGAGGCAAGCTCAATGCCAAGCTCTGTTGCTACAACTCCGCTTCCGCCGTAAGTTGGATAACATAAAATACCTATTTTCATAAATAACAATAAATAAGAAAACTATTTGGGATTAAATTAAATGAAAAAAAACAAAATAAGAAATATTGTTATTACTTACTATTACCCGGAATTTACTGAAAACCAATATTAATTATATTTTAATAAAATGTCCTATAAAGAAATATCAATATATGTTCAAAAAAAACAAATAATGATAACACAATTAAAAATCTTTTTTATCTATGCCAATATGACATAATGCAAAATCATATTTTACAGGGTCGTTGTGATCAAACTTTTTCAAATTATCAGTTAACTCCAAAGCAAAATTAAGATCAACTGTTCTGCGGTTTATCAATCCCAGCTTTTTTGAAATGCGGGCAATATGTGTATCAACAGGCATAATAAGTTTTGAAGTACCAATTTCACTCCATAACCCTGTATCAATTTCATCTTTTCTAACCATCCACCTCAGAAAAAGATTCATCCTTTTACATGTACTTTTATTTTGCGGATTTGAAAATAAATAATGATAATAACTGTTTTTAGCTTTATGGATATTTTTATTTAATCTTTCAGTAAAGCTGCCAAGAGCGGGCAAAATATTTTTATCATCTTCAGCGTATCCTGAAATAAAAAAATTTTTCAATGAACCCGACTCCTTTAATGCAATATTTAAGGTACTGAACATCTCAGCAATATCAATATATGAATTAAACCGGTAATACAAACTCTTAAAATATTTTTTATCTTTATGTTTGGAAAAATTTATGGTAAATTCGTAAAGATTTCTTCCGGTTTTGTTAAATAAACGGTCTATAAAAAAATTAATCTGATCAACAGAGCCGTATGAATAAGCTGCAGTAATAAGCCCGGCAAGCTCAATATCCTTTCCGGTTTGAAATTCATAAAGATTCCACACAGGATCTTTTGAAGAAAATTTATTTTTATAAAACCGGTAATGATTTTCCAGTTTTTTCTTTAAATCAGATTTATTCAATAATTTTAAAGTATGAAAAAAGTTTTTTTAATAGGATCAGATTCAATTAATACAGAAATCAGAGAATTACTAAAAAACAAAGCTGATTTCGCAAAAAATATTGAATCTGCAGAAATTATAATAAACACAACAAACTATCCGTCATCAGAAAAATCAAAAGAGCTGAAATTTATAGATTCACATTCGGCTGCCCATATTCCCGTTTTTTCATCATCTCTTTGTGAAACTGCAGCTGAACAATGCACATTACTGGTTTACCCGGAGCGACTTATTGGAATTGGACTTTATGATACATTTTCAAAAGCGAAACGGCTTGAAATAGCACCATCAAAAATAACAGATAAAAAAATTCTTAAAAATGCAGAAAATTTCTTCAATGAAACGGGAATATTATATTCAATAGTACCAGACAGAACGGGTCTGATTTTTCCAAGGATAGTTGCAATGATAATAAACGAAGCTGTACAGGTGTACAGCGAAAAGATTTCCACGCGAGATGATATTGATACAGCAATGAAACTTGGTACAAATTACCCGTTTGGTCCGCTTGAATGGGCTGATAAAATTGGAATCGGGTTAGTATATAATATACTTTCAGCAATGCAACTTGATTTTGGTGAAGACCGATACCGCCCTCACCCTGCTTTAAAAGAAATGATGCTGCTGAATAAAAAATTTTACAGCTAAATTATAATTTAAATTTCAATTTCATCCAAACTCTTAATCCATTTAATATTATTATCACGTTTAAACCATGTAATTTGACGTTTTGCAAACCGGCGGGTATTTTGCTGAATAAGTTCTGTCATTTTATCTTTTTCAATAGTTCCATCAAGGTAATCAAATACTTCTTTTGCGCCAACGGTATTTAATGAATTATGAGTTTTATAGTGATAATTATTATTTTTAAGAATTTTAATTTCATCAATCATTCCTGAATCAATCATACTAATTACGCGGTTATTTATTCTGTTATAAAGTTCAATCCTTTCTGTATTTATGCCGTATATTAAGGGTTTAAAATTTATTTTTATTTTTTTCTTTTGATATTCTGTAATAGTTTTACCCGTTGTATAAAAGACTTCTAATGCCCTTATTACAGGTCTAACTTTAATTTCCTTCATTTCAGAAAAATATTCGGGATCATTTTTTTTGAGTTCATTTATAAGGTAATCAAATCCTTTTTCATCTTTTAATTTATACAGTTCCTGCCTTTTAGCTATTAACTGCTTGTCAAGGTTTTCATCCGTTTCCAATTCAAATAATCCATAAATAAGTGAGTTGATATAAAGCCCGCTGCCGCCTGCTATTAAGGGAATTTTCCCCTCATCAATAATACTGTTTACAAGCAAGCGTGCTTTAGTTCCAAACACTCCCGCATTAAATTCATCTTCAAGCTCCAGCTCGTTTATAAAATGATGTTTAAATAGCTTAAGTTCATAGGCAGTTGGCTGAGCTGTAGTGATAGGTATATGTTTATAAATTTGACGAGAATCAGCTGAAATTATTTCAACAGATTTACCTGAATTATTCCGGATTTTTTTTGCGAGATTAATTGTAAGAGCTGTTTTACCCGATGCGGTTGGTCCTGTAATGACAATTACTTTTGGCTTTGACATAAATTTATAAAAATATCAATGTTTCCAGCCTTCAGCTCCTATTAAAGGAACAAATTTGAAGTAATCATAGTATTTTTTGTTAAATCCGGTTTCAGTGCGGGTAATTTCAAGAAGCTGCTGAGATTCTTGATTACCAACAGGGATAATCAGCTTCCCCGCGGTTTTTAACTGTGTTAATAATTGATTTGGTACTTCGGGTGCCCCCGCAGTTACTATTATTTTATCAAATGGTGCGTGTTCTTCCCACCCAAGTGTTCCATCATCAAGTTTTAAATGCACGTTAAAATTGAGAGAAGCTAAAAGTTCTTTTGCGTTTAGATACAGCTTGTTAATTCTTTCAACCGAATAAACTTCAGCACCAAGTTTTAAAAGTACTGCAGCCTGATATCCCGAACCGGTACCGATTTCCAGAATTTTATCTCCCGGATTCACACCCAATACCTGTGTCATATATGCTACAGTAAACGGCTGAGAAATTGTCTGGGCACATTCAATTGGCAGTGCATTATCATCATAGGCAAATTTTCTTAATGCATCTGAAATAAACTTTTCCCGCGGAATATCATAAATAGCTTTAAGGATATTTTCATCCTTTATACCTTTATTCCATAATCCTTCTACAAGTTTTTTCTTTTCTTCTTCAAGCAGAAACATACAAACTATTCTTCTTCCATTTCTTCAAAAATTTCCTTTACTTCTTCTTTAACATCCGTAGATTCAAGCTCTTTCTTCATTTCGCGCTTAAGTTCATCCATTGACTTAACAAATTTAAGCTTTCCATCTTCAGCAATAGAAAGACTGCCTGTTTCTTCTGAGAGAATAATTACCATTGCATTTACATCTTCGGAAGCACCTAAACCTGCCCTGTGTCTGGTGCCAAGTTTTTTGTTTTCTATTTTTTCAACTGATGAGAGCGGCAGAATACATCTGGCAGCTACAATAGTGTTATTATTTATAATAACAGCACCATCATGCAGAGGTGATTTTGTGTTGAAAATACTTATAAGGAGTTCTTTGCTTACTTTTGCCTGAAGTTGCTCACCTGTTTCAACAAAGCTGGTTAATCTATCACCCATAGAAATAACAATAAGAGCTCCCTGCTTACGCTGCTGCAGTTCAGTTAAACCTTCAATTATCTCATTTATAGTTTCACTTGCATTAATTTTTAAGAAATATCTTGCAAAACGGGTTCTTCCTATTACAAGCAAAAGTCTTCTAATTTCAGGCTGAAACAGAATAATAATGGCAATTACCCAAATATCGGTTAAACGGCTGAATATCCAGCCGAGGGATTTCATATTGAAAGTCTGAGCTATTAAAGATGCCAATATAATAAGGGTTAACCCAAGAAATATCTGCGAAGCAATTGTGCCCCGCATTACAAGATATAACTTATAAAAGATATAAGTAACTATAATTATATCAATTATATCAATTAAGCTTACCGATACAAAGCCCATCTTGAAGAGTTCCATGGATACTAATTTAATGATTTGGCTTTTTACATAATAGTTAATAATTTTGAATTATAATAATTAAAATTAATCTAAAAAATTGAAAAATGAACTGATACGCTGCCCGTGGTGCGGCACAGATGAACTTTATGTAAAATATCATGATGAAGAATGGGGGGTTCCATTACATGATGACATAAAACTTTTTGAATTTTTAATCTTGGAAGGCTTTCAGGCAGGATTAAGCTGGAGGACAATATTATACAAAAGAGAAAATTTCAGGAAAGCATTTGATAACTTTAATCCTGATAAAATTGCAAGATATAACAAAAATAAGATAGAAAAACTTTTAAATAACGCAGGAATAATAAGAAATAAACTGAAAATTAATGCTGCAATAACAAATGCACGGGCTTATTTAAATATACTTCAAAAAACCGGTTCATTTAATAATTATCTTTGGCAATTTACAGATGGCAGAGTTAAAAGAAACAAATGGAAAACTTTAAAAGAAATTCCAGCCAGAACAAAAGAATCTGATACAATGAGCAAACAGTTAATAAAAGACGGATTTAAGTTTACCGGCTCAACAATTTGCTATGCCCACATGCAGGCAACAGGAATGGTAAATGACCATTTGGTTGATTGCCATAGATATAAAAAAGTTAAATAGTGCAAATTATTCTATTTAAAAATCATAAAAATTTTAAATGATATATGATATTTATCATACGATATTCTTTTAATTTTATATAACTTGCATGATGAAAAAGTATTTTGGATATATATTTATTTCAGCAATTGTAATTGTTACCGGATGTTCTAACAATGATAATGTAATAACTCCGCCGCCCGCTGGAGAAACTTACAATAAAATAATAACAGTTGAAACAAACGGAAAAAGATTTGAAGTGTGGACAACTAAAAATGATACTCTAATGACGGGATACAATAAAATAGGATTTAAGGTTTTTGATAATAATTCGGAAAAAACAACGGGCTATGTGAAATTTTATGCTAAGATGTTCCATTTTAATTCTAACGAATACCATGCAACACCCGTAGAGCCGCAGTATAATTACAATGCAGCATTTGGAATGTTTACAGGGTACCTTATAATGCTGATGCCGGGCGATTCAACAAGCAGGTGGTACGCATACTACAATTATAATGATGAATTTTCAGCAGATTCAATAAGGTTTGATGTTGGATGGGATGAAAAAACTAAATTCAAAATTTTTACAGATATTAAAGCTGAATTAAGTTACCTTATTACAGTTGTTACCCCGGAAGATCCGTTTAAAGGGTTAAATGAATTTACCTGTCTGCTTCATGAATCACCAAACTTTATTGATTTTACACAGGTAAATACAGCTGAAATGTATTTACGCCCTGTATTGGACTCATTAAACCATACATCTGCGGGAAATCAGAATCCGGTATACATAGGAGGAGGAATATATCAGGGAAAAGTAAACTTTGATTACACCGGCGGCTGGAAACTATATGATTCTATATATTACAATAACCGGATAATTACTTCAAACGGAACGCCATACATTTATTTTAATGTAAAGTAGTAAATTGAATTTTTTAATTACCTAAATTTGTACGTTTGTTAAAAAGAAATAAGGGGTATTATTTTATTTTTCAAAAGTTGAATTAATTCATTTTACCATAAAAGGTCTTAACTTACTATCAAGAGATGGATCATATTTTATTGCCTTTTCAAAGTCATACGTTGCCTGTTTATATTTACCCATATTAAAATAACAAATTCCCCTGTTTTCATAAGCAGCGGCATATTTAGTTGCAACTTTTAAGCAATCATTAAAATAATTAAACGCACCCTGATAATCATCCTTTTCCATAAATATCAAACCTTTGCCAAATAACGCAATGCTGTCTTTCGGGTTGAACATTAATGCTTTATCAAATTCTGTTTCAGCATCAAGAAATTTATCCCTGCGGAAATTAATCATTCCTTTCATGCTGTGCGCTGCAGAAAAATTAGGGTCTAGTCTAAGCACTTTATCGGCATCTAAATATGCCTGTGAATCTAATCCTACTCTGTAATTATATACAGCTTTTCTGAAATAAGAAATTGTATCACCCGGATTAAGAAAAATAGCCATATCAATATCTTTGATAGCCAAGCTATCCAATCCCAAAATTAAGTATATTTCAGATCTTTTTCTGTAAATCTGAGTAACAGAAACTTCAGAACCCGGCTTTTTTAGTACTTTATTATAAAATATTACGGCAGTATCATACTTTTTTACTTTAGAATAATATTCTGCCAGCTCATAAAATGCGGGTGCATAAGAAGAATCATTTACAATAATATTTTTTAAGTATCTTACAGCTTCAACACTATCTGTTAATTTAAACAGAGTTTTACTTATATAATAAGCATATTTGATTTTTGAGGTATCAAGAAAATAAGCAGTTTTAAAATGCTCCAATGCTTCATCATACTGTGCCTGTTCATAGGAAGTAATTCCTACAGAAAAATTTAATTCAGGATAACCGGGATTTAACTGGAGTGCCTTTTTGAAATATTCTGAAGCTTCATCATTTTTACCCTGATTATAATAAATATAACCTATTTCAACATAAGGTTCCACGGAACTATTGTCAATTTCAGCTGCTTTTTTATAATATTTAATTGCTTCTGAGGGAGAGTTCTTATCTTTGTAATATTGAGCCATGCTCATGAACAATTTATAATTTTTGTAACCAAGTTGTACGGCTTTGTCAAAATCACTCATTGCTTTATCATACATCTTTAACTGCAGGTAAGAGTTACCGCGAAGGTAATACACTTCATCATGCATAGTTGCAACATTCAGATACGCAGTAAAATATTCAATAGCAGTTTTAAAATCATCATTGCGGTAGGCATCCATAGCTTTCTTAAGACTTACTGCAGATGAGTCATCAATACTGCAAAATGTATTTTGCACATTAACTGATAAAGCTATGAGTGCAAAAAAAACGAGAACTTTAACCAAATATAAAAAAGTTTAATTTAACGCAAAAATAAGGGTTTAATTATAAAATGCAGTATAATAAATTAGCAGGAATAAAATTATATAATTTCAAAATAGTTGCACGCTTTACTTTAACGGTATTTACTGATTAAAAATTGCAGTATTTGCCGAAAATAAATAATTTTAATATAATAGTATAATTGGCAGGTTAATAGGTCAGGGATTTATACAAGTTTGAAATTAATTTTACTATTGTTTTTGCAGGTATACAGTCATATCAGTATTTCTGACCAGATTTTTATCCCCGTTAGTTTCATCATATTTATATATGAATTTCATGTTTTCACCTGTTGGAGAATAATACTGCGAATAATTGGGTGAAGCATCTGTTGTAAGTTTAATTTCTCCATCAGATGTAATTTCCCATTTACCGGTTGTAACAGTAGTTCCATCTGTTCCATCCTGATTTACTCCCCATTTACATGACCCGTCAGCATTAAATTGCAGGTAAGTTGGAGTGGTTGGTTTATTTCCCGCTTTAACAATAGATTGCCATATTCCTGAATATTCAGAATTATTTTGAGAATAACATAAAGTTGAAACAATTAAAAACAAAAATGCCGATATTATATTTTTCATTTTTTTAAATATAAAACTAGTTGAATTTTATCGAAAAGAATTTATTAATTTTTCAAGTTCTATATAAGTACTTAAAATTACAATGTTTAAATTAAATACTTGAAAATAGATTTAATAATAATTATAATAATCAGATTTATTTTCTACCTGAAGCTTTAAATTGCCGTAGCATTAAATTGCCGTAAAATTTAAAAAACCCTGCATCACCACCACACACATTAAATAGGTACTACTGATAGCAACATTTGATTTATGCATAAAATTTCATAAGAATAAACATTAATCAATAATTTAACTATAAGTACTATGAAAAAATCTTCATTCATAATTATTATTTTATTATTATTTACTTCAATTGCATTTTCGCAAATCGAAATTAAATTCAAGGAATTTCCTAAAGGTAAGCTCAACGGAAATGATCTGTGGAAATTTGATGCCAAAAATACAGGCAATGAAAACCTAAATACTATATTTACATTAACAGTTGTTTATAATGATACCCTGTTATATGAAAGTTCAACTAAGAGTATGCCTATTTCTTCCGGCGAAAACATTAACATTGATTTGAAGTTTGAAGACCCGCCTCTAAAAAATTGGTACGGTAATATTAAGAAAGGTATGATAATCAGGGATAACGATTTTTTAATTGGCAATTATAAAATTTGTATGACAGCTTACGCAGTTAACGAAAAAAATCAACCCGAAAAAAACAAATCATACGGTAATACTTGCGTAAACCATACCGTAGAAAATTATGAAAACGATGCTGTTATTGATATAAAAGTAAAAAAACCTGAAAATGCGAAACTTTTTACTACTGACTTGTGGAATTTTACAGCAAACAATAAATCCAAATCGAAGCAGCATGTTGAAGTTTACTGCAAACTGAAGTTTAACGGACAGGACATGTTTGAAGGAACTTCCCGACCTTTCAGTTTACAGCCCGTGGAGACAAAGGATATATCTTATAAAATTAATGAAGCTGTTAACAGCCTTTTTTTAATGGAAAAGTTAAGAGATAATATTTTAAAAACGGGAGAATTTCCCCCGGGTGAATACAATCTTTGTTTGACTATACGTTCTGAATGGTCAAAAAAAGAGTTTGGAAATAACTGTATTGACCAAACAGTTCAGGAAGAAAAGAAAGATAAATAAAACATATTCTTAAGAATAAAAAATTAGAAATAAGAGTAAAAGCAAATCGCGGAGAAGGTGGGATTCGAACCCACGATACCGTTGCCGGTATACCACCTTTCCAGGGTGGCCTCTTCAACCACTCGAGCACCTCTCCTGATAAATATAGTTGTTTGAATAAAACAAGGGGTTATAACCCCTTGTTAATTTGTATATTTGCGGAGAGCGAGGGACTCGAACCCCCACAGGCTTGCGCCCGGCGGTTTTCAAGACCGCTGCAATACCATTATGCGAGCTCTCCTGTTGCGAAAAAATTAATCTAAAGCAATATTCTATAAACAAATTTAAGTATAATAAAAGAATTTTTAAAGTCATATTGAATTTTGAATTTTTGGAGAAAATATAATCAATTCAATATTTATTTTTTGAATCGCTTAGCATTCAGGGTTTTTTCAATTATTTTTTGAATACATAAAATACCGTAAATAAATATAGAATTACCTATATTAAATGAGTAATTTTGCTGTAATAAAAATAATCTGACAATGAGTTTTCCTGAAGGATATAACGAAAAACTGCACAGTTTACTTGATGAAGTTCATAAAATAAAGTACAGCGATCCTAAAAAAGCACTGGCACTTGCAAACTTTGTTTATGTGCAGGCGCTTAAATCTGCAGACCAATACACGGAAGCAGAAAGCCTGTATGCACTTGGTATATGCAATGAATATATATCAAACTATCCTGCTGCAATGAAATATCTTTCAGAAGCAATAAAGCTTGCTCAACAGCTTGGCAACAAAAAACTTATGGCTGATTCATTAAACTATGTTGGTGTTATCCATGATAATTTGAATAACTATTCAAATGCACTTAAAGCATATTTTAGATCACTTAAACTTTATGAAGGTATTAATGAAATCAAAAAATCTGCTATTGTGCTTTCAAATATTGGACTAATATATTCCAATATTAAGGATTACAAGAATGCACTTAAATTCTATTCAAATGCACTTGATTTGGCAGAAGAGGAAAATGATACAGAATCTATCCTTATTACAAATATTAATATTGGATTAACACACAGTCAGCTTGATAATCCTGATGAAGCAATTAAATTTTTAAATGATGCACTTGAAATTGCAAAGGGTAATAATGATAAAAAACGTACAGCATTAGCCCTTGATCATCTGGCAGAAACCCAAACAAAACTTAAAAACCATGCAGATGCTAACAGATTATTTGAAGAAAGCCGAAAATTAAAAATTGAGCTTGAAGATAAACGCGGTTTAGTAAAGGTTTACAGCAAAATTGGCGGACTTCAATTATTGGAAAATAATATAAATGAAGCAAAGCTGAACCTAGAAAAAGCACTTGAAATTGCTACTGAGCTGGGTATAAAACGCTCAGTACATGAATTGCATAAAATGCTTTCAGAAGTTTATGAAAAAATTGAGAATTCTTCTAAAGCACTATATCACCTTAAAATTGCCTACCAAAAAGAGCTTGAACTGATTAAAGAAGAAGCTGAAATTAGGGCACGAAACATTTCAACTCAATTAGAAATTGAACAGGTTCAGAAAGAAGCTGAGATACAAAGACTTAAGAATATAGAACTGGCACAAGCTCTGCAAGATGTTAAAAAGCTTAATGTTAGTTTAAATGAGCTTAATATTGAAAAAAATGAATTTATGGCAATTGCGGTACACGACCTTAAAAATCCATTGCAAAATATACTTTCCACAGCAAGGGTATTAATGCGCAGTGAAAATCTGCCAAAAGATGAACAGGATCAATTTACATCAAATATTATCAGCCAAACAAACAGGATGTTTAATATCATAAAAAAACTGCTTGATCATAATGCAATTGATCAGGGAGAGCTTAAGATCAAATTTTCTGAATTTGATGTTAACGAAATTTGCAGAGAGCTTGCTGATAATTTCCGTGAAGATGCGGAAAAAAAACATATTTCAATAATATTAAATACACCACCCGATAAAACAATTTTAAATACTGATAAAGATATTCTATATGAGATTTTTCAAAACCTGCTTTCAAATTCAATTAAATTTTCCGAGACAAATAAACTAATTACAATTAACGTTATTAATGAAGAAGATATAATTAAATTTGAAATAATTGACCAAGGTCCGGGTTTTAGTGATGAAGATAAAAAAAAGATGTTTAACAAATTTGCAAGATTAAGTGCAAAACCAACAGGCAATGAACACTCAACCGGGCTGGGACTTTCAATTGTAAAAAAATTATGTCAAATTCTAGATGCAAACCTTAAACTTGAAAGTAATTTGGGAGAGGGTGCAAAGTTTACAATATATATAAATAAGCCAAAGTAAAATATTTTGTGTATATTATTGATATTACAGCATTTAATTATCTTTATTAGTATAGTAATGTAAAAAATATCTAATGAAATTATTCAAATATCCAAATATTCATTATATTTACTCAGCAGCCAATTGTAATTTACAATTTGATCTTCTTTTTTTAGTTTATTAAATATAACATTTATTGATTCATTATTCTTGCCATCATTATCAAGTCTGTTTTTTACAAGATATCCTGTATATTTAAGAAATTTATTGAATCTAATTTTATAGTCTTTTGCAACAATTTTGTTATTTTTAAGAAAATGCGTGAATGAATCAATTACAGAAGGGATAAGTTCAAAAGAGCCCGTTTCATAATATATTTTAATCTGTAAAACTCTTGTATCAAATTTATATACAAACATACTTTGTTTAATTTTTGAAATTGAAATCATTGCATCATCAAATAATTTTTGTTCAAAGCATAAAACTGATGAGGTAAAGTATTCCATGTTTTCTCTTTGGCTCTTATCCAGATATTTGCTGTAATCTTTAATAAACTGCTGTGCAAAAGTGTATTTTTTAAGAATAACGGCTGTATAAAATATATTCCTGAAAAGATTCATCTGCATAATGCGGTTAGTTTGCTTTTTTATAACTTCTTGCTCAAGAAGCAAATGATAAATTTCCATCAGGTCATTATACCCCGTTTTATTATTAATGCTAGTTCTTGAAATAGCGCAGCTTTCAGCAGCAATAAGGATATTATATTTTTCAGCATTATCAAAAAGATTTATATTTTCCTTTAAAGATTTAAATAATTCCTTAAATTTTTCATCTGAATTCAGGTCTTGAGAACATAAATACAGCTGTAGATAAATCTTTACAGAATTAACAATTGTATTATTTTCTGAATTTAAATAATTAAATAGGTCGTTTATATCGGAGGATGTTAAAAATTTTTCCAGAAAGTTACGGCTGAATTTTTTGTTTAATACATCTCCTTGCTCCCAAATCTCCTGCAAAATTCCCAATGATTGAGAAAGGAAAAAGTAAGTTAAGCTATTTGCTTTTTCAAGTATCTCATTTTCAGATTCAACCTGTTTTTCTGATTCAACTTTAAAATCCATTTTAATAGAACTTAATCTGAACAGGTTATAATACAGGTCAGGATTTATATTTCCCTTAAATACAAAGGTCTTTTCAATAGACCTGCAAAGATTAGTAAAGAGTGCAAATAGTTTCCTATCCTTCAGCTCTTCAAGTAAATGCAGCTGAACATTAAATTCAGACTTCACAAAATTCTTATATGAGAGATATTCTTCTGAGAGCTTTAGCAGGTCTGAAAATAATATTCTTAAAACAACATCATTATATTTTTTACCGGGGTAGAGCTTTGAGTAAATGTATTCTTTGGAAAGTTTTTTATCATCGTAGGAAGGTGCAAAATTTTTTAATAAATCTAATAATTTTTTTGATTTGCTGCTTTTATTATGAAAAGGTGAATTTACAAATTCAGTGAACTGTTTAAGTTCTGTATCATTAAAAGTTCTTAATATTTCAATTGCTTTATTTTTAAGCATATCATACAGATTATAGTTTAAAATATATATTTGTCACTAATATATCAATCAATTTTAATTTACAATTAAATAAATATTTTCTTTCAAAAACAGCTTAAAAATGAGTATTTTTACTGTTTTTATTTTACATTATTAACCTTTTTCAGATAATTTCAATATAACAATTTCATAAAATTTTCTTTGCAGGGAAATTGTTTAAAGGTTAATTTGCAGCAATTCAAATTATATGCAGAAAAGCTTAATAGATCTCAGCAGGTTTCCGGGAGAAGAAAATATCAGTTTAAAAATTTCGGGAAAATTCAGAGAAGTATTTGATACAGCATTAAAATATTTAACAGAAGTTTCCGGACATAAAAATACTCCCGAGCTTAGAAAACAAATTAAAATAATGATAAAAACATCTAAAAACCAATTAAATAAAGGAACATAAAAATGATATTAGTAAGAGATATATTTTATCTTCATTTTGGCAAAGCAAAAGAAGCAAAAGCATTGATAGGTGAAGTTGAATCCTTAAATAAAAAATTCGGATTTAAAAATAGCCGTGCATTAACAGATCTTGTTACTGCTCATTCATATACACTTGTACTTGAAAGTGAGTGGGGATCATTAGCAGAATGGGAAAATGCAATGAAACGAGGTTTAGGTGATAAAGAATGGCAAAAATGGTATGCAAAATTTACACCTTTAGTAAAAAACGCATATCGTGAAATTTTGAATATTATATAAACAAATTAAATAACTATATACAAAATTTAATATAAAATGAATACAAACAATAAAATTTCGCAGGTTGAGTCAATTACTGATGCATTAGTTAAAAACTTTAAAAATTCTAATGATGTACGTGAATTCCCATTAGGAAAATTAGAATTAATTCAGTTTGGAGAAATAACAATTGGCAGGGCAACATTTGAACCGGGATGGAAATGGTCAGAATCAGTAAAACCGATTGCTAAAACCCATAGCTGTGAAGCACCGCACTTTCAGTATCATATTACAGGCACTTTAAGAATTAAAATGGATGATGGTTCTGAGTTTGATTGTAAGCCCGGTGATGTATCGTTGCTGCCATCAGGTCATGATGCATGGGTTGTTGGAAATGAACCTGTTGTATTGGTAGATTTTCAGGGAATGATGGATTACGCAAAATCTAAATAAAAATATTAGAGAGGAAAATTTTATATGAACAGATATTTGGTAGAGACATCTCATAACCGAGAAGATTGCCTGCATGTACTAGATGAATTTGTAATTCACGGACATATAACCCATTTTGACTGGGGATGCGAAAGCGGTGTTTGCATGGGCTGGGCAATTGTAGAAGCAGAAAACGAGGAACAGGCACTTTATTCTGTTCCGGTCTTTTTAAGGAATAAAGCAAGAGTTATAAAGATTTCCAGATTTACACCTGAAAAAATTCAGGAATTTCATGATGAATTAAATTAAAATTTCAAGAGGAAGGAATATCTATGAAATATTTTGCATTAATAATTACTTTCCTGATATTAATAATATCCGGAAAAATATTTTCACAAAACTGGGCTGATACTGATCCTAAAATGAACAATATTTTAGTTGATACAACCCTGGTCAGATCAACAATAGCGATAATTAACCCGGGAGAAAAAAGCCATGTTCACACTCACCCTGCCAGTTTTGTATATGCGCTAACCGGGGGCAAACTGAAAGTTTATTATACTGACGGATCAAGTGAAATGGTGGAGCTTAAAACCGGAGATTATTTGTATGCAGACCCTGAAAAACCTCATGAAACAGAGAATATTGGTGACAAAACAGTTAAATTCCTTATTGTTGAATTAAAAGAACATCCGTATAAATAAAAAATAAATAAAAATGGGAACAGCAGAAATACAAGGAAATTTATGGGGAAGCAGGGCACTTGACTGGGCTGATTATGGAGAAAGTACATCAGATGACTTGTTTAATTACATACAAAAAAAACTGGGTCAGGGTAACAATAGAAAATTATTAGATATTGGCTGCGGAGCAGGTAAATTTTGCAGAATTGCAAATGATAACGGCTTTTTAACTACCGGTTTTGATGCCAGCAAAAACCTTATTGAAATAGCAAAAGAACGGCTGCCAAAAGTTGAGTTTATATGCGGTGATATGGAAAATCTACCGTTTCCAGAAAAATATTTTGATATAGTTTGCGCATTCAATTCATTTCAATATGCTGAAAGTATTCAAAATTCTTTATCAGAAGCATTAAAAGTTACAAAGCAAGGGGGAATGATTATAATTGTCATTTGGAACAATCCCGATAAATGTGATGCTACATCAATTTTTTCTGCACTTGCTCCATACATGCCTCCCCCTCCATTTCACAATAACAAAAAACCTTTATTTATTGATGGAGAGATGGAAGGAATGATTTCAAATGCAGGTATTCAGCATATTTCCACTGATGCAGTAGATTGTTATTGGAGATTTGAAAATGAAGAAACTGCATTAAAGGCAATCTTATCAGCAGGTGTAATACAATTAGCAATTAACAATGCAGGAATTGAAAAAATAACTGAAACAATTAGTACTGCAATTAAACCTTATAAAAATAATAAAGGTAAATACATATTAAAAAATTCATTTAAGTGTTTTTTTAATGCGGCATGATTAAATAGATAAAATTTGATTTAATTGATAATGCAGATAAAATTACAAATTAAAAAGGAGGGCAAACCCTCCTTTGGCTTTATTAAAAGAATTAATTGTTATATACAATAGATTAATTTTAATTAATTTGAAATTCAATATTTATTTTATATAGATCATTTTTTTTGTTATGTTTATTGATTTAGTAATAAGTCTATAAAAATAAACTCCGCTTGAATATGAAGCGGCATTCCATTTTACATTATATGTACCCGGTTGTAACTGTTGATTTAAAGGCAGATATATTTCATTTCCATTAACATCATATATAATCAACTTTACATTTCCACTTTCTTTAACTGAAAACTCAATATTTGTTTCCGGATTAAAAGGGTTTGGATAATTTTGTTTTAATTCAAACTCATCAGGAAAAATAGAACTAATAGATTCAACTGATGTTAAACCACCTGAATTTGTAAAAAAAACAGTCCCATCATTACCAGCTACATAACCGGTATATTCATTAATGAATGAAATACATGTTAATGCGGAGCTTGAATAATTATCTGAAGGAGGAACAGGAAGAACAGACCAGTTTAAACCTGCATTTGAAGTACGGAGGATTAGAGAGCTATCACCGACACAATAACCAGTATAGTAATTTACAAAGTGTATTGCCCATAGATTTCTTTGAAGAAATGTATTGTAAATAGACCAGTTTAAACCCTGGTCTGTAGATTTAATAATTTTTCCCAGCTCACCGCAGCAATAAACTGTATTTGAATCAGTCATACAAGTACCCCACAATTCAAAATATCCTGAAGATCCCTGTACATCTACCCAGTTATTCCCGCTATCAGTAGTTTTTACAATTCTTTGGAAATAATCTGAAGCAAAACCCGTATTTGCATTAATCATATACATAGAACTATATGTATATGTTGAATATTCAGATTGACTTATCCAGTTTATTCCGTTATTTGTAGTCTTCATTATTTTAAGGGGACCGCCGCAAACCCAGCCTGTATTCATATCTACAAAACTAAAAGCAGTTAAAAAAAATGAACCACCAACAAGAATTTGAGTCCAGTTAGTACCGCCATTAACAGTACGAAACATATTCCCTGATGCTCCGCAAATTAAAGCAGTAGATGGATTAAAATATTTAACTGCCCACATTCCATTTGATGTTGGTAATGATTGCCCTATCCAGTTAGCACCGGAGTTTGTAGTACGATAAACTTTATATCCTGAAAAATTACTGGCTACCAACATACCATTATTAGCATCTGCAAATGATATTCCTTTTACCAACGTATTTGGACTTATACCACCGGATCTTACCATCCAGCCAAATTGCGAAAACACATGTGAATTCAGCAGAATTAATAATATTAATAATTGTTTGCTCATATTTATATTTTATTAAATTATTTTATTAAAATCATTTTTTTTGTTTCAATATAACTTTCTGAAACTAATCTGTAAAAATAAACACCAGCTGGAAATTTAGCTGCATCCCAATCATATTTATACATACCTGCATTAAATTCACCATCTAATAGTTTTTCAATCTCTTTTCCAAGAGAATTAAATATTTTCAACTGAATAAAAGATTTTTGCGGAATAGAAAATTTAATATTTGTTACCGGGTTGAAAGGATTTGGATAGTTTTGCATTAAAAGAAATTTTTCAGGAATTTCTGAAGAAATTTGAGTAATTGCTAGAGGTTCTCCTCCGTTTGTAGTTTTTAAAATATGACCCGAGTTGCCGACAGCAATTCCTGTAAATTGATTTATAAATTTTATACTTGCAAGGTCTTCATTCCAAAATGTTGGCTGGGTTTGCCAGTTCATTCCGCCATTTGTGGTTTTAGCAATATATCCATCATCTCCTGTAACCCATCCTGTTTCAATTGGAACAAAGTATATTGCACTTGGTATCTTCTGCATATCATTATTTAAGACCTGCCAGGTAAAACCTGAATTTGTTGATTTTCTGACAGAAGGTATGACCCCTGATCTTCCTCCAATGATAACTGAAGAACCAATGATATCAATACAATTCCAGTTGTAAGTTCCGCTGCTGATATTCGTCCATGAACCGCCATGATCTGTAGTTTTCAGTACAGTACCATTAGCTCCAGAAATAAACCCAACAAGACTTAACTGATCCATTACTATACTATAAAGATCTTCAGTTGTAGTTGAAAGCTGTGAAAACCATATTGCCCCTCCGTTGGTAGTTTTACAAATTCTACCATTATCTCCGACACAAAATCCCGTACTGGAATTAATAAAATCCATTCCGGAAAATCTGGGATGAACTCCTTCACTTTGAACTACCCAGCTTATACCTCCGTTAGTAGTTTTAATTATTTGTCCATTAGAGCCCGCTGACCACCCTGTATTGTAATCCAGAAATTCAACAGCCCATAAATGCTGTGAAACCGGCGTAGATAAAACCTGCCACGATTCACCATTATCTGTTGATTTGAGTATCTTTGCTGCATCTGCACAAATATACCAGGTATCAAAGCTTCCGTAATCTACATCATTTAAATTTTCTGTTGTTAATGAAGGTTTTAATATCCAAGCATTTTGTGAAAAAATATAACCATGAAATAATAGAAGTATAAAAATTACCTTTTTCATTTTTTTTAGATTAAATTGATAATTGTTTCAAATCTCATAAATAATTTAAGTACATTCAAATCAAATTTATATTTATATTTGGTTTATGAGAAATATATTATCTAAAATTTTGTTATTTTTTTCATATTTTCGCATAATTTATTAAAATCAAATTAGGTTTATGAAAGAATCAACTCAATTATTTCAACTTATAAAATCTTTAACCAGTCAGGAAAAGAGATACTTTAAAATGAATTCGGAAGAAGGCAGCATTTATAGTCAATTATTTGATGCGCTTGATTCTGAAATTGAATACAATGAAAAAAAGTTCAAAATAAAATTCAGTAAATTAAATTTTATCAAAAATTATTCATATAATAAAATTTATCTGTATAATGAAATTCTAGAAAAACTATCAATTAAATTATCAAATAAATCTGAGGATGCTCAAATTCGCAATCAACTTTCAAGAATTGAGTTTCTTACAGGAAAGGGTTTATTGGATCAATCAAAAAAATTAATTGAAAAACTATATAAAACTGCTGAAGATTCAGAAAAACATCATTATTCTCTTTTAATCCTTAATCAAATGTCATCATTAAAGACACTGATAACGAACCCAGTTGAGCGAGAAGATTTCATGGAGAAAATAGCTGAAACTGAATATGAGATTTTAACAAGTATGATAAATCAAATGGATTATTTTAAACTAGGAACAAAGATAATCAAATTTATGAACATGAAGGGATCGGTAAGGACTGAAAATGATAAAAAAGAAGTAACAGATATTTTAAATAATAAATTATTGTCAGATATAAGTCTTGCAAAAACAATTGATTCTAAATGTTATTTTTATTTAACCAATCATTTATGTTACCTTGCATTAGGAAATTTTAATAAGGCATATAAATTTTCGATTAATGGAGTAAATTTGATAATAGATATAGATATATCAAAACCATCAATGAGGTCAAGATGCAGAACAATGCTAGGTTCACATTTATTACTGTTGAAATACTTTCCTAAAAAGGAAAAAGAGTTTACAGAAACTATCCACAGATACAGGCAATCAATTTATCCGGACAGGAAAAAAATCCCGGGACGGTTTATTGATTCATATAATTCTGAAATCTTATTTAATATTAAAAAATTCAGGTATCTAGCAAATTCGGCTTTATTGCTGGAATTGGATAAAATAATTCAAAATGAATTAACTGAGTACACAAAAGTAACGGAATATTTTTTTCTTGCTTCTAATGCAGCATACAGTGAATTTATTTGCGGTAATATAGAAAACAGTCTAAAATGGAACAATATTGCCCTTGATGAAAAAGACAAAATAATTAGCTACAAGGCAGTTACTATGGTATTGATACTCAACCTGATTATTCATTTTGAACTGGGCAATTATGATTTGTTAGAATATAAATTAATATCTACATACAGATACTTAATCAGAAAAAAAAGATTATTTGAATATGAAAAAATTATTATTCATTTTATTAAAAATCTTGTAAAAAATTATACCATTAAAGAATTAAATGATAATTTTCAATGGGTTCAGAAAAAATTAAAATCTATTTCAGAAGATGAAAATGAAAGAGCTGCTTTTGAAGATTTTGATATTATCAGCTGGTTAGAAAGTAAAATAACCAATAAACCTTTTATGGAAGTTTTAATTAATAAAAAACAATAGATTTTATTTTTTTAATTCTCAAATAATTAATAAAATTTTATATTTCATTTAAGATTCAAAAATTACTGAATTAAACCTGTTTATAACTGCATTAAGCTATTATTTTACAATAAAAAACCAGGAATATTAATTTAAATAAAAAAGATGATACCCGCTCAAAATGAAATCTTTTAAAAAATTATCAGAATAATCTTTTTGCAGGATTAGTCCATGCTTTTATATTTCTAAATTGTCCCTGATAGTTTGGATATTCAACAATTTTATAATCAATACAGCTGTAAGAGGTATCACAACCATAAGTCCCAAGTACAATAGGAATTTCGTTTTGTACTCTCGGAAATTTAGACCATGTTGCCGCTATGTAATATCTTCCTGGTGCAATGTTATTCATATCATAAGTTGTTTCCCAAATCCAATCTCTGCGTTTAAGATTCAATGAGTCAGTTCTTACAGGTACTCTGTTAAACGGATTGGTGCTATCAGCATTATAAATTGAAATCGAATAAAATCCGCCTTGCATAAATAATGTAGAATCAATATGAGTAACATATCCTGAGAGTTTATCTCCCGTGCGATTAACGTCTATTGCAGGGTCACATGCAATAAATGCAATAAGCACAATAAATAGTATTGTTGTTACATATCTCATCCCGATACAAATATGCTACAGGAAAGAGATAAATACCATAACCAGAGTAGCTAATTTATGGTAGTCATTTACGGCTACTACATTATTTAATTATTTTAAAAATGTGCCATTTTTGAGTCCCCGGTATAATAACTTCTGCCATTTGTTGGGCAAAAGTTTTGAATTGCTGCTGAGACATATCGTTTAAAGCTATTTCAAAATCTTCCAGATGTTCAAATACATATTCATCAACAATATGTGCAGCAGTTTCACCAATATAACCGGTATAAACTCTGCATCCTGTTGCTTTTTTAAAGTTTGAGGAATTCATTTTTTCAGCTCCCCAATTGTTAATAATTTGCAAAGCTTCGGAAAGCTTACCGAACTTTATATCAAGTGACCATTGACACAGGAACATAATATCTCCCTTTCTATTTATTTATTTATGTTTTGGTTAATTAGAATTATTCTTTGTACCTTCAATTATATCAACAAAATCCTTAGTATTATCAACAGGAAGTTTACAAGAATAATTTTCACATATATAAGCTTTGGTTTCGTTTGTATTATGAACAACCTGACGGGCAAATGTTACGCTATTAACTGAATCTTGGGGACTAATTATAACTGTTACTTTATCAGGGATATATCTTCTAAATAGTTCTTGCTTCATATTGTTTGCAATTTCATCATTAATGTTACCTGCAATAATTATTTGTTTAGGTTTATGCAGATACCAGTCTATAGCTGTTAGCATTTGCGGCATTGCGTAAGGCATTTTTTGTAGCTTTCCTTTAAAAAATTTAAGTGATTTTTCTGCATGAGCATACCATTCATTTTTGCCGCATAAGGCAGCAAGTCTTAATAGATTTATAATTGCAATTGAATTTCCTGTTGGCTCGGCTGAATCATAATCTTCTTTTGTTCTAAGCAATATACTTCTATCTTTTCCGGAAGTATCAAAAAATCCGCCTTCAACATTATCATAAAAATCATTTATCATAATTTCAGAAAGCTCCAATGCCCGGTTAAGGTATAATTCATTAAAAGTTGCTTCATACAGATCAATCAACGCCTGAATATAAAAAGCAAAATCATCAAGCATTGCTTCAATTTTTGCTTCACCTTCACGCCAGCGGTGCAAAAGGGTTTTTGATTCAGGATTATACAGATTAATCCAGATAAATTCAGATGCTTTTACAGCTGCTTCAAGATACTCAGTCTTATTTAAAACAGTGTATGCTTTTGAAAATGCTGAAATCATTAATCCGTTCCATGAAGTAAGAATTTTATCATCTTTAAGGGGTAAAGGACGCTTTTTACGTTCATTAATTAATATCCTGCAGCTCTCTTCAATAATATTATTTATTTCATCAGTTGATAATTTAAATTTATTGGATGTTTCACTTAACGAATGTGCTTTAAATAATATATTTTTATCTTTAAATACTCCGTGCGGGTCACTTCCTTTGGGTGCATTTCCGTATTCATTTATGTAAAAATAATAATTAAATAACTCAGCATTTTTTCCAAGCAGTTTATCAATTTCTGTTTTACTCCATATATAAAATGCACCTTCTTCCTTTTCGTTCAGATTATTTTTGCTTATCGCTGACTCGGCATCTTCGGCTGAATAAAAGCCGCCTTCGGGACTTGTCATTATTCTTGTTACATAATCAAGAATATCTTCAGTTACACCCGCAAAATATTTATCACCGGTAATTTGATAAACTTCCAGATAATTTACAGTAAGCTGTGCCTGATCATAAAGCATTTTTTCAAAATGCGGCACCCGCCAATATCTATCAACGCTGTAACGGTGAAAACCTCCGCCTAAATGGTCATACATTCCCCCTTTTTCCATTTGAAGCAGTGTGCGAATAACCATTTGCAAGGATTCCTTGTCACTAAACCTGTAAAAAATTCTCAGCAGAAAATTTATTCCCGGCGGTCTTGGAAATTTTGGTGCTCCGCCAAATCCGCCATACTCTTCATCAAAACCGTTTTTGAACTGTTCAGCTCCTTTAAGAAGTAATTCATTGTTAAGTTCTTCTGATGCTTTAATAGAATCAGAGACATTACTGATATGCTCTATTATTTTATTACCTGAATCCAGAACTTCATCTCTTTGCGTTTTCCAGGCATCATTTAGCTGAGTTATAAGTTCAACAAAGCCGGGCATGCCGTATTTGGAGGTTGGCGGCACATAGGTAGCGCCATAAAACGGTTTCAGGTCGGGAGTTAAAAACATACTCATAGGCCATCCGCCTGAGCCTGTCATTGCCTGCAGGGCTGACATATATACACGGTCAATATCAGGACGCTCTTCTCTATCCACTTTAATATTCACATACATCCTGTTCATTTCTTTTGCAATCGCTTCAACTTCAAAAACTTCGCGCTCCATTACATGACACCAATAACAGGTTGAGTATCCTATTGAAAGGAAAATTGGTTTATCCTCAATTTTAGCTTTTTGGAATGCTTCTTCACTCCATGGATACCACTCAACCGGATTATAGGCATGCTGCTGAAGGTAAGGTGATTTTTCGCTTACCAGTTTATTTGGAATATTCATTATTATTCAAATAATTCATCAATATCAATTTTTATAAAATCTTTCCAACTAAGAGTATCATTATTTATTTGAATATAATTAAAAATAAAATATTTTCAATAAAAAAAGATCTTTATAAAAAATTTATTCTTTCGGTTTAAAATTACAAAAATATTATCGGATTTTACTAAGTATAATTAGTAAAATTACTCAATAGAATTAGTAAAATACAAAATATTTTGATTTTTTAATAAATAAAAGCTTATTTTGTAAGAAATTAAATCGAAATTTTTGTCAAAAACCAATATTACATTACTTACCTCATCGGCATATTTAACTGCAAATAAAGGTGATTGGTATGTTGAAAACATCATTGAAGATGACAGACTTCTAAGAATTGCTTTGGAAAAACAGGGACTATCTGTAAGCAGAATTAACTGGGATAATCCAAAATTTAACTGGACTGAAACAAAATATATAATTATACGTACCCCCTGGGATTATTTTAACAGATATGCAGAATTTTCAAACTGGTTTGAAGAAACTGCTAAAATAACTCAGTTTATTAACTCTTATGAAATTATCAAATGGAATATTGATAAACATTATATGCTTGAACTTAAAACATTGGGAATAAACATTCCCGATACAATATTTATAGAGCAGGGTGAAAAAAGAACGCTTAAAGAAATTACTTCAGGAATTAATTGGGATGAATTTATCTTAAAGCCGGCAATTTCAGGAGGAGCATGGAATACATTCAGATTCAGCAGAGAAAAAATTGAAAATCATGAATTGATTTATAAAAAGCTTATTAAAGATAACTGCATGATGCTGCAGGAATTTCAGCATACAATAATTTCACAGGGTGAAGTATCTTATATGATATTCGGGGGAAAGTTTACTCATGCTGTTTTAAAAAATGCAAAAGGAGGTGATTACAGAGTTCAGGATGATTATGGAGGAAGTGTTCATGATTACAATCCCTCAAATGAAGAAATTATTTTTGCAGAACAGGCAGTTAATTTAACAAAACCCGGTATTCCTTATGCACGCGTTGATGTAATGAGAGACAACAATGGTAAGCTATCTGTGGGAGAACTTGAATTGTTTGAACCTGAGCTATGGTTCAGAAAATATCCGCCATCCGCTGATATATTTGCTGAAATAGTTAGTAAAATGATCAAAGTATAAAAATTATGTAATTAAAACCAAATTAACTTTTTTATTATATACCTTAATAATTTAATGGAATAAATCAAAAATCTGTTTTATTATTGAAATTAATTAACCAATAATAGTATGAAGCAGGTTATATACTCATTAATTATCAACCTTACATTATCTGTTAATCTTTATTCGCAAAACTGGATAACCACCGGTGGGAACTTGCAGCGTAACGGGTTAAGCAAAATAACCGGACCTGATAATGTATCAAATCCATATTGGATAGTTACAAACTCTGCTTCAACTGCATGGGGTAACTCCGTTTACACATATAATGATAAGTTCGTAACATCAAGAATTATACTTTCGCCATACTCCGGAAAAATTGAACTGCGAAATCTGAACACAGGTTCATTGTTATGGGAAAAAATGATAAATCCAAGCTCTAAAATGTATGCAGTTGGATTTAACGAGGATGCAGTTTATGCCTGTGATTATAATTCTGCACTTTTGTATGCATTTAATATTTCAGACGGATCAGTAAAATGGTCAATAGCTTCTGATATGTTTCCGGGTAATACCGGATTGCTTTTTGCATGTAATGGTGACCCGATAGAAAAGGGAAAAAGGATTGACAAAAGTACGGGTTTTGTTAAATGGACAAATAATTATATTATTCCTGTTAGTCCGGATGGAGGTTTTTGTATCTACGGAAATACATATTATCACTGGACAGGCTCTATAGTAACCCCAAAGAAACTTATAGCTATTGATTTGAATACAGGATCTACAAAGTACACCTCAGCAGATTTGCCTGGTGATGGAGACCAGGAAAATGACCTTTGTATTGGTCCCGATGGTACAATATACATTTGCCGTGATGGGGGCTCTTTATATGCTTTTAAGGATAATGGTTCAGCATTTTCTCAGTTATGGGTACATGCACCGGGTTATGTTGTAAAAGGTGTAGGTAAAGATGGAACATTGTATGCATCAAATATTAATGATCCCTCACAATTTGCAAACAGCAATATATACAGACTCAATCCAGCAAACGGAAATATATTAGACTCCGCCCAAATAAGAACTCCGCTGGCATATATGTCTTGCGGAGCTGATTCCACAATTATAGTCAGCACAGGCGAATCAGGCAGCGGCAGGTATGTAGCATTTACCCCAAACCTGCAAATAATAAAGTGGCAGCTTAATGTGCCATATAATATATACAGCGGTCCAAATTTGGGGCAAAACGGAATTTTTGTTACGAGCGGGGCAGGTACTGAAATAAAAGCATATAAAACAAATTACAATATTAAACCTGTTGCTGATTTTAAAGCAAGCACAACAACAGTCTATGTAAATACCCCTATAATTTTTAATGACCAGTCATCATTTGAACCAACAGCATGGAACTGGCAGTTTACCGGTTCAAATACCCCGAGTTCAATACAGCAAAATCCTGCCGGTATAACTTACAGTACGCCGGGAATATATCCTGTCAGATTAATTGCATCAAATCAATTTGGGAATGATACATCATTTAAAGATTGCTATATAAATGTTGTGATTGAAACAGGTATTCACCATACAGGCAACGAAATACCGGAAAAATTCAGTTTAAGCCAAAACTATCCAAATCCGTTTAATCCTGTAACAAAGATAAAGTTTGATATCCCTGATATTACTTTGCCATTAGGAAAATTATTGCAGGTGCAGTTAAAAATATATAATACATTAGGCAATGAAATTGAGATTCTTGTTGACCAAGAGTTAAATCCAGGTACTTATGAATTTGAATGGAATGCATCAAAATTTGCCAGCGGAATTTATTTTTATACATTAAGTACTGGAAATTTTAAAGAAACTAAAAAAATGTTATTCATAAAATAATCAATTTAATTAATAATTAATCCGTAAATTGCTATTAAAATAAATTTCTATATGTTAAAAAGACTGCTGATATTTTTATTACCGTTTATTTCTTATTCACAGGGATGGTATATTCAAACCACATTCTCACCGGCTCAATCACTGCAAACCATTAGATTTTATAATGAAAATACAGGATACACTACCGCACCATTGTATAACGGATCAAATTATAATATACACAAAACAACAAATGCGGGGGCAAATTGGATTGATCAGAATTCAGGCTATACATCAATGAGATTTATGGCTATATGGCTTCGTCATCCTGATACAGTATATATGAGCGGAAATGACGGAAAAATTATACGTACAATTAATGGCGGTACAAACTGGGTTACGGTACATTCTGAAACAGGACTTCAATTGTGGGGTTTGTATTTTGTTAACCAGCAAACAGGGTTTGCTTCGGGCTCAACCGGAAGGATAATGAAAACCACAAATGCTGGGGTTAACTGGTTTAATTTAAGCTCACCTACACAAACATCACTCAACTCAATTTATTTTATAAACGAAAATACCGGTTTTATTTCCGGGTTTGCAATTGCACTGAAAACAACAAATCAGGGTGATAACTGGATTAATATGAATGCACCGTTTATCAGCGGATTTGAAAACTTCAGGGAAATTTATTTCTTCAATGTAAACCTTGGTCTTTATGTAAGTGATGCAGGAAGAATAGTTAAAACAACCAACAGCGGAGCTAACTGGACAGTTGTAAATTCAGGTACAACTCAATCTTTATTTGGCGTGTATTTTACTGATGCCATGACTGGATTTGCCTGCGGCAATAGCGGAGCAATAGTCAGGACTACTGATGGAGGTGATAACTGGTTACCGCAAATTTCACCATTAAATGAAATTTTAACCGATGTATGGTTCACAACAGCTTCAACCGGATACATATCTTCATGGTCAGGTAAAATACTTAAAACAACAAACGGGGGAATTACATTTTTATCGCAAACCGGAACGGAAGTTCCGGCTGATTATTCTTTGGAGCAAAACTATCCAAATCCGTTTAATCCTGTTACAAATATAAATTTTACATTGCCTGAGAGAACATTTGCAGAAATAAGGATATATGATTTAACAGGAAAATTAACCGAAGTATTATTTTCAAAAGAGCTTAGCGCAGGTAGCTATACAGCAACCTGGAATGCTGAAAATTATTCCAGCGGTGTTTATTTTTATTCACTCTTAACAAATAAATTTACTAAAACAAGTAAAATGATACTTGTAAAATAAAGAGTTAAAATTAATGAAAGCTATAAATTTTCAGAACAATTAAAATTTTCAGAACAGTTTAATTTTTTTCAGTACATTTTATATAAAACGGAAATTTATTATGCAGCAAGGTAAGCACTTGCAAATATTGTAAAAAAGATCCAGCTGGTCAAAAGAAACCAGAAAGAAAAGGTCATAAATAAACTTACAAGTATAGCTTTCCAAAATGTTTTATGATAAACTTTCTTAACGGCAAAAAACAAATAAACGCCCGGCACCATATAAAAAAATATTAAAACCGAAAAATCTCCTAAGGACTGAAAAATTACAGCAAGCAAAAAGCACCAAAGCGTAAATGTAAAAAAATGCAGAGTAAAAACAAAGTGTTCAGAATAATAATAATTTTTTGGCAAATAAACCAGCTTTAAAATTATTGAGAATAAAAACATTATAGCAAAGATATAAATTGTAATATTATTGTTGAACTGATTATTGAATTCATCTTTATATAATATATCGGGTTTATTACTGTGCTTTTGTTCATCAAGTATAAATTGTTTAAGGAAATCATCATTATCAGACTCAGTTACAAGAGCTTTGTATTGATTTGGGTCACTTTTTATCATAATAAAAAAAAGAATAAAACTGGTAAAGAGAAACATTTTTAAAGGTGAAACATAACTGTTAATTCTTCCTGATATATATTCATGAGTAAGGAAACCGGGCCGGGTAAAAAGATATTTTACCGAACGGAAAAACTTGGAATCCCAATCAAAAGCTTCCTCAAAAAACTGACCAAAAATTGATAAAACTGATCTATCTAAAACAGCATCACCGCGCTGCCCGCAATTTGAGCAATATTTACCATTGAGATCTTTTCCGCAATTTTGGCAAATGTGTTCTATTTTAATTTTTTCATTCATAAATATAAAAAAAAATCAAAGTTACTACCCAACTTATCCCTTTTTTAAGAGTGATAAAATTCATATAATTGTGCTTACCCAGCCACCAATATTTGGTTTTTTCAGCCTTTTTCCATTGAAAAAACATAAAAATTAAATAATTGTGTTTTATTTTTTTGAAATTAATATTTAAACTATACAATAAATATGTCAATTAAGGTAACTAATTTAACAAAATATTATGGTAATTATCTTGCCGTGGATGATATTTCGTTTGAAGCAAAAAAGGGTGAAATTCTAGGATTTCTAGGACCCAACGGAGCAGGTAAATCCACAACCATGAAAATTATCACAACATATCTTCCTCCAACCTCGGGATCAGTTGAAGTTGATGGATTTGATGTTGAAGATAAGTCTCTTGAAGTAAGAAAAAAGCTTGGATACCTGCCTGAGCTTAACCCGCTTTATTATGATATGATAGTTACAGACTATCTTGAGTTTATTGCAAAGTTAGATGGCGTGCCAAGAGGTGAGATAAAGAAAAGGCGTGATGATATGATAAGGGTTTGCGGTCTAGAAAGCGTAAAGCATAAAGATATTGGTACACTTTCAAAAGGATTTAAGCAGCGTGTTGGGCTTGCACAGGCAATGATAAACAATCCCGATGTGCTAATACTTGATGAACCAACATCAGGATTAGATCCCAATCAGATAATTGAAATTCGTAATCTTATAAAAAAACTTGGCAAGGAAAAAACAGTAATACTTTCAACACACATCCTTTCAGAAGTTACGGCAACCTGCAACCGTGTAATTATTATCAACAAAGGAAAAATTGTTGCTGATGGAACACCTCAAGAACTTCAGTCAAAATCAAAAGGACAAAGTATTGTAACACTAGAAGTAAAAAATAATTGTGATAAAAATGCTCTTCTTGGCAGTTTAAAAGAAATAAGAAGTGTGAATAAAGTTGATTTTGTAAAAGATACAGGTGATTCTTTTATATTTAACATTTATGGCAATCACGGTATTGACTTGCGTGAAGTAATATCCGGTAAAGTTATGCTAAATAAAGCAATTGTACTTTCTATGCAGGCAAAGCAATCATCGTTAGAAGATATATTCAGGGAGTTAACTAAATAATATGAATACACAGAATATAAAAACCATATTTTCAAAGGAGCTTAAAAGCTATTTTAATTCACCTATAGCTTATATTGTAATGATTGTATTTATGGCTATTTCTGGATTTTTATTTTCCATGAGCTTTTTTCAGATAAATATCGCCTCTATGAGAGAATTCTTCGGAAGTTTCTTTATACAATTAGTATTGTTTGTAGTTTTTATTCCTGCAATAACTATGCGTACTTTTTCTGAAGAAAAGAAACAGGGTACACTTGAGCTTCTGCTTACAAAACCTGTAACAGATATTGAACTTATTTTAGGAAAATATCTTTCAGCATTAACTCTTATAGTAATTACACTTTCTCCAACTGTGCTGTATTTCATTATCATTAAAATGATTGGTCCAATTGCATTTTGGCCGTTTGTAACAAGTTTGGTGGGATATATTTTAATGAGTGCTTTTTTTATTGGAATAGGTATTTTTGTATCTTCATTAACCGAAAACCAAATTATAGCATTTATTATAAGTGTGCTTATCAGTTTGTTCTTTTTCTTATTAGGCAAGCTGTTAATTGTATTCCCGGTATCGGTTGTTTCTATTTTTGAATATATTACAACAGATTATCATTTAAGCAATATTTCAAGAGGTGTTATTGATACAAGGGTTTTAATATATTATTTCTCAATGATATTTTTTACCCTGTTTTTAACAAAGGTATCTCTTGAAAGCAGAAAATGGTAATTATTAAAAATTATTAAATAAAACAGTATTTTAAAATATAAATATGTCAGAAGAATTAGAAAATAAAGACGAGTTAAATAACGAAGAAGAATCAGTTGAAGAAATTGCCGAAGACAGCAGACTTGCGGGGAGAAAGAAAAAGACTGAATCACGCAGAAGACAGGCAATAATCAGCATTCTACTTGTAGCGGGCATACTTGTTGTATTAAATATTATTGCAATTAAGTTTTTCCACCGGTGGGATCTTACTCCAAACAATATATATACATTAAGTGATGCAAGTAAACAAATAGTAAGTAAGTTAGATGATAAGCTTGTAATAAAAGCATATTTTACCGATAATTTACCATCACCTTACAATAATAATCGCCGTTACCTTCAGGAACTGCTTGACGATTACCGTAGTGCTTCTAATGGTAAAATTAACTATGAGATAATAAGTCCAAGCGATCAGGAAGAGCTTGAAAAAGAAGCTCAAAAATATGGTATTCAGCCGGTGCAGGTACAAACAGTTAAAAATGACCGAGCAGAAGCACTAAAAGCATATATGGGTATGGTATTGCTATATGGTGGCAAACAGGAAGCTATACCGTTTGTAGGGAATACAGAAAATCTGGAATACGATATAACAGGTGTTATTAACCGCTTAACTCTGCCTGAGCTTAAAAAGATTGGTGTGCTTTCCGGCGATGGAATGCCCGGTGTAGATAAAATTGGAAAGGTTAATCAGTATCTTACAAAGTTTTATAATGTTACAAATATAGATGCATCAAAGAACAATCCAATACCTGCAGATGTTAAGACACTTATAGTTTTTTCACCTAAAGCTCCTCAGCAGAACCAGATGATGGGTCAGCAGCAGCAGGCACCTCCGCCTGTAGTACCGGAAAACATAAAATTTGCTATTGACCAGTACATAATGAACGGAGGCAGAGTAATCTTTTTGCTGAGTAAAATTAATGTATCATCACAGCAGCAGTTTCAGATTGCACAGGTTGTTTCAACCGGATTAGAAGATATGCTTGAGGGTTATGGTGCCAAAGTTAACAAAACAATAATAACAGATAAGGAATGTGCTTTTATACAGGTTCCGGTACAGCAGGGTCCGCTGCAAATGTACACACAGATTCCTTTTCCATATTACCCAAAAATTGTTAATATAAACAGAGATATACCTTCATTTGCAAATATAGGTCAGGTATTTTTAGGTTTTACAAGTGATCTTGATCTAAATGCAGCAGGCACTAAAGGAGTTAAAGTTACTCCGCTGCTTACAACTTCGCCAAAAACAGGTGTTGCAAATGAATTTGCAATTGTGCAGGCATCAGGTCAAATGCTGCCTGACTCAATGTTTAAAGCAAAGGATCTTGTAGTTGGAGCAATTTACGATGGTGTGTTTAAGAGTTTTTATAATGGAAAAAGTATTCCATCTGATACAGCAGCTGGTTCTAACCCGCCGCCAACAACAGTAAAGCCCGAAAGCCCGGTATCAAAAATTATTGTACTTGGCAATGGAGATTTTCCGCAGGATGATTTCCGCGGACCAGATGAAAGTCTTTTATTTTTTGCAAATATGATTGATTATATGAGCGATGATGCAGGACTTTCACAAATAAGATCAAAAGATGCTAACCCAAAACCGCTTGATTCAATTGAAGATAGTACAAGGACAATTGTAAAATACGGAATGCTTGTAGGTCCTCCTTTATTGGTTTTGATTTATGGACTTTTTAGATGGAATAAAAGAAAAAAAGCCAGAAGCTGATAATTATTTTAGTGAACTTTAAAAGTATATTAAATATAAAATTGTTTTTTAAAAAATGAATAAGAATATTAAGATTTTACTGGCAGTATTTGCCGTTTTAATTGCAGTGTATTTTCTGTTCTTCAGGAGCGGAGAAAAAATATCAACTGAAAAGATTGATGCTAAATTATTTGTTGCTGATTCATCCAAGATTAATAAAATTGAAATTGTAAAAAATAACGAAACCATTGTATTGGAAAAAGTTAATGATGTATGGAAAATGACCAAACCAATTGAATACAATGCTGATACAACAAATATTTACCTAATGTTAAAAGATTTGAAAAACTTTACCATAGAATCTATTGCCTCAGATAATCCTGCCAATTTCAAAAATTATCTTGATTCTGTAAATAACGCTAAGATAACAACTTATCAGGAAGGTAAGCCGTTAGGTACATTTATACTCGGAAAAACTCAGGCAGGAGATAATTCATATATCAAAAAGCCGGAAGAAAACAGAATACTATTGGCATCAAACCTAACTGCAGGATTATTTATTAAATCTGCAAAAGATTACAGGAATAAGTTCATACTTTCTATTCAGCCGTATATAGTTACAAACGTCAGTTTTAAATCTACTGATTCAAATAAAGTAGATTTTTCGGTGATTAAAGATTCAGCCGGTAAATGGAATATTAACGGTGATTCAGTATCGGCATCAGTAATGGAAGGTTTTCTTAACATATTAGCTAATTTAAATACCGATGATTTTAAAGATACGGTAATGACAACATTTCCTGTTCCAACATATACAGTAACAGTAAATACATCAACAGGACAGCAGACAGTAATTAATATGTATAAGGAAACCTTAAGCGATCCAAATGCTGCACCTTCTTTTATAACACAGGTAAGCGGAAATAATCAGCTTTTCAGATTGTTTAGTGCATTGGCTGCGCAGCTGATGAAAAAACCTTCTGATTTTATTCCTCCAAAACCAACAAAGTAAAATTTTTACAGATACAATAAAAAAGACCTGATTTTACAGGTCTTTTTTTTATTATGATATCTAATCAGGAATCTGAGACAGATTTTTTTGAAAATTTTAAAATAGCTGCAAAAGCAGCAAGGTAACAAAATGATCCTGCCCAATATGTTGCTGAAATACCAAAGTTCATAGCAATTATCACCGCAATAACTGTTGCAAGCACACTCATAACTCCGTTTACTCCCCAAAGCCATGGGGTAATTTCTTCTCTAATCTTTGCTGCATATTTCAATCCCAGCGGAAAAGCAATGCCAAGCATAAAACCCATCGGAAAGAGAGTTATTACAGCAACAATTATCCTTACCTCAGTGGAATACATTCTGAACATTATAATTATTTCGTGAGTAATAAGTCCAAAAATTACAAGTATTAACAGAAGGGCAATAAATTTTGATTTAATCTTAGATGGTTCAAAATTTTTCCCGCTGTAAAAACTGCCAATACCGCTTGATAGCAGAAGGGTAAACAAAGCGGCAGCAATACTATAAGTAGGGTGTCCTAAAAATATATTAAGCCGCTGTATTTGGGAAATTTCTATCAGCATAAATCCTAACCCAATTGCAATAAAATAAATGAAGAGAGATGAAGTTCCTTTTAGATTTATTTTTTTAGAGGTTATCTTTAGCGGAATAATAATACATAACAATGAAAGTCCTGCCATTGTAACAAAAAGTGTTACTAAAATGAAAATTGCTTTGGCATTAAAGCTCATATCCCACTCAGTCCAAAATTTTACATCAGGCAGATCTAAAAAATTCATATAAAGAAAAAAGAAAGGTTTATCATCTGTGGGTGAGCTGATATTAAAAGGAAAGATTTTATTAAACTCATCTCGTTTATTTTCATTTGCAAGAACAGCATAAACAGAATCAGTTACTTTTTGCGGAGACACAATATTTTCAAATTCAAATGTTCTGCAAAGACTATCGGTCATGCTGATATCTTTTGGGGTAAAAGGAGATTTGCTGATAAGAAAAGTTCCGGTTCCGCTTTTATCTTCAATCCTTTCTAACTGCTGGCATTTTATCAGCATAATATGGTTTCTTATATTGCTAATGCCTGATTGTTTTAGTGCATCGGCAGTAATATTCATAAGCCGGTAATGCTCAATTGGTTTAGAACGGTAAAACCGGGTAACAGTTAAAATGCCATCGGTCTTAAGCCTGCTCAACAACAGTTTCCATGTTTCAACCGTGTATAACGCATTTTCAGTTAACACAAATGCCCCGTTTGATGTAGCAAACCAATTATCAATTACGGAAATCTGGATAATATCAAACTTCCTGTTTGGATCCATTCGCTGAATATAGCTTCTTGCTTCATCGCCCACAAACTCTACATTAGGATATTTATCAAGATGTCCGGTAAAATCGCCAAAATCACCGTTAACAGCATTTATCATATCCTTGTTAATTTCAATACCTAAAATGTTTTTTTGACCAAATTCAAGTGATGAAAGCACATCACGCCCTGCCCCGCTGCCAATTATCAAAATATCACCATGCGGTCTTAAATACTGAGCAAGGTTTGATACATCATATTTTAAATGCAAAAGTTCAGAAGTATCACCGTTAAAATGGGAAAGTACAGTTGTTGAATGAGCATCAATATTCAGCATTAGCTGATGTATCTTTCTTGACCGGTCGTATTTATTGCTTAAGCCCCAGCCAAATGGTGTTTCTAATTTTGTTGAGTCACCATCAATGCTAATACGCGAAAATGAATTCCATTTTTCATACAGCGGTTTATCAGTCCACTTGCCTCTAACCCAAAAAAGTCTGAGAAGCGGATGATGCTGCTGTACAAGTACTGTATGAAAACCCGAAAATAAGAGCAATAAAACAGTATAAACTAAAATAACTTTTTTGGCTAAAGAGGTTTTTTTAGTATTTCTGCTGAAAAACAATGCTGCAAGTGCTGAAAATAGTGCAGCAATAAATACACCGGTAGGACCGCCTGAAATATTAAGTGTAATAACTACAATAATACATCCAAGTGCTGCCCCTAAAAGATCTGCAGCATAAAGTTTATTAACTCTTTCCGGAAATCTGGTTAATAAAAGTGAAATACATATTCCGCTGAATATAAAGGGAACTGAAATTTCAGCATATATAAATGCAGTTGATAGCATTCCTAAAACAGATACTCCATGTATAAAAGGTATTGCAAGATGTATGAGAAAGCTTAAAACTGTGAGCAGACTAAAATATAATGCCTGCTTTGTAAGCACTGTATTGATGTTATTCTGCGGGAATTTATTGGGGAAAATATAAACAATTATAGCGCCAACTGTCATGCCAAACATTGCAAGAGAAACAGCCATAAATGCAAAATGGTATCCCATTGTTACACTAAAGATCCTTGTGAGAAGTATTTCATACATTAATGTTGAAAGGGCAACCATAAAAATTCCGGCATAAGTATTAAGCCAAACAAATGACCGCTTTTGAGCTGAATTCATCAATAAAAAATAAATTAAACCTCAAAATAAAGGGGCATTATATTAAATTAAATGTAAAAATTAATATAAAATGTAAATATTTTAAAAAATGACTTAGGGTTTTTTCCTGACAAAACCAAAATAATTTATCCAGATAGTTACAGTAAATATTACACCGCATGCAATCAAGGCAGTTATCATATCTCTGTAAACAGCCATTTGAACCATAATAAATAATGTACCAAATAAAATAGGGTAAAAAATAGTTGTCATTCGCTGTATGGAGTTTGAAAGTGTGTTTTCTTTTGTAAATGGCAGAGCTTTTGAAAACAATAAACTTAATGAATTATACAACCCGCAAACTGAAAAAATATATAAAGTATGAACAAATGCCTGATCTATTGGGATTTTGAATATGAATAATAAAAATATCAGTGCCGATGAAGGCAAGATGAGGAACACAATGAAAAATTTTCTGAAACCATTTTTAAAATTTTTTAAAGAACTTTTTGGATAAGCATCATATATCCATGTAACACCCTGATAGTTAGATATTTTTACACCTATTATAGCAGTATTTACAACCACTAGCATACTAAAAAGAATTGTAATATGAAAAACTGGTTTAAGTTCAAAAAAATATTTACCAAAGGGTGCAGGAAGCTGATTTGTAAGTAAAGCAAAAAGAGCTAGTCCAGCAGGTATTAACACCAATGGCAAAATAGTTAGTTTTACAGTTTTATCATTTTTAAAAAGAGATCTTATTAATCCAAATGCAGAGCGTTCTGTATTATTTCTTAAATATATGTTATAAATAATATCACTAATCCATGCTAAGGGGGTAAATCTGCCAGCGGCAGCCGTACTACGGCTTTCAATAATTCTTGCATTCAGGTATTTATCTCTTATATAGAAATAGTTTTCTTTAAGATACATTTTGTAACTGTAGTAACTTAATATTGTAATAACTAGCGGCAATATTAACTTAAATATCAGACTGTATTGCAGTACATACTGATTTCTTGCTGTAAGAAATGCAAACCACGCAGGCGGAAAATAATCAATTAGCCCTTTTGTCTGCATTGATGCAAAATAAGCACCAAATGTGTTCTCTGACCTTCCTGTAATGCTGTATGCAATCAGTTGATATGTTAAAATTAATAAAATAATCAGGATTCCCTGAAATATCAGGGTATAAGAACCAACTTTACCGGCACGGAATAATTTTAATACCACAGAATACAAAAGCAGAATAATATACGCAGTAAAAAATATCAGCATCATTGCTGCAGTATAAAACATTACAGCCCTTGGAAAAGATTTTATTAGTGCATAAAAATAAATACTGCCCGGAAGAACAAGCGGCATAGAAAGCAGGAATAAATACCTTGTTATCATGTGCATTTTTGCACTCAATATGATGTTACTTTCTATTGGCAGTACAGCAAGTATTTCGGTTTCAGTTTTTGAAGTGATCAGATTATCAAGCTCTGAAATCAGTGTGAAGGCAATAATAAGAGAATAGAACAGGAATAAAATAAAAGAAAACTGATAACCTGAGGGATCGGTATTTTGTTTTAAAAGCAGCCACGGCAAAAATACACCGGGCAGGAAATATGATGCATTAAGCAGGAGCATTTTTTTACCTGAGCCGGTTTTACCTCTTAGCTCTAACTTTAACAATAAACTGCCAAGTGTTTTAACTTTGTTAATCATTTTGCCTGCTGATTGTTCTGATTTGTATTGTTTTCCTGCAATTTCTTTTCTTCAAGTGCCTTTAGATAATTCTGATAAAGCTCAATATTTTTTTTATGTTCATCGTAAGTAGCAGAAAATCTGTGGGAACCATCGCCTTTTGCAACAAAAAAAAGATAGTTGCTTTCCTGCGGTTCTAAAGCTGCTATAATTGAGCTTAAACCCGGATTATTAATAGGACCCGGAGGCAGACCTTTATGAATATATGTATTATATGGTGATTCAATTTTAAGATCACTGTAAAGCAGGCGGTTTTTATTACCTCCAGGTAAAATATACTGAACGGTTGGATCAGCCTGCAGCTTCATCCCCTTTTTAAGTCTGTTATAATATACTCCTGCAATAATTTTCTTTTCAGGTTCATATTTAGTTTCACCTTCAATAATGCTTGCCATAGTTATAAGTTTAATCAGATCGAGATTTCCAGCTTTCATTTTTTCCTGCACATCTCCGGATATCCTTTTTCTGAATGTAGAAAACATTACAGTAATAATTTCTTTTTCACGGTTTGCAGAATTGAACCTGAATTGGTATGTATCAGGAAATAAGTATCCTTCAAGATCATCAGCACTGATTCCCAGTAATTTAATAAGACTGTCATTTTTTGATTCTTCAACAAACTTTGCAGAATCAACCCCTATTTGCCGCTGAAGAAGTCTAGCAATTTGCCTGATATTAAGACCTTCGGGGATTGTAACTATAACAGTCCTGATTACAGATGGATCAGTTATAGTGTTTAATACATTAATATAGGTTTCACCGCCCGAAAACTTGTATTCACCGGGGATAAGATTATTCTGTTTGCCGAATAGTTTTCCGGCAGCAATAAAAATATATTTATTATATATAATTTGGTTTTCCTGAAGTTTTTCAGCAACGCTTCGCAGGTTATCTCCGCGGGTTATTTTGATAACCGAATCTCTGTTGTTATTATAAGTTCTGTTAAGAAATACAGAAAATATTAAAAAGAAAATTGTAAATGATAAAATAAAAACTGCGGGATATATTAACCTGTAAATTACCAATTATTTTTGATTTTCTGAACTATCTTTTGGAAAACTTAATCTTATTTCATTAAGTTTTTTTATTGCTATGCTATCACCTGGGTTTCTTGAAATATAGGTTTCAAGTGTCTTTTGAGCTTCAACACGGTTATTTAATGTTTTATATAAAACTGCAAGAGAAATTGCAGCGTCATGATAATCAGGGAAAATTTCAAGAGCTTTTTTCAGATTCCCCTCCGATGATTTTTGATCTCCCAACGCAGAATATGAATATGCCATAAGATAATATGTTAATGAACTGTTAGGATCCATTGCTATAAGCTGTTTTAATACGCCTTCTGCCTGCTTAAATTGTTTAGTATTAAGTAGTTTTGATACATATTCAATACCGCCATTCACTTCACTTGAAAGGATATGAGTTTTACCCGGCTCATATTTATAAACATTCATTATTTCAAAATTATTTTCTCCAGCAGTAAATAATGGATTTTGATTTACTACCTGAAACCACTCTTTCAGGAATGCCAGATAATTTACATTCTGCTTTTTTATCTGCTCTTCAACAAAACCAACAAAATCTTTAGTGTTAAGTTTTTGAATGAATTCCGGATTAATAAGTCCAACTACATCTATAACCTTTCTTTCTGAATAGAAAGCTATTGCCCCAACATCATGCGTAGCAACAATAGAACCTTGAGGAGTATTATTTTTTAACCATTTTGCTGTTTCTACCTGCCTTATATATATATGCCTTGATTGATCTTGATAAAGCTCTTTATTTTCATTTAATACAACAGCAAAATATATAATTGCCGAAGCAAGCAGAATTATATTTAATCCATTAATAAGTTTTGTATCATTTAAATATCTTCCAAGCCATTTAAAAAACTCTCTGCCTCCGTAAACACTTAATAAAATATAGAAAGGAAAAAGGGGCATCATATATCTGCCGAACCTGTGAGCATACGGAAGCTGATACCAATACATAAAAATAAATCCGCCAATAAAAATTAACGGCATTAACAGAGAATTATATTTTAATCTAACAGAATCAAATAACAGTTTATATACAGCAAATACAAACGGTATAAAGATAAGAATATAAGCCGATTCAGTAAAATATTCCCATACATCAACTTTAAGAAAATCCGCTCTGCTGCGGAATTCGGCTGAATAGTATTTTACTTTAGCTCCGTATGTATTAGGAAGCAGACTGCCTGAAATAAAATAATTCATGGCAAAATAAATCAATATAATTGCCCCGAAGATTATTCCAATTTTAATAAGTTCCTTATTTGCAAATAATCTGATGCCTGAATTTTCTTTTGGTGCACGCATTATAATATACATTCTGAAAATATAGTCAACTGCTAAAGCAATTATAAAAGCAATTGCATCCGGGCGGGTCCATAAAGTTAATCCAAGTGTAACAGCAAACAGTACAGCATTCATTTTCCGGTAATAGTAATAACAGGCAACCAATAGTAAAATATAAAGCGTAGTTTCCATACCGGTAACTGAAATGAAGTTTAGCCACTTTTCCAGTACAAACAAAAGTGAAGCCATAATTGCTAGCCAGTTTTCTTTTGCAAATACATCATGTGTGAGCTTAAAGTAGAAATAAACTGAAACTGCAAAAAACAATATTCCGGTAATGTAGCTTAACCACATTTCATTTTTAGTAAAAAAGAAACCGGCTGCTAATATGAATGTATATAATGGTGATGTTGATCCAGAGGTTACAACTTCATTTTTAAAGTATGAAAAACTGCCGTACTCCGCAAGATTTTTTGCAAACTGCAGATGAATCCATGGATCATCAAGCGGAAAGCTGTAATAATGATTTATTGAAAATGCGTATTGGATAAAATAATATGGTATTATTGCAGAAAGTATCATAAGTACTACCATGATACCATACCATAAGGAATTATTAATTTTCAGATTAAATTCGGGATTTAAGATAATTTTTGCAGATTTTTGTACTTTAAACTGCTTTTTTGAAGATTTTGCCATTAAAATTATTTCAGGAATTGCAAATATTGGTGTTAAAGTTCAAAAATAACTAAATTATGAATGGTATTCAATGTTACTTTATTTATGGAATACAATTAAAAAGGGGGCAATACGCCCCCATTTTAAAAAAATTTACATTAAATAAATTTTACTTAATTAATGTCAGCTTTTTTGTATCCTTTAAAATATTTCCGCTTTCTGTTTTTGCTTCAATACTGTACATATAAATTCCTGAACTTAAGTTATTAGCATCTATATCAACTGAATAAATACCTGCTGAATAATTGTTATTAACTAACTGCATTACCTCTTTGCCGGTCATATCATATACCCTCATTGTAACAAAGCTTCTTTCAGGGATTGAAAAGTTTATAGTTGTTGATGGATTAAACGGATTTGGATAGTTTTGTTCAAGCCTGAATTCTGCCGGCTGATTGTTTGAACTAATACCCAGCGGAACATCGTTAGTATCAATAAATACATTATATAATAAGCCGCCGTTGCCAAAAGACCTTGCATGTACCTTCTTTCCGCTTGTAACAACTGTACTGCCATCAGCAGAAACACTGCACCAGAAAAATGATCCGGGTGACTGAACCCCAAAAACTGGTGCAGGTGCCAATACACCGGTTTTAAACACAAGCAGGTCATATTTAGTATTACCAAGATCTCCCCATGTAGAAGCGGCAAGTATTTTACCATTCTTTGAAATGGAAACACAAGTAACTTCATCACCGCATCCTGAATAAGTCCATAAAGGAGTAGAGCTTGAAGTATTATAAAACTTTATTTTTCCGTCATAGTTTCCACCGCCTAAAAAGTTAAGGGTACCCGCACCAATTTTAGTCCCATCATAACTTAAATCAGCAGCAGTCATCCATCCGCCAGATTCAACAGACATCCAAGTCTGATTATATGTACTTCCGTTCCACTGATACATTCTCAATTGACCGCTATAATTTATAGTGGCAATATAATTTCCGTTACCGCTAATTGCCTGCGGAAATTGTGTTCCGCTTGTTGAACCGGGATTTACCGAACCAGACCAAATAAGCTGACCTGTATAGGTTTTAAAAACATAAACGCCAAGGTAAGTATTAACAATAACAAGAGAATCATTACCCGAAATTTTTACACCCTGAACAGATGCACCCCCTGTATTATTAGTCTGTCCGACCCTGTAACGCCATACCCAGTTATTAGAGTTTCTTTGAAACCCAAAAATCCAGCTTGAATCCGTTCTTGATGCACAAGAAATTATAAAATTTCCGTCAGAAGTGATATCAACAGGTCCTGCAATGCCGGTATCAGGTAAAGTTTCCAGATTAAAATTCATAATCGGAGTATTTCCGTTAGTTCTGTTAAATACTAAAATATTATGATAAGTACCTGCTGCCAGATAATTTCCATCATCTGATAAAGATGTGTAATTAATGTATGCATTAAAATTTGCCGGGTATTCCCAAAGCGGTGTACTTGAATTATTATCATAAACAGAAATTCTTTTTGAATTCAGGTCCCAGCCAACTGACTGATATAATCCGTTTGAGCTAGTTGCGCAAATATCTCCAATTGCAATCGGGTCTGTAAAAGACCACCTTATATTGCTTGCATTGGGAAAATCAGTTTGTTCATGTTCATCAGGAATGTAGTTAATGGCAGAAGTTTCATTTACAGTAATAGTTTTAGTTTTTATAATGCCGCCTTCAATTGATTTAACAATCTTAAATCCTGGAAGATTTGTGTTAAGCACTTGAGAATATAAGCCGGAGCAAAAAAAGATACTTAACAATACTGAAACAGATATTAATTTTTTCATAATAATAATAATAATAATATTAATAATATTAAATTTCATCTACATTTTAATGTATTTTTTTAGAATTTACAATTAACTTTTATATGCCGAAAAATTAACTTTTGATTTTTTTGGATTCTCTTTTGATATATCAAACAATACTTAAAAGAGAAACTATGAATAAAAATCATAAAAAAAGAGCTGCCTCATTTGAGACAGCTCTTATTTTAAAAAATATTTTAAAAATTTATTTTATCAATGTAAGTTTCTTAGTATCTCTTAACAAATTTCCGCTTTCTGTTTTTACTTCTATGCTGTACATATAAATACCGGAGCTTAATCCTTTTGCATCCATATCTACTGAATAAATACCTTCTGAATAATTGTTATTAACTAACAACATTACTTCTCTTCCTGTCATATCATATACCTTCATTGTAACAAAGCTTCTTTCAGGAATTGAAAAGTTTATCTTAGTTGAAGGATTGAACGGATTTGGATAGTTTTGTGATAGTGAAAAGTTTTCTGCAGTAGTGCTGATATTGGAAATACCAACAACCAAACTACTCCAGGTTTTCTGAACTCTAATACCATCAATCAACAATACAGGTGCATTAGATGAACTTCCCTGTCTTAATGCTACACGTCTGATATTTGGTGCGTCACCAATTGCCTGTGTTACAGGTCCTACAAGCGGCGAAGGTTCAGTACCTGGAATCGCACCTGAAAATACAAATAAGCTCACTTCATCATTACTAGCACCATCTATAAAAGAATATTTAACAACTACCAAATATGTTGTTCCATGATTAAATACTGTACTGGCATAAACAATTGGATTGGTTGCTTTTGCAATACCAAATTTATATCCGCCTGTTGTATCTTTTGCATAAATCCTTCCTGTATAGTTACTTGTTGAGTTATCAGGCAGTAAAGCAAAGAAATAATCACCTCCTGCGGTTGAATCAATTCTGATCATAAACGAAATATATACATTTCCAGTTGAATCACCAGTTCCGGAAAACTGTTTATATGCATCTTGGCCGGTTTTCTATACTAAGGCAGAATTTCCAATATTTGATAAAGGATATCCCGAATATATTAATCCCGGGGTAGCAACACTTAAAACATTAGTGTTACCACCGCTAAAAGAAACCCAACCATGAGCACCAAGTGAATCTCCAGCTGGGTAGTTAAAATTCTCATCCATTAAAACCTGGCTTAAAGTATTTCCAACAATAAATATCGGTAAAAACAAAGCCATAAGAAGTAATAATCTTCTCATAAACATATCTCCTTTAATTATAATAAATTTAAATTGAATTACACAAATATAAGTCTTTTTGGTTTAATAAACTGTGAAAAAATTATGAAAAAATTTTATTTGTTCTTAGATATTATAATTTTGAAAGGGAAATAGGTTAAATTGTTAAATAATTTAGAATTTTACCTGTTTTCAGTTTTTATCTTTTCCAGATATTTCTGTATCAATAATTCGTAATCTTCGGTAAAATTTTCCTGCTGAATCTCAAGGGCATCCTGATTAATTCCGTTAATTATATTAGGTTTAGAAATAACAATTTCGGGCGGGGAGTTGCGGTCAAAATTTTTTCCAGGTCTCGATTCCCTTTTCTGTTCAAAATCTTTTTCACGGGTTGAAAGCTGAAAATCAAGCATCCTTGAAAGAATTTTCTCCTGCCGCTTTTTGGTTTCAGGGGTTAAATTATTTTCCTGCAGGTCTTTTATAATTTCCTGCATATCTTTTTGAACCTGGTCTAAGTTACCAAGCAGTTTTTTGCCTTCTGACTCCTGCTGTTTTTTAAACTCCTCATTAAGCTGATTAACACCATCTTTAATTTTCTGCTGTTCAACTGCCATCCTCTGCATTTGTGCCATTTGTTCCTGTGTAAGTTTGCCCTGATTGCCGTTTGGATTTAAACCCTGCATTTGGTTATTAAGCTGCTGCTGTTTTGCAATCATTTCCTGCAGCTGCTGAAGCAATTGCTGAAGACCCGAGCCGGGTTTCTTGCCGTTGCCCTGTTTGCCGTTCTGGCACATTTGCTGCATTCTCTCTGCAGCTTTATCAAGCGATTCCTTTGCATTTCCCTGAGATTTATTTGCACTTTTACCATCCTTTTTACTTAACTCTTCTGATGCTTTCTGCATTTCATTGAAAGCATCACCAAGATTCTTGCTCATCATTGGACTCATTCCCATCTGCTGAGCTAAACTCATCATTTCTTCGGTCAGATTGGATAAATCATTCTGCAGTTTATCCTGTTTCTGTTTATTTTCTTTAAAATCACCTGCATCACTGTTTTTATTAAGCTCTTCGGATTGCTCCATCAGTTCTTTCTGGCGATTTGACATTTCTTTAAGTCTGTTAAGAAACTCCTCCATTTTCTGCTGAAGCTTTGATGATTGTTTATCAAGCATACTTTGCAGCATATCCTGCATATTTTGGTTCATTTCATTAAGGTCTTTGGAAATTTCTTCCTGTTTTTTTTGTGATTGCTGCTGATTGCCGTTTTCAAGGTTTTCCTTTGAGTTCTGCATTTTCTGCTCAAGCATTTTTTTCATCATATCTTCAAGCATTTTCTGCATCTCTTTTGAAAGCTGCTGTTCACCTGACTTCTTCATGTTTTCAGAAAGCTGTTTTAACTGCTGCTGAAAATCTTTTGTATTATTTTTAATATCTTCCTGTTTTTTTGACTGCTCGTTTAGGGCATTCTTATTATCCTTATCAGTATTTTTGGTTTCTTCCTTTAATGCATCCTGTTTTTTAGTAATATCATCTAATTTTTGGGTAAGCTCTCCAAACTTCTGCTCGTTCATTATTTTATTAAGCAGTTCCATAGTTTTTTCAAGCTGCTTTTTAAAATTTTCTTCATCAAACTTAAAGTTCTGCATTGCTTCTTTAAGCTGATCTTTGTTCATATTTTTTAATGCATCCTGCAGTTTTTTAAGCGCTTCGCGCAATTCGGGGGAGTCTATCTTTTGGAACATCTTTTGCAGTTCCATATACTTATCAAGTGTTTCCTTTGAAAGCTGGCTGTTTTGCTGAAGATTTTTCATCAGGTCATCAAGTTTCTGCTGAGTTGCATTCAGGTTGTTCTGAATATTTTCCACCTTTTGCTGAAGCTCCTGATTTTTTTTAGGATCATTAAGTCCAAGCTCTTCAGGGTTTTTCTCCATCTTTTCCTTTAATTCATCAAGCTCTTTTTTAAGATCCATTGCATCATCAATTGCAGATTTAAGGGAGTTTTCAACCTCATTTTTAGTTTCTTCTGTCTTTTTCATTAAAGATTCAAATGAGGGATAAATAAGCCGCATAATATTTGTTCTTGTCATTTTGGGTCCGCTGTAACCATCATTATCATATACTTCAACAAAGTATTCCACAACATCTTCAGAGCCAAGATTTAGTGAAGATAAATTCCATATATACGGCACTTCTAGTCCGGTGGCATCTTTATTTTGAATATTAATTTCCCAATACCTGAAATCTTTATCAGCGGGTCCGTATTTAGAGCTTACAATTTTATAACCAAGTCTCATTTTGCTGAATCCAAAATCATCAGTAACTCTGCTTCGCACGGTAATTTCACGTCTGCCCTGAACATTTGTTTCATTATTTTCCGGCTCAATAATATTTATAGAGGGAAATTGGTCCGGTAAAACTCTTAAAGTAAGTTCTTTAGGATTTGCAGCAGAAAGTTCTTTTCCATTAAAATCTTTAACGGCATTTATTGTAAAAGTGCCGTTTGAAGAAGCAATAAAAGAACCTCGGGCAGTTTTTCCGGATACTTCTAAATTTACAGGAGCACTTGCTCCGCCAAATTGTATCATTGAGCGTGACAGATCATCAGATGACTCGAGTTCAATAAATATTGTACTTCCGGCTATAGTTGTAATTTCGTTGCCATCAATTATTCTGGAAGGAAGTTTTGTATAAGCAGGAGGGTAAACAGTAATTTTTACTGATTTGATAACTGGTTTATTTGTTATACTTATTGTGTATGATGAAGACCTTACTCCTTTGTATTCAAACCAGTATATTGTTTGCGAGTTAATATTATTTAATGATACCTTAAATTCATTTACACCGCCTGATTTTACTTTTTCATTATTTTCAGAAATTTCAATTCCGTCATTTGTAACTTCTTTTGTGTGTAATGTTATTTCATTGGTTGAATAAGAAGGATCATGGAATTTTATATTTGCAATCAACTCAACAGTTTCACCTTTGGAAATTTCTATGTTACCGGGTTTAACCTCAAATGCAATTCCAAGTGAATTGTTAACAAAAGTGAAGTTATAATTAATGATCCTGTTAGCAGCAGAAAGAAATGTATCGGGAAAAGCAAACAGCAATAAATTAAATACCAATAATCCAGCTGCAAAAAGTGCAATTAATCTTTTATTTTTTTTGAATGTTACTGAATTTGCGAAATCTATAGAACGAGTATTTTCATTAAATATATTAATAGATTCGGCAGCTAAGGAATCGGAAAAGATATGTTCTTTTTTAACGGTATAATCATATAGCTGCAAAGAGTTAAGCAAACGGTCTTTAATTTCAGGATAAGAGTTTCCTATTTTTTTGGCATAATTGCTGATTGAAGCCGGTGATTTTAATTTTTGCAATGAGCTGAAATACGCTATTGCTATCATAACTGCAGTTGCAATAAACCCAGAGATAAAGCCAAAAAAGATTATCTTGCGTAAAGAAGAAGAAAGTTCAAAAATTGCCTCAGCGGTAATAAATATAAATGCTAATGCAAGAAATATTGAAAGCATTAAAATGATACTTTTAAATGCTTTAAATAAAATATCTTTTTTTCCTGTATCAGATATTCTTGAAATAAAATTGCGGTATGTAAGCTCTAAACTGCTCATTAATTATTTATTAGAGGGCAAAATTAATCAGTAAAATTATTGATTATTTACTTATTTAAGCATAATTATGCTAATATTGTTCCCAAAATGCAAGAGAAAATAAGAGTTATTTGAAAAGTTGAAATTTAGTATTTCAAACATAATAAGAAACATTCAGTTATTTAGTACATATACAATAATATTAGTACCCATTTTAAAAGCTTCCTCGCGTTTTTCGGGAGGGTCTTCGTGTTCTCTTGGGTTAGCCCAGCCATCTGAAATATTTGTTTCATAGGTATAATATACGCATAACCTGCCGTTTAGGTAATAACCAAAACCCTGCGGAGGTTTACCATCATGCTCATGAATTTTTAGCAAACCGTTTGGAAAGCTGAATTGTGAGTTGTAAATTTTATGGTCAAAAGGCAGCTCCTGCATTTTTTGATCAGGAAAAACTTTATCCATTTCCCTTCGAAATGCCTTATCCATACCGTAATCGTCATCAGCATACAAAAAGCCCCCTTTTTCAAGGTATTGCCTTAGACGCTTTACTTCGCTTTCGCTGAAGTTAATATTTCCGTGTCCGGTAATTAATATGAAAGGATAGTTAAAAATATCATCGCTTGAAATATCAACACTGTAGAACTTTGATTCATCAACATCAATAGTGGTATTTTTTTTCAGATAATCCATCATATTAACTTCAGCAGAGGGATCGTTGTACCAGTCACCCCCTCCAGAATATTTTAGCCGTACTATTTTAAATGAAGATGAAAGTTTGTTAATCCCATCATTTTGCGCCTTAATAAAAGGTACAATTAAAAAAACAATTAATATAGAATAAATATATTTCAATGTTCAATCAATTTTCTTCATTCTAACGGTTGAACGGACCAAAAACAAACCACCTGCTTCTCCCCAAGAATAATTATAGCTTAAATCTCCGTTATTCCACAGCTCAATGGAAATTTCTTCACGGAAAATATTATTATCTTCGGGGTCACCAAAACCGAAAATAAAAAGAGTATGGTTAGGCGAAATCTGTCTGAATCTTCTAAGCTCAAACCTTGCAAGGGTGCCGATATTATTATTAAGTGTCCATAATGTAAGCTTATTTTCGTTATCGTTGCATATAATTGTATGCTCTTCATTATATAAAACAGTTTCCTCATTATACAGGGCTTTAAGATTATTGAACTCACTGCCTTCAATACCAACTGCTTTATATTTGAATGCTATACCTTTATTGTTTACAATTGATCTGAGATGCAGCCTTCCTTTAAACTGTTTTTCTTCATGGTTCTTGCCAATGCCTTCATACCTTCCTTCTCTTATAGTAAGTACATCCAGCAGATTTATTTTTTTTCCCTTAGCCAAATAATTTTTGTTAATTATCAAATTTTGTTATTTACGGGCACTAATACTGTTTATTTTTTCCCAGTCTTCTTTTAAAAGGCTGTAAAGTTTAAGGTCATGATACTCACCTTTTGCAAAAAGTTTTTTCCTCATTATACCTTCAAATTGCATTCCACATTTCAACATAACTTTTTCAGATGCTGTATTTAGAAGTTTGCAGGTAGCTTCAATCCTTTCAAGCATCATGTGCTCAAATCCATACTTTATAACTTCACAGAAAGCTTCAGAAGTATAACCCTGATTCCAGTATTCTTTTGAAAGTGCATATCCAACTTCACCGGAGCGGTTTGCAATTGACCAGACGTGGTAACCTATAGTACCAATAAGCTTTGCATTTTCTTTATGAATAATACCCCATGGACTCGGAATACCTTCAATATACTGCTGAGTAATAAATCTTAAATAGTGAACACTATCACTGATATTTCTGTGATATTCCCATGTAACATGCTGTGCAACTTCGGGCAACGAGGCATATTCAAATACATCACCTGCATCACGAAGAGAAAGTTTTCTCAGCCGGAGGCGGGGGGTTTCCAGCACAGGCAGATTTTTAAAAAGTTCGTAAGCACGCTCAGTCATAATACTTTACCAAAATTATTGCTTATGAGAATACAAATTTATTTGTAATATTGCATATAAAACAGGATATAACTGCTCATTAAGTTATTTTGTTTTGTTTTATGCTATAAACTACTTGTTTAATATAATCATATATTAGTTAAATTAGTTTACACTTTTAACGTTGTGTTTGGATTGTTATTTGAAACAGATATAACTAATTTTGGTTTTTAATAGCTAAAATGCCGGAAAAATACAAAAAAGTTAACCAAATCTACGAAGGTAAAGCAAAAAAACTTTATACATTAAAAGGGTACCAGAGCCTGTTATTACAGGAATTTAAAGATGATGCCACTGCCTTTAATGCCCAAAAAAGAGGTGAAATATTAAACAAAGGAATTATTAACTGCGAACTGACCACTTTTATTTTTACATATCTTGCAAAACAAGGGATACGAAATCATTTTGTTAAGCAAATTTCACCAAACGAAATGATAATAAAACGGCTTAAAATAGTTCCCATAGAAGTTGTAGTAAGAAACATAGCTGCGGGCAGTTTGCTTAAGAAAACAAATTTCAAAGAAGGCACTCTGCTTTCAAAACCAATTGTAGAATTCTATTACAAAGATGATTTGCTTGGTGACCCGATGATAAATGATTCACATGCTCTTGCAATGAAAATTGCAAATGAAAATGACCTTAAGGTATTAAAACAAATGGCACTGAAGATTAATTTAATACTTAAACCTTTCTTTTTAAAACGCGGGATGAAACTGGTTGATTTTAAACTGGAGTTTGGTAAAGATATTACCGGTAAAATTTTACTTGGTGATGAAATAACACCCGATACCTGCAGACTTTGGGATAAAAAAACCGGAAAAAAACTTGATAAAGACCGTTTCAGGTTTGATCTTGGCGGTGTAAATGAAGCGTATGCTGAAGTTAGAAAAAGAATTACCGGTAAATAATTTAGTTAACAGGTTTTATAAATAGTGAGATTAACAATATACGGAAGAAGTACAGTTATTAAAGCGCTTGTAATCACTCTTGCACTGGATATTATTGCACTTCTTATCCCAAATGAGATTGCAAAATTAGTCCTTCTGGTTATTTCTATAATGTTTATTTCTTTTACACTATTCTTTTTCCGTGATCCGTTAAGAAAGATACCGCAAAACCTTAAAGCAGGCGAAATACTTTCACCTGCAGATGGCAGGGTAATGATGATTGAAGAAATTGAAGAACCGGAATTTATTAAAGGACCTGCAAAAGTGATTGGGATATTTCTTTCTCCCTTAAATGTTCACGTAAACCGTGTTCCTATAAGCGGAAAAATAAAATATTTTCAGTATATAAAAGGTGAATTCATAAAAGCTTATGATCATTTATCTGCTGATAAAAATGAAAGAACCGTGATAGGAATTGAAGGAGAAAAATTTAAGGTGTTATTTAAACAAATAACCGGATTTGTTGCTAGAAGAATTGTATGTGAACTGAGAACAGGTGATGATGTTACAAGGGGTGAAAAATTTGGCATGATAAAATTCGGTTCAAGAACGGATGTTATCATGCCTGTAAATACAATTATTAAAGTAAGCGTTAATCAAAATGTTACAGGCGGTATTACAGTACTTGCGGAGGCAGCGGAATAATTGAAGAACCGTATGGGATTCATTCCGAGTTTATTTACAATATTAAATCTGTTATGCGGATTTATTTCTGTAATAAATGCAGATGCAAAAAATTTTGATCAGGCAGCATTATTTATTCTTTATGCAGGATTGTTTGATATGTTTGACGGAGTTGTTGCAAGATTCACAGGAACTTCTTCAAAGTTTGGTGTTGAATTAGACTCTCTTGCAGATATGGTTTCATTTGGAGCAGCTCCTTCTTTTCTGCTTTATAAAGTATATTTTTACTCACTTGACGGAATTGGAATTGCTGTTTCAGCTTTAATAATGATATTTGGTGCAATAAGACTTGCAAGGTTTAATGCACAGCTTGTTGGGTTTGATAAGAGTTACTTCAGCGGAGTTCCTGTGCCGATTCCAGCTGTTACCGTTTCATCGTTTATATTATACTATTACAATAAAAATTTTAATCTGCACACAAGTGAAATTTTTATATATTGCATAGCAATCATTATGCCACTGCTTATGATAAGCACTTTTAAATATGATACTACCCCAAAGTTTAATAAACGTGAAGTAAAAGAACATCCGGTAAAAACAATTATTGTGATACTTTCTGTAATTTTAATTACTATTACAAAAGGCGAAGGATTATTTGCATTCTGCCTGTTTTATATCAGTACAGGGATATTTAGAAGCACAAAAAATCAGATAAATAAAATTTTTTCAGGGAAAAAAAAGATGCAGGGAGATGATTCATCTGCCGACCAAAATTTAAAACTTAAATCTTCAAATTAATTTATTATTTCTTTTAATACCTTTATAAATTTATCAATATCACTTTCTTTATTAAATCTGCCAAAAGATACTCTTATTGATGATCTTGCTGATTTATCATCATATCCAATTGCTTTAAGTACGTGTGAGGGCTGAACTGAACCCGAAGTACAGGCAGAGCCTGATGAAACTGCAATATTACTAATATCAAGTTTAATCAATAAAGTATCAGCATCTATATTTGTGTTATTTGGATTAAATGTAATGTTTAAAATATTAGGAAGTGATCTATTATCATTATAAGAATTTAGTAAAATTTTATTACCCAATTCTGTATGTAAGGCATTAATCATACGGGATTTTAAACCGAAATAATGCTTTATATCATTCTTCATTTCGCTCTTTAATAACTCAACAGCTTTTGAAAATCCAGCAATTGCTGCTGTATTTTCGGTGCCGCCTCGTTTGTCACGCTCCTGTTTACCTCCATGCATAAATTTATCAATTTTTGTACCTCTTTTGATATATAATATACCAAGACCTTTTGGACCATAGATTTTATGGGAAGAAAATGAGGCAAGATGAATACCTAGATTTTGAACATTTATATTTACTTTACCAAGACTTTGAACCATATCACTGTGAACAATAATACTTCCAATTTTTGAAGCTTTTAGTGAAGTATTATTTATTTCATTTATTATGCCAAGCTCATTATTTGAATGCATTAATGAAATTAATGCGGTTTTGGGTGTAATAGCATCAGTTAATTCATCAAAATTAATTTCACCAAAACTGTTTGTTTTAAGATATGTAATATTTAACCCAAAACGGCTGTTTAGATAATCCATTGTATCTATAACAGAAGAGTGCTCAATAGCAGATGTAATAATATGATCCTTAATACCAAGGCAGTTAAAGGCAGTTCCTTTAAGAGCAAAATTATTTGACTCTGTGCCTCCTGAAGAAAAATAAATTTCTGATGGTTTTGCACCAATGAATTCAGCAAACAAATCACGGGTATCTTCAACCATAACCTTGGCTTCCCTGCCTGTTTTATAGACACTTGATGGATTACCGAATTTGCCGGAAAGCCATGGCAGCATTATTTCTTTTACCCTCGGGTCTATTGGGGTAGTTGCCGCATTATCTAAATAAATTAATTCCATAACATACAAATTTAATTTAATTAAATTACCCCTTCAATTCAAAAAGTTTTATCGTTCACTGGTGAATTCATAGCACAAAAATTTTATTTAAACTATCTTTGTATTGGATATATAAAAATGTTAAGCATGTACAAAAAAGTTAAGCATGTATAAAAAGATAATTAGACCGCTGTTATTTGATTATGATCCTGAAAAAATACATAATTTCACAATAAACAGACTTTCGGGTTCATTATTTCCATCTCTATTAAAGCTGTTTTTAAGTTTTGAGGATAAAAGACTTCAAAGGAAAGTTGGCAGGCTGACATTTAGAAATCCAATTGGATTAGCAGCAGGGATGGATAAAAATGCTGTTGCGCTTGCGGGATGGGATGCGATGGGTTTTGGGTTTGCAGAAGCCGGGACTGTAACTCCGCTGCCTCAGGAAGGCAATCCAAAACCGCGAATGTTTCGTTTACCAAAATATGGCGGAATAATAAACCGGCTTGGCTTTAATAATGCGGGTGCCGATGAATTTGAGAAGAATATTGAACATGTTAAGAAAAATTTATGCAATGATTTTATTGTTGGAGTAAATTTAGGAAAAAACAAACACACCGAACTGGATGATGCATATCAGGATTATAAATTTTCATTTGAAAAATGTTTTGAAACTGCAGACTACTTTACGATAAACGTAAGCTCGCCAAATACTGAAGGATTAAGGCAGTTGCAGCAAAAAAAATTTCTTAATGAAATATTAAGTTCTTTGCAGAAGCTTAATAAAGAACTTGATACTACATTTTCAGATACAATGAAAGATATTTATCTGAAAATTGCACCTGATTTAACTGAAGCAGAGCTAGATGATATTTTACAGGTTTCTATAGATAATAACATTACGGGAATTATTGCTACCAATACAACTATTTCACGAGATACATTGCCTGAAGGGATATATGAAACCGGGGGTTTAAGCGGAAAACCGCTTGAACCAATAGCTAATTCTGTATTAAAATACATTATAAAAAATACCGGCAATAAGCTTGCAGTAATTGCTTGCGGAGGAATTTCATCATTTGATGATGTGAAGGAAAAGCTTGATCTAGGAGCATCTTTGGTGCAAATATATACAGGTTTAATATACGAAGGTCCGGGTATGATAAAAAAGATAAAAAAACAAATGATTCAAAATCTATAAATTTGAAAAGAATATATATTTCAAAATTAGCTCAAGTATTTGCTTATTTTATTAGTAATAAATTCTTCAGCTCTAACCCATATAACAGCAAGTCTTCGTGGTCATTTGGAATGTTGATCTTTTTTTCAAAGGTCATTCCAAGTTTTTGAAGCAATTTAATTGAGGGAAGGTTTTGTGTAACAGTTATTGCAGCAACTTTTTTTAATTTAAGAATTTTACTTGCATAATCTAAAACCCCTATTGATGCCTCAAACGCATAGCCATAGTTTTCAAATTCAGGCAGTAAAGCAAAACCAAGATCAACGTTTTTAAGACCGGGTCTTTTAACCAATCCACACATGCCTGCATTTTCTCCGGCTTCCTTAAGTTCAATTAGATAAAACCCGAAACCTTGGGTTTTATATCCATTTATCAGAATTTCTTCTATATATTTTAAGGCATCATCATCAGAATTTATTTTACGATTGCCTATATATTTAAGCCACCCCGGAGAATTTAGGAGTTTATAAATAAATCCGTTATCGCCGGTTACAAATTCACGCAGCTTTAATCGCTTTGTTTCAATAATATAATTAAAATCCGTCATCAGAATAAAGAACTTATCTATTTGTTTTAGTAAGGTTTAATGTTGAATATAAGCAATTATCTTAAACTATAGAATACCTGATAGTTTCATACAAATGGCATTAATTTAAGTGAGGATAAAACTTTTAAAATTATTTATGGAAAAATGGCATGAAAGGGAAAAGATAAACAGATGAAAGGGATGATTTTTATATTTTAAAAAACGGTTTTCAAGCACATCCTGTTGTGTTGAAAAGTAACCAAACAGGCATAGATTAAAAAATTAAATTATTTTACATTCAGTATAAAATACCTGTATTCATCACCCTTAACATCATGGGTAACTTCCCATTTAGCTTTATATGTACCATCCAGTTCAATAGCCCCGCCATGAATCATATACTTCTGTATCTCTTCTTTTTTTACAGATCTCACATTTACGCTATCGCCTGAAAACATTTTATAAATTCCCCCATTAATGGACTCCCAGATATTTTTTCTTTTTGTCAAAAATACAGCTGTGCAAGTTTCAAACTCCTGTTCTTTTAACTGTTCCAGAAATTTTAGGTCCTGAATAACACGGTAAAGATCAATGTGGCTGGCATTTTCATCCTTGGGCATTTTAATTTCAATAGCATGCTTTTGGACACCGCTTTCAATTATAAAAACATCAACTTCTTTGTTAGCAAGCCTTGGGATAGGATTAAAAATTCTTGATACCGGATAATCAAGCTTAACATTCAGTTCAGGATAATATTTTTTAAAGAAAATTCCTAACTCGTGTCTTAAACCTGCCTCATTATATAATTCAAAAGGGGATTGTGAAAAATACTTAAAAAAGTGTTGAATAATTTCCTTCATAATAATTGACCTTAATAAAATAGTTTCAAATAAATATTCAGCGTATTCAATTGGTAAGTAAAGGCAAATATACCAATTAAAGAAATATCATTTATAGTATAAATTTATACATATTTACCGTAAAACAGTTAATGAAATTGAATAATTTGCAAGGTTTTGGTAGTTTTTAAGTAATTTCACATTAAATTGTATCTTTAAATGAATACTAAAGCAAAAATAATAAATTATTTTATAAAAAACAGTAAAATTTTATAATCATCTTTTAAAATTTCTGTAATATTATTCTGCAATGAATTAGGAATTAATTGATTAAATTGTTTCGGTTAAGTATTGACTGCAAGAATAAAACTCCACTCAGGATGCCGTTTAATATATAATGCCGTAAACGGACATAAAGGCTTAAGCTTTAAATTTCTTTCATTAATATTTTCAAGTGCTAATTTAACCAGTAATGAACCAATTCCTTTGCCTTTGAGTTCATCAGGGACTACTGTATGAGTAAAGATTATTTGGTTAAGGGATAAAGTATATTCAATAAAAGATATAAAACCATCTGTAATTAACTCAAATCTCTTTTTTTCTGCATTATCTTTAAATTCATTCATACCTGAAAATAATAGTTTAAATTAAATTGTTAAATACAAATAAAAAAGCCGGCAATTTGCCGGCTTGTATAGAAAAATTTATTTAATTAAAATCATTTTTCTTACGTATAAAAATTCACCAGCAGATATTCTGTAAAAATATATTCCGCTTGAATATTCAGCTGCGTTCCATATTACATAATGTTTGCCTGCGTTCATATTTGTATTTACAAGTGTTTCTATAAGTTTACCATTTACATCAAAAATACTTATACTAACGTTACTGTTTTTAGGAAGATCAAAATTAATTTTTGTTATTGGATTGAACGGATTAGGATAGTTTTGTTCAATTTTAAAAGTATTTGGAATCTGGTTGTTGTTATTCTGCATACCCACAAACCCAACATTTATATTAACAAATCGTTCATGCACAGGAGTTCCGTTTGGTCCGTTACCGCGTATTCTTATATTAAAATTCCCGCTGGGAACCCCTCCTGATGTTTTTATTCTTAATCTTAAAGAATCAGGATAAGTTAAGAGCTTATCCTGCAGAATATTTGATGTTTTATTAAGTAAATCAAGCGTAATATTACCAGCTCCGGGTGGATTTGTAACTACTGCACTAAAAATTGCAGTATCATTATACAGTTTAACAGCGGGAACACCAACATACACAAAAGCACTATCACTAATATTGTTCATTCCAAATGCATTTGGCTGAACACGCATAGCAAAATCTGGAAAATATGACCCCATATTTTGTGCAGTTGAATTTCTGTGATCTGTCCAAACACTGAAACCCACCTTAGGGTTATTAGCCATCATTGTTGTATAGTCACCCCTGTAGCAGCCTGGTGAGCATGAGGGACTTGGAAAAATGAATGATTGATTAGTTAATCTCTGGCTCTGTGCAAAAGATTGCCCGCCATCGGTAGAATAGGTTGCATACATATCTGTTGTAAAATTTGTTGGGTTTGCCCTGTCATCATACCAATGGATATAAAGTTTGCCTGTAGTTCTTTCGCACCATATTTCAGGAAACCATTGATCACTGGTTTCAGGATTAGGATTATCATTTACTCTTACAGGAGAACTCCAAGTAGCACCCTGGTCAGTTGAATATCTTAGCCAAATATCCGGCTTATTTCCATTACCGGCTGGACTGTTAGAAGCATTAACAAAATATAATCTGCCGCGGTAAGGTCCGTTGCTGTTATCCATTGCAATTTTAGGATGCGGTGCAGTTCTTGCGTTATGTATGGTATGTCTTCCGCCTGCATAAGTACCTACATATCCTGACCAACCCGACTGGGTTGACATTAAAGTAAAATTTGCACCTCCATTTGTTGAGCGGTAGAAATTATAAATACGGTTTCCCGAGGCATCGCTGCCAGTATTTGTAACATACATTACACAACCTCCGTTAGTTGAACCGTTTGGACCAACGGCAATATATACACCCGGTAAAATGTTTGAGGGAGTAAATGTAGTAGTCCATGTTAATCCTGCATCAGTGCTTCTGGCAAAAGGACCGGTACTGCCGCTTCCGGTTATTGCAGCATACACATAATTAGCATAGGGTCCTGTGCCGGTATATTCTGCTGAAACGTGGTTACGGTCAACTCCGTTGACTGATAGTACAGGCGAACTCCAGGTAAGTCCGTTATTAGTAGAGCGGTAAACATACTGCCCTGAAACACCTGATGCATAAATCAGCACTCCGCTTCCTGTATGTGCCGCCCATGGATCACAACAGGTACCCGAAGGATACATGGGATTACTTAAATACCAATTTAGCCCCCCATTTGTTGTTCCGCGTGCATTCTGCGGACTTGCATTTGCACCAAAGAAAAGCCATAATGGATTCAGCGGATTTGAAGAACCATATTGCTCATAATTATCTATCCCAATATCAAAATTATCAAAATCGTTCAATGTAACAATCATTGGCTGGTGGCTTATATTAGGATTAAAATGAGAAAAGGATTCCCGGGTAGGCTGCTCAATGTTTGGATTATCATCATCAAAAGGATAGTCATCAAAGTTTTGTGCCTGAAACAGCAAAACTCCAATAACTATAAAAACCGATAAAAAGAGCAGACTTACAATCCGTGATCCTGAAATTGTAATTTTTTTCATTTGTGAATTATTGGTTATTGAATTGCAAAATATAGCAGTTTATTTTGAAATTCTGAATGGTATAAATTGTATATTTTTTAGGTAAATGACTTTGAATCATAAATAAAAAACCCGCATTAAAAGCGGGTTTTAACAAATAATATTTAAAATTTATTTAATAACAATCATTTTTCTGCTTGCAGAAAAACTGCCTGATGTAAGGCGGTAGAAGTAAACTCCGCTTGAAAGTAAAGATGCATTATATGAAATTTCATAATTTCCTGAATTTAATTCACCATTAAAAAGCTGAGTGACAAATGAACCATTGCTGCTATAGACATCAATTTTAACATTACCATTTTGGGGCAAACTGAATGAGATCATTGTCTGCGGGTTAAATGGGTTAGGATAATTTTGATTCAATTTATAAGTATCCGGAATTTCACCGCCAGTTTGCAAGAAACCGGTAGTAGTACGCCAAGTGGCAATATTATTTGCACTCTGCCCGCCTGCTAATGAAAATTCCCCTCCTGCAATTATATCATTCAGATTACTTCTTAACGCTTTTACTCTTGGATTTGAACCGCCAATACCTGTGCCTAAAGCAGACCAAGAAGAACCATTATAAGAGGCGATTCTTGATGCAGGAAGAAAATCCGCAAACTCAAAATCACCTCCGGCATATAATTTACTTCCAAGTGAGGTGAGTGAATAAACTCCGTTATTAAAACCATAACCAACATTAGACCAGCTTATTCCGTTCCATCTTGCAATTCTGTTTGTAACAACACCGCCAATTGTTGTAAAAGTACCGCCGACATATAATGAACTGTTAAAAACAGTTAATGCATAAACACCTCCGTCATCAAGTCCAACACCTATCTGGCTCCAAGAAGTACCGTCAAATTTAGATAATCTTTTAACGGAATTACCGTCTGATACAGTAAAAACACCACCGGCATAAAATATATTGTTATAAAGTGCAAGTGAATACACATTATCATTAAATCCGGCACCCATGGTACTCCACGCACCGCTTTCATACTTAGCAATTTTCTGCATAGGGTTTCCGTTTACATTAGTAAAATTTCCGCCAGCAACAAGCCTGGTAGTGCTTACAGCAATATCGTATATAGTTCCGTTAAAAATACCGCCTGTTGAGTGCCAGGAGGAACCATTCCAGTAAGCAATCTTACTGCAGCTAACACCGCCTGCATTAGTAAACTTTCCTGCTGCGTATAAATTTCCACCAAATACAGCAAGTGCAAAAATTGAATCGTTTGTTCCCAAACCTAAAGGCTGCCATGCCGTGCCGTTCCATGAGGCAATATTGTTTACAAGTACACCGCCTGCAATCGCAAAATAACCCGCAGCAATAATTCTGCCGTTATAAACTCTTAAATCATTCACACAGCCGCCTGTTCCTGTACCCAATGACTGCCAAACCTGTGCATTTAAATTAAAATTAAAAATAATTAGGATAAGTAAGGAAATTAAAAAATACAGTTTTTTAATACCTGATAAATTTTTCATAATACTATCCCCTTTTGAAGTGATTTTACAAACATAACCAATTATTTTTTAATTTATTACATAAGAATTTGTAATAATTTATATAAAAAAATTGAAACTTTATTTATCTATTTTTCTTTATAAATAATAATTAAATTATAAACTAAATTAATCGGAGAAAAATTATGTCAAGAAAGCTTATTTTTAGCTTATTTTTAGCTATTTTTGCTTTAACATTAAATGTTTTTGCATCATCAAAGGGTCCCGGTGATAAAATTGAAAATTTTTCAATAGTAAATTATGACGGGGCTAATTATTCATTATCAGATGCATTGGCTTCTTCAAAATCAGGTGTTATAATTATGTTCTGGTCAACTGTATGCCCTAACGTACAGCCGTATAATGACAGGATAAATGATTATGTAAAGGAATACACTGAAAAAGGTTTTACGGTTTGGGCAATTAATTCAAATTATACTGAAAGCAATGATGAAGTAAAAGCACATGCCGAAAAGAACAGTTATGTTTTTCCTGTATTAAAAGATATGAATAATGTTGTTGCAGATATGTTTGGTGCAACTAGAACACCTGAAGTTTTTGTAATAGGTAAAGATAATACTATTTTATATCACGGCAGAATAACAGATAATAGATCAGCAGCTGAACAGAAAACAACTGATCTTAAAAATGCTGTTGACGAAATTTCACAGGGTAAAGAAGTAACCGTGAAAGAAACTAAATCATTTGGCTGCGGTATAAAAAGAGTAGAAAAATAAATAAAAAATTATGAGCTTAAAGATATTTTTCATAGCTGCAATTCTATTTGCAGTTACAACATTTGGGCAGGAAGTAAAGACGATAAAAAATATTGATGATTATCAAGAACTTATCAATAATTCAGACAGCAAGGTTATATTAGTTAATTTTTGGGCAACCTGGTGCCCTCCCTGCGTTAAGGAGTTTCCTGAGCTTGTTAAACTTTACAAAGATTACAAAAACAAAGGATTTGCTTTGTACTTTATTTCATTAGACGATAAATCTGATTACGATACCAAACTTCTTCCATTTTTAAAAAAAAATGAAGTGGATTTTACTTCATACTACGGAGATTTTGAAAACCCTGAATCATTGATGAACTATGTTGATAAGAACTGGCAGGGAGAAATTCCATATACCGGAATTTACAACAAAAAAGGGGTATTAGTAAAAACGCTGCTTGGCAGTCAGAGCTATGAACAGTTTGAAAAGGAAATAAAAAAACTTTTAGATAAGTAAGAAATGTTTTAAATTGATAAAGCCCACATAATTTATGCGGGCTTTATCTAATAAATTACTCTTGCTAGATTCCATTGTGTATTCATTGTTTTAAATTCTGTAATTTTGCCCATTGGCTGCAGATCCCTTTCTTTTATACCTGTAGAATTTTTAACGATCATTGTAAAATTTGAAGGCCAACCAATAATAAACTCAACTTTTTTAGATCTGATATAATCCATAAATCTTTTTTCTTCAATAGCATTATAGCTATCTTTATTAACAACCCCATCCAGATTTATCACTTTCATATCATGTGCAAAATATCCAATTGCTCCGGATTGGGATGCGGCAATAATTGTTCCGGGCTTAAAGTTTCTTTGAGCCCATAAACCTATATTCATAAAACCTGTATTATTTTTTGTACTATCATAAAAAAGGTATTTAAATTCCGGGGTAAAAACGCTGAAAACAAATACAGCAATAATTACAGGAACCTGTATTGCTTTTATCTTTGCAGAACGGCCTTCAAGATTATCAAATGTTACCGCAGAAAGAATAATGAACATTAATGTTACTGGGTAGAAATATCTTGAAAAATACCAATAACCGAAGAAATAAAAGATATATGATAATATTAATATTAAATTTGAAATTAATAGTATGCCGGCGGGTGAAAGTTCCTTAAAATAAGAGCTTATGGTTCCTTTCATTTTTAAAAAGATCAATAGAGCCAAACAAAATACAAATAGGAATATAAAAATATAATTATTTGCATAAATGATCTTAAATGCAGCGCTGATAAGCAATGAATACCAGTTATCGTATGTCGGGTTTCTATCAACCTGGTAGAATGAGATAAGTCTCAATGCTTTACCGCTTACAGGAAAAATATCACCTGTATATGCATAAGAATAAACTGCCCAAGGTAAGTATATTATTATTGCAGCAGACATAATGATAATAACTTTTTTTGCTGTCTCTCTTATGCTGATCTTATTTTTATAGTTATAAATAAAATAAAATAATAATACAGCACCCGAAAAAAAGATGTTATCAATTCTTGAAAGAAGGCATAACCCTACCCCCCCCCCTAATAAAACCAGGTTCTTATAAGTATCTTTATCTTTAAATTTTTGAAATAGGTACAATGTTAAAACTATCGAAAGTACAGAAAGAGGCGTTTCCAGTCCGTTCAGCGAATTTATTATAACCGTAAAGCTCAGGATCCACAGCACGCTTAATAATATTAATGTAAGATAGGAACGCGCTTTATAGAAAATTTTTAAAAGTAAGAATAAAGTCAGTGTATCCAGAAAGGCATTAATTACAAGCATTGCTCTAATTGGTGCAAACAGATCACTTTTAATAAATAAAAATACCGGAACTATTAAAAAAACATATAAAGGCTGAAAGCCGTTTGTATATGAATCAGTATAAAGCGGGCCGGAACCATTTGCAATATTTTTCGCTATTGTAAGAACGTAGTATGAATCATCCTGTATAAAAGGTCCATCAATAAACTCAAAGGGCTGGGAAGCAATATACAGTCTTAAAATTAAATTAACTAGAACCGCTGAAATAATTATTTTATTTTTTACTGAAACTGAATTGCCAACTGATTGTATTATTTCTTTTGTCTTAGTATTTTTTTTCATGTAAAATAAATAAGGCACAAGTTACAAATACAATTTTTATAAATCAATGCGGGCTTTTTGTTTTAATTAGAAAAATTTTAACTACCCGGCAGCTTCGCCATCTGGAACCAGAAGTCTTCAATAATTTTTACAGTCTGTGTGTATTCATCAAAATCAACCGGTTTTGTTACGTAGCAGTTAGCACTGAGATCATACGATTTTAAAACATGGTCTTCACTGCTTGAGCTTGAAAGCATTATTACAGGTATTTTTTTTAGCTCAGGGTTGTTTTTAATATCCTCAAGTATTTCAAAACCATTCTTTTTAGGGAGATTGATATCAAGAAGTATAATATCTGGTTTTACTCTTTCGGTATATTTGCCTTTGGCATAAAGATAGTTAAGAGCATCTTCGCCATCCCGGGCAACATTAAAAACTTTATCAATCTTGCTCTCGCTGAAAGCTTCTTTTATAAGGCGCACATCGCCCTCATTATCTTCAACAAGCAAAATTTGCAATTGCCTTGGTATATTATCCATTAAAATATATTATTTTCATTTATCTTCAAAAATACATAAATTATTTAGCAACAACAACAGAAGAGCGAAGAAAAATTAATATAAAAATTAAAAATTATTCTTTGTCAGGAATTGTAAAATTAAATGCAGTGCCTTTGCCCTGTTCAGACTCAACCCACAAATGACCGCCAAGTTTTTCTACAATTCTCTTGCATATTGCTAGTCCAATTCCGGTTCCCGGATATTGGGAGGAGTTATGCAACCGCTGGAAAATAATAAATATTTTATCGGTAAACTCTTTATCAATTCCAATACCGTTATCAGAAACTGTAAACAGCCATTCATTGCCTTCATGTTTTGCAGAAATATTTACAACAGGTTTCACATCTGGCTTGCGGAACTTAATTGCATTGCTTATCAGGTTCTGCATAAGCTGGTTCATTTGAGATTTATTTGCACGAACAGTCGGCAGGTTTTCATAATTAACCACTGCACCTGTTTCTGCAATTGTTGCGGCAAGGTTAGTTAAATTAAGCTCTAAAACTTTATTAACATCAACATCTTCCATTGGTGCCTCTTTGGTATTCACTCTTGAATACGCCAATAGATCATTAATAAGCGATTTCATTCTAACAACACCATCAACAGCATAATTTATGAACTCATCAGATTCTGCGGTAAGTTTGCCTTTATATCTTCTCTGAAGCAGCTGAATATAACTTGCAACCATTCTAAGCGGCTCTTGTAAGTCGTGTGAAGCAACATAGGCAAACTGTTCAAGCTCCTGATTTGACTGCGTAAGTTTATCAGCAAGCATTTTAAGTTTTACTTCAGTGGATTTGTGTTCAGTAATATTAATAAGTACACCAGCCATATGAGAGTGTCCGTTATTGCGAACTTTAATCATGTGATCTTCAACCCAAATATATGTACCATCAGCTTTACGAACTCTGAACTCAAGATTCAATACACCGGTTGAACCTTTACTGTGCCATTCTAATGTTTTTTCTTCAATACTTATCCAGTCACCCGGGTGAGTAATGGTTTTGAAGAATTCCCTATCAGCAAACATATCTGCAGGGTAACCAAGCATATCAATTACATTTTCACTCATAAATTCCTTGCCGGCACCGGTTTCATAAAGAACAACATCCTGAAGGTTTTTTAAAAGAGTTGCAAGTCTGAACTGAGTTTTGCTAAGTTCTTCCTGTGCTTTTTTGGAATCGGTAATATCACGTTGTGAACCCCAAATCCTGATGAGCATATCATTTTCGACTATACCAACAAGATTATTCATAAAACTTCTGCGCTTACCGAGTTTATCAAGCTCTATTGATTCTTCATTATCAATTTTATACCCGCCCATAATACTTTTCCTGATATAATCAATATTTTTAGGTTCAGTATCTATCAGCAATTCACCAATTCGTACACCCGCAATATCACTTGCAGAGTCATATCCGTACATTTTTGCAAATACATCGTTGCACTCAGCAAGATAACCATACCTGAAAATATTCTTAATCTGCTCATCTATGGGGAGTTTCGTTGAAATAGGTTCAAGGAATTCAAATCTCCAGATACCTTCTGTACTTTGTTTAACAAATGCTCTGTAACGCTCTTCGCTGTTTCTTAAAGCTTTTTCGGTTTCTTTTCGCTCAGTAATATCGCTGTATATTCCATAAACGCCAATCTGGTTTTCTTCAAGAGTAATAGGATATGCCAATATTGAAACATCAACAGTACTTCCATCTTTTCGTTTTCTTAGTGTTTCAGTGTGAATAATTTCTCCTTTAAGTACAAACAATGTCATTTGTGTTGCCTGCTCAAGCATGCTGTTTGGAACAATGATATCATTTAATGTTTTGCCTATTATCTCAGAAGTATTGAACTGGAACATTCGCTCAAATCCTTTATTGGCATTAAGAATCTTATCCTGATTATCAAGAATAACAATACCTTCGGGAGAGTTTTCAAACAGCTGCTGGAAATATGATTTTTGCAGAATAATTTCCTGCTCAGCTTTTTTACGCTCAGTAATATCCCTGTAATTTAAAACAATTGCTCCAATAACCGGATCATGGATCATATTATGAGCAGTAACTTCATGCCATATCCATACACCTTCCTTATTCTTTAACCGGAGCTGAATATTATTAACAATATTCCCCTGTTCGGCAAGAACATTTCTGAATAATTCATCTGCAATATCTCTGTCATCAGGATTAATGAATTCCATCAGATTTTTTCCTATATAATCATCCTGCATGTAGCCAAGTATCTTTGCAACAGATGGGCTTGCATAAATTATCATACCGGTATTATCAACCAGCGAAATTTGGTCAGAAATATTTTCAATGAGCGCTTTAAATCTGATATCCTTTTCAGTAAGTTCTGCTTCAGCTTTTTTGCGTTCAGTTATATCAATACATATTTGATTTATTGCTTCCGGATTACCTGATTCATCATATTCAGAATATAAATAGGTATCTAACCAAACCACTTTTTGATGTCTGTTAATTATCCTGTATTCTAAATGCTGAGTACCTGAATACTTCTGTGACTCCCAATTTTTGTAAAAATTAAATACCCTATTTCTGTCTTCGGGATGTATCATACCAATTAGTGCCTGATCGTTAAGTGTATTGAATTCTTCCATTGAATAACCTGATTGCCTTATGAATTCTTCATTAACAAAATCATAAGCACCGTTATTCAGAATTATTCTGGTAACTGCAACAGGTGCATTAGCAGCTAAATTTTTGTATTTATTTTCGCTTTCAAGTATTTTTGTCTGGGCTTTTTGCTGTTCAGTTATATCAATACAAATCTGATTTATCGCAGTAATCTTCCCGGAATCATCAAAATCTGCAAATAAAAATGTATCAACCCAAAGAACTTTTCCGTTTTTGCTGTATGTGCGGTAATCAATATGCTGAGTACCTTTATACCCTGTTTTTCTCCAGGCATTAAATAAATCTCTTACTCTTTCTTTATCTTCAGGATATGCCAATGCTTTAAGTTTATCACTGCTTAAAGCATTATATTCATCCATTGTAAATCCGGTTTGTTTAACAAACTCATCATTTACAAATTCATATTTCATTGTTTCAGCAGAAATACGGGTAACAGCAATTGGTGCATTTTCAGCCAGATTTTTATATTTCTGTTCACTTTCAAGTGTTGCAAGTTCAGCATTTTTTCGTTCAGTTATATCCAAACAGATTTCATTCATCATCAAAGCTTTACCCTTTTCATCATAATCAGCATAAATAAAAGTATCCAGCCAAATAAGTTCTTTTTTTAAATTTATTATGCGGTAATCAAAGTGCAGCATTCCCTTAAAGCCGTTTCGTTTCCAATCGTCATAATTCTGCTGAACTTTATGGCGGTCATCAGCATGTATTATATTGGTTTTCTGCTGTCTGGAAAGCCCGCGGTATTCCTCCATAGAGCAGCCCATTTGCCGGGCAAATTCGTCATTAGCATATTCAAATTCATTTGTTATCATTGAAAACCTTGCCACAGAGAACGGAGCAAATTGTGCAAGATTCTTGTATTTCTTTTCACTTTCAATTATAGCATTCTGAAACTCTTTGTTAGCTGTTATATCTCTGCAGATAATAAATAATTCCTGCGGAATTCCATTTATATCTGAAATAAGTCTTGTGCTTTCATTCACCCAAATAATTCTGCCATCCTTACAGACTTTCCGGAACTCAAGCTTGGCGTTATCAAGTTTCTTTGAAAAAATCTCACTGATCCTTTCATTTACTATACCTCTGTCATCAGGATGCACAACTTTCCATACTTCATGCCCAATAATTTCATCTAAATCATATCCAAGATACTCTGCACCAAACTTATTGACTGATTTAACTTTTCCGGTAGGGGTAACAGAAAAATACATATCAGGAGCGCTGTCATAGAGATCCTGAAATCTTTTTTCGCTTTGTTTTAATTTTTCTTCGGCTAAACGGCGCTCTGTAATATCGTTTGCAACCCCAATATGTGCAATTGTTTCTCCCTTATCATTCTTTAAAACCGAAGTTGAAAGATAAACAGGAAACTCTCTGCCGCTTTTTGCGCGGTTAATAAGCTCTCCCTGCCAGCCGCCACTACGTGTGCTGTTATAAATTTCATCCTTTAGATTTAAAGGATTACGGCTGCTGCGGATTGTAGATATAGATTTCCCCAGAATATCTTCACGGGAGTACCCGTAAGTTTTTTCAAATGCATCGTTTACAAATATAAACTTTCCTTCAAGGTCAGTAATACTAACACACTCAGTTATACTTTTTACAGAAGAAGCAAGCATATCAATTTTTTCCTGAGCTAATTTTCGTTCAGTAATATCCCTAACAAAAAGCTGAACAACTTCTTCATCAAGAAGTTTTATAAGCCGCATACTTATTTCAACATCAACAAATGTATTATCTTTTCTTTTATACTGTGTTTCAAACTGATAATTGCCTTTTTCTTTAAGGTTTGAATAAATCATAAACGTATTATCTATGATATTCTCATTTATCAGCTCAGAAAACTTCATGTTGAGCAGTTCATCTTTGGGATAGCCAAGCATTAATGCGGCCTGGTTATTTACAGAAATTATTCTGCCGTTTAGCGCCTGAACAAAAATAGCATCTGTTGCATAGTCAAACAGATTGCGGAACCTTGTCTCGCTTTCTTTTAATGCAGTTTCTGAAATTTTACGATCGGTAATATCCTGAAGGATAAGAACTGCCCCGGTAAGTCTGCCTTTATCATCTCTAAGAGGTGAAGCACTGTAATCAATTGATATTTCTCTGCCATCTCTGGCAATAAGAACAGTATGATTGCTTCTTCCGATTAATACATTTTCCTTTAATACAGTTTCTACGGGGTTTTGTATTGGTTCCTTATCGTTTTCATCAATGAGCTTAAGCAATTCATAAATTCTTTTACCAACAACATCATTCAGCTTCCAACCGATAAGATTTTCAGCAACCGGATTCATGAACTTGATAAAACCAAACTCATCTGTAACAATAACAGCATCACCAACACTTTGCAGAATAGCGCTAAGCCATCGCTCATTTTCTTTAAGTTTGGTTTCCATCTGATGCTTGTAAAGCGCCATTTCGATACTAGAGCGCAGGTATCGCTCTTCGAACGGTTTTAAGATATAACCCAAAGGTTCGGTCATTTTAGCTCGTTTTAAAGTACGGTCATCTTCGTAGGCAGTAAGGTACACAATAGGAATGTTATATTTTTTTCTTATCTCAGCAGCAGTTTCAATACCATCAATATCACCTTTTAGCACAATATCCATTAATACCAGGTCAGGATGAAGTTCTTCAGCACGCTGAATTGCCTCTTTGCCGGTAAACACAACATCAGGCACAATATACCCAAGACCTTCAAGACAGTTCTTTATATCCTGGGCTATAATACCTTCATCTTCTACAACCATTATACGCGGGATACCGCTTGTAAGGTCAGTCATAGCTTCTTCCCTTGCCAACATAGCTATTATACAATATTAACGTATATTTAATTCTATTTAAAATAATAGTATCTAAATCATTTTATTTTCATTTTGCTGCTCCTGCTAAATTTCCCCACAATAAATGAACCAAATTTAAAAATAGATGAAAATGGAAAATAAAGTTAGCATTTATACGGTATAGCTTCAATACCCTCAAAACGTTAGTTAAAACGCAATTTTAAAAAATTGCTTTTAATTGTAATATTTTGCAGTTAATTTTGCATTAGAGATGTATAATTCAAACAAAAAATTAAATATTTTAATTTCGTGCGGTTCATATTCATGGGGTGGCTTGGAAATGTTCACTTTAGAAACTGCTAAAAAACTTGCTGAAAAAGGGCAAAATATTAATATTATATGTTCAGATAATTCAAAATTACAAAAAGAATCACAAAATGCAGGTTTTAAAGTTCTTCCATATTTCAAAAAGGACTATAACATACCAATTGCAATAAGAAAATTAAAAAAATATTTAACAAGAAACCCAGTAGATGTAATTCATACAAATCATTCACATGATCTTTGGGTATTAACCCCAGCACTTGGAAAAAACAATTTAAATACTAAGCTTTTCTTAACAAAACATATGGCAAGCGGCATAAAAAAAAAGGATATATTTCACAAATACATTTACAAGCGTGTGAATGCAGTTTTTGCAATTTCAAATTATATAAGGCAAAGTCTGATAAAAACAGTTCCCATTAAAGAAAATAAAATTAAATTTCTTCCTGTTGGCATTGATTTAAAAAGGTTTGACAGAAAAAAATATAATACAGCTGAGATAAAAAATGAACTTAAGCTGCCGGCTAAAAAGCTAACAATTGGCATTACTGGAAGAATGACTCGGGGGAAAGGGTACGAAGATTTTCTGGAAGCGGCAAATATACTAAATAAAAGATTTATTGATAAAATACATTTTTTAGCCATTGGAAACGCAAGTTTTGGTGAAGAAGAATATGAAAAATCAGTTAAAGAACTTTCAGTAAAATTACAGATAGAAAATATTACTTTTGCAGGGCATTTAGATTTGCCTGAAAAATATATGACCGCAATAGATATATTAGTATTTCCATCACATGATGAGTCGTTTGGCAGAGTGCTGCTGGAGGCAATGGCTCTTGAAATACCAACAGCCGCAAGCCGCTTTGCGGGTGTGCTTGATATTACGGTTGAAGGTGAAACAGGTTTACTGTTTAATCGTATGGACCCTAAAGATATATCAGAGAAATTATCACAGCTAATTCAAAATCCTGAGCTTTGTAAAAAATTTTCTGCAGCAGGCAAAAAGCGGGCTGAAGATGTTTTTAATTTAGATAATATGATAAATGATCTTATAAATTACTACAGCAATTGAATATGGGAATAGAAAGGTTAAGTGCCGGACTTTTGATGTACCGGAAAGTTAACAATCAGACTGAAGTATTTTTAATACATCCGGGAGGTCCTTATTTCATTAAAAAAGATGAAGGTAACTGGAGCATACCAAAAGGTGAACCAAATGACGGTGAAAATGATCTGTTTAAAACAGCGTTACGGGAGTTTGAAGAAGAAACAGGAATAAAACCGCTTGAAAACGATTATATTCCTCTGGATACGATTACTCAAAAAGGAGGCAAGATAGTGTATGCATGGGCGTTTGAAAGTAATCTTCCCGAAAACTTTAAATTAAAAAGTAATACATTTTTTGCAGAGTGGCCGCCTCGCAGCGGCAGGAAAGTTAGATTTCCTGAAGCAGATAAAGCAGAGTTTTTTAACATTGAAGAAGCCAAAAGAAAAATTAAAAATACACAAGTACCATTTATTGAAAGACTGCTTGATTATTTAGAAAAATAATTTATTTTTCCTGCTTCTCTATAAATGACTTCTCATTATCTGCCCAATTTTCCTTTAGCAGTTTGTAAGTATATCCTTTCCATATTTCATTTCCCACAGCTGTAGTTTTACTTTTTACATCCGTTCTTTGAAATCCCAATCGTTCATAACATTTTATTGCCGGAGTATTAAATGAATAAACATTAAGCTCAAGACTTTTCAAATTTAGCTCTTTAAATGCATAACTGATAATAAATGAAATCATAACAACTGCTATACCATTACCCCTGAATTTTTTATCAACGAAAATCCTGCATATAGAAGCAGTATCTTGATTTCTATCAATAGCTCCAATCTCGCACATTCCAGTAATTTCTCCGGTATCATTTACAGCTTTGAATATCATTCTTTTTGGGGGAAATTTTACTGATTCATTAAACCAAATTTCAAGCTGTTGTTCGGTCAAAGGAAAATTAAACACGGGACCGCACCATTGAATTAAATCTTTTTCGCTTTCAGCCCAAGTAATTAATGTTTTAAAATCATTTTTATTGAGCAGCTCAATTTTAATATTTTTCAAATTAATAGCCATTTATCTCAGCATATTTTTGGTAAATGCAAATTATGAAATTATCCCGCTTTAAGAAAGTTACAAATTTTTGTAAATTTTACAATCTACAATTATTTACAAATTTATCATATTAATCACCATTTCGGATAGGCAAAATTAAAGTTATATTTGTTTAAGATATGACAAAAATACTTCCTGCAAAAGGGAAAATATTGATTTCAGAACCCTTTTTAAATGATACAAATTTTAAAAGGACAATTATACTTCTTACAGAGCATAGTGATGAAGGATCAATTGGCTTTGTGCTTAATAAACCAACTGATTACAGGGTTCATGAGGTAATTGAAGAATTCCCAAAATTTGATGCAAAAGTATATTATGGAGGTCCTGTACAGCTTAATACACTGCAATTCATTTATAAAGGTGAAAATATTATTGAAGGTTCAATTGAAATATCACACGGTATATACTGGGGCGGGAGTTTTGATATTTTAAAAACAGCTATTGAAAACAATACTGCAAATCCAGAAAATTTCAAGTTTTTTTTAGGTTACTCCGGCTGGACAGAAGGACAAATTGATAACGAACTTGAATTGAATTCATGGATAGTTGCAAATACAACTATTGAAAATATATTTTCAAATGAACCGGAAAAACTTTGGCGTGATATACTTAAAGGAATGGGTAAAAAATTTGCAATCCTTGCCAGTTTTCCGGATAACCCAAGTTTAAATTAGGAATTAGAAAAGTAAACAGGTTTGAAAAGTAACAATATTCAGAAAACAATATAATTTAGGTATTAACGCAGTTTAATTAAAAATAATTATGTATTCAGCATTACTCACTTTACACTCAATTTTAAGATGGATAGTTGTAATAGGTGTTATATATACCTTATACAGAGCATATACAGGAATCTCATCATCCCGTTCATACAGCACAGCAGATGAAAAGGCAGGGAGAGTTACAGTTGTTTCAGCACATATTCAGCTTATAATTGGATTAATATTATACATTGTAAGCCCGGTTACTAAATATTTCATTAGTAATTTCAGTGCTGCTGTAAAGGTAAAGGATATACGATTTTACGGAATGGAACATACAATAGTAATGATACTTGCAGTTGCGTGCATTACAATTGGTTCAGCTGTATCAAAGAAAAAAACTGAAGATAAAGCAAAATTTAAAGCACTTGCTTTGTGGTTAACTATTGCATTTATATTGATGCTGCTTATGGTTCCATGGCCAATTTCGCCATTTTCAGAAAGACCGTGGCTGAGATTTTAAATTAAACGATATTAGTTAAATTCTGCAGAAATACAGAGAAACAGATTTCAGCTTACAAATGTCAGGTTTATCTCAAGTATTTCAGGTCTGTTGCCCGTTCTTACAGGCGGACCCCAGGTTCCTGCACCACAGGATACATAATATTGTGTATTTCCTTTTTTTCCATAACCCATACTAATTTCATAAATCATTTTTGTAATAATGTTGAAGGGCCAAAGCTGCCCATGATGAGTATGCCCGCTTAACTGAAGATCAATGTTATTTTTCTCAGCTTCATTCAATTTTACAGGCTGATGATCCATTAAAATAACCGGCAAAGTCATATCAATTCCCGTAAGAAGTTCACACAGCGGCTTTCTAGTAATGCCGGCAAAACCTCTTGATGCTCTGTCTTCCCTTCCAACTAGGTAAAACGAATCATCAATTTTTACAGATTGATCACGCAGCTCAATAATGCCATGCTCGGTTAGGTAATTACATGCAGCTTCAGCACCTCCGATATATTCATGATTGCCGGTTATAGCATAAACTCCGTATTTTGCTTTCAGTTTCTTTAGCTGCTCACCGGCATTTTGTTTTATCAACGGACCTATATCTTCATCAACAACATCCCCGGGCAGAAGAATAATATCGGGCTCTGCAGAATTTATTTTACTCACAATTTTTCTCAAGCGGCTGCGATTTATTATTGTTCCAAGATGAATATCTGATACAGCCGCTATCTTAAGAGATTTAAGTTTACCGGCTGTTTTGTTTATAGTTATATTAAGTTTCTTTATTACTGAATTTTTAGCATTTATAAATCCAGCTATCAATATAATTAATACTGAAACAATTGTGAGTAAAATAAAATACAGGTTATTTGATGATGCGTAATATGAATGAGGAAGGAATTTGAATAACATGTCAAATAGTTTCAAAATTTCTGCAGCAATAATAATCAATAAAAAATACACCATAGCTGCCAGCCAAAATGAACCAACCCAAACAAAAAAAGCTGATATTTTATTAAGGAACTTTCGTTCCAAAAATCTTCCTGCTATATATGAAACAAACAGGAAAAAATATAAAATTATATACGGAAATTTAAGTTCTTTTGGTATTAAATGCAGTCCGGTGATAAAAATATAAAAATTTACAAGTGTATAAACACTTAAAACTACAGATAAAAATACAGCAAATTGTGACTTTTTCAAAAATGGAAGATAATTCTATATAGTAAGACGTATGAATTAATTCAATATTTCAGTTATCAATCCTAACCTAAATTATCAAAAATCAGTTTGATTATATGTTTTCTAAAATAATTGAAGATCAGTTGATATTTTGAAAACTATTTATTAAGTATAATATAATTAACCTGAGCAACTGCAACATGCTTATTTTTCATATCATACATATCAACTGCAACAGGTGCAAGTGTTCTGCCGTGTTTAATAACCTTTGCAACAGCACGTACATCGGTTAGGCATGCTGCAAGGAAACGGATATTCATATCAGTTGTGGTAATTTTGGCTTCAGCACCTGCAAGGGTAAGTATTGCAAATGCACTAATGGAGTCAGCAACAGTCATAAGCAATCCACCGTGGAATGATTCAAAAATTCCGTCATATTGTTTTTGGTGTTTTACAATTGCTTCGCAAATCCCTGCATTCATTTCAATAAATTCAAATCCAAGTGTATTAACAATGGGAATTTTTATGATACGCTGAAGAACATCTTCATTAATAATTTTTGACATAATATAATTTTAAATAAGAAATTAAAATTATTAATTCTATAATTAAAAAATAATTTTATGGTTTAAAGGTTTATACTTTTTCTATTTCTTTTTTTCCTAAAATACCGGTAGGTTTAAAAAGCAGTATAAGAATCAGAATACCAAATGCAATAGCATCGCGGTATGTTGGAGAAATGTACCCTGTAACAAAGGTTTCAAGCAGTCCAATTATCATACCGCCAATAGCTGCGCCGGGAATATTGCCAATACCGCCAAGCACGGCTGCAACAAATGCCTTTAATCCGGGCAGTATTCCCATTAATGGATCAATACTTGGATAATTAAGCCCATAAAGAATTCCGGCTGCACCTGCAAGTGATGAACCAATAATGAATGTGAAACTGATTACGGCATTTATGTTAACCCCCATAAGGCTTGCAGCGGTAGGGTTATAAGAAACAGCCCGCATTGCAGTACCAATCTTTGTTTTCATTACAATCATTCTTAAGCCAACCATCAAAAATCCGGCAGTTATTAATACAACAAGCGGATTTGAACTAATCATAGCACCTGCAAGATTAACAACCTGTTTATTTTCAAGAAGAGAAGGAAATGATTTGGGGTCAGGACCGAATACAAGCTGTCCGCCGTACTCAAGAAATAAAGAAACACCAATAGCGGTTATTAAAATTGTAAGTTTGGGAGATTTACGCAAAGGTTTATATACTAACTTTTCAATTGTAAAGCCCAAAATACCGCTAATTATCATAGCTAATATAAGAATAGCAAAAGCTATAGCAAGTGAGGCAAATCCACCACCGGTTGAAAACGAAAAAATTATACCAAGATAGTACCCAGAAAAAGCACCAATCATGAAGACATCACCGTGAGCAAAATTAATAAACCTTAATATACCGTATATCATGGTATAACCAAGAGCAATTAATGCATAAATGCTGCCAAGCGAAAGTCCGTTAAATACCTGCTGAATAAACTCTGTCATAACCTAAATAACCGGGTAATAAAATTAAATAATTTAAAAAATAAATAATTAAACCAAATATATTACGGCTGAATGGTTTCTTTATATTTAAACTTGCCGTCTTTAATTTCTAATATAACGGCAGGTTTAACAGCATTACGCTGTGCGTTAATTGTAATCTTTCCGGTAACTCCGGCAAAATCCTTGATTTTAGCAAGTTCATCTTTAACTTTTTCCGGATTTGTTGTACCGGCTTTTCTTATTGCTTCAAAAAGTATAAGCCCTGCATCGTAGGCAAGAAAACTCATTGCATCAGGCATTGAATTATATTTAGCTTTATATTTTGCAATAAATTCCTGAATTTTAGGATCTGGATTTTCAGTGGATACATGTGTTGAAAAATAACAGCCTTCAAGGGCATCTTTAGCTTTTCCTTCAGTAAGTTTTTCAGATTCCCAGCCGTCGCTTCCAATAAGCGGACAAGTTAAACCTATCTCACGGGCTTGTATAGAAATTAGGTTCACATCTGTATAGTAAGCCGGAATAAAAATTGCTTCGGGATTTTGTGCTTTTATTGAAGTGAGCTGCGCTTTAAAATCTTTATCGCCTGCAGAAAATGACTGAACTTCAACAATTTCACCACCCATATCTTTAAATTCTTTTTCAAAGAAATCAGCAAGACCTGTGCTGTATGCATTTTTAACATCTTTAAGCAATGCTACTCTTTTTAACTTAAGTGTATTAAGTATAAATTTACTTACAACTGTTGCCTGAAATGGATCTATAAAACATACACGGAAAATATAGTCTCCAATTGCAGTAACTTCAGGATTTGTTGAAGCTGGTGTTATCATAGGAATTTTATTCTGCTGACATATAGGAGCACCTGCTTTGCTGTTTGATGATGCAACTTCGCCAATAACTGCAACAACATTATCATTTTTAATTAAACGCTGCACAACTGTCTGTGCTTCAGAGGGTTTACCCTGATCATCGTATGTAATGAGTTTAACTTTTTTACCAAGCAGCCCGCCTGAATTGTTAAGCTCTTCAACAGCAAGCTTTAAGCCATTATTAGAAGAAATACCAAAAGTTGCATTGGGACCTGTTAATGAACTGTATTCTCCTATAAGTATCTCATTTCCGTTGTTTTTATTGCAACCTGTTATTGAAAATAAAGATATGGCGGTTAATGCAATTAAGCTGAAAAATAACTTTTTCATTGTGCAGTTCTGTTTAATTATAAAAAATTTGTTTTTTAACGGGGTTGTTTTCAATTATACCAATTTTGCAATATAATTTCAATTATATAAAATAGTCTTTTTTTACTGAAATTTTATAAAGATTTTATAAGTGTTTCAAACCATAATTGTTCTGATGAATTGCCAAATGTTTCTGTTATACTGCCAAATTTTTCAAGTTTGCCGGTTTGTTCATATCCCCTCCTTTTGTAATATTCAATTAGTTCTGTTCTGCGGTTTATAACTTTCATTCTTATTTCTTTTAGCTTCCATAAATTTTTGGTAATTTGTTCACATTTGTTTAGCAGTAATTTAGCAATTCCCTTTGTCTGAAAATTAACATCAACTGAAAGCATACCCAAGTATGCAAATGTTTTGGAGTTTTCCAGATGTACAACTCCAATTAAATTTTTACTATATTCTGCCATAATAACGATATTATTTTCTTTATTTATAATTTCTAAGATCTTTTCAGTAGTAATTCTGATACCGGTTAAAAAATCTGCCTCAGTTGTCCATCCTTTTTTAGAGTTTTCTCCTCGGTAAACGGAGTTTATTAGTAATGAAATACTTTCTGCATCTTTTTGATCGGCATGTTTTAATATAATTTCATTCGTATCCAAATATTGAATATTAAAAAAGGCAGGTAATTTATCCTGCCCTTAAAATTTCAGTTTATTGATTTATTACTTTTTAACAACAAGTTTCTGTCCAATTTCTATTGTGTCATCTTTCAGCTTATTCCATTTTTTCAGGTCGCTTATAGTACAATCATATTTTTCAGCAATTTTTGCCAGCGTATCACCTTTTTTAACAGTATAGGAAGTTGTTTTTGATTCTTTTTTAGTAGTTTTTTTTGATGGATAAAGTTTTAAAACCTGTCCCGGAACAATTACATCTCCCTCAATATCATTCCATTCTTTAATATCAGAAACTGAAACTCCGTTTGCATCAGCTATTTTTGTAAGATTATCACCTTCTTTAACTGTATATGTTTTGGAATTTTTCTTGCTTGAAGAAGTTACCTTTTTATCAGAATAAATTTTCAGTTTCTGTCCTACAAGTATCTTGTCTGATTCCAGATCATTCCAGTCTTTTACGTCAGCAACATCTACATCATAAGCATCTGCAATATCTGTAAGATTATCACCTTCTTTAACTGTGTAAGTCTGATAGCTTTTTTTCTTTTTCTTAGTGCTGGTTGTTTTTTTATCTTTAGTTGTTTTTACTTCTGTTTTAGTTTCAGTATTCTTTTCAGTATTCTTATCAGTATTTTTATTTAAATCTGAATCTTTTTTTACATCTGAATCTTTTTTTGTGGTGTTATCGGAGCCGGTGTTTTCATCATTCTTGTTTTCCTTATTTACAAGGACAGTTTCATTAACGCCGTCGTTATTGGTTTCTTCAATAACTTCATCTTTTCCGGGGTCGCTGATTACTTCTTTGTTGCCTGAATTATCGGTAACGTTATCTGTTTTTTTTTCCTCGTTTACAGAGCCATACATCTCCTGATATTTCTTTTTAGTAAGCCAAATGGAAAGTTTATCTCCTTTTTTGGGATACAAACCGTAATTAATGTTATTCCATATACGAAGATCACTTGGTCTTACTGAATATTTAAGAGATACGTTGTATAAATCTTCTGAAGCAGTTAAATCATGAAAAACAAGTTCACGGTTTGTTGTACTTATAATATACTTTTTATCATCTACATTATAACCGGTAATCTTATAATAAGTTTTCGTTTCTTCTTCATTAACGGTAGCAGTACCTTCATTACCTTCGTAACTTGGATTAAAACCATATTTTTCAATATCAGAAGCAGCATTATAATTTGCAGCAAATTCCTTATAGGTGCCTTTTGGTATCTTTATTAAGTAACCACCGTCAAAAACAGGAGTAACATCGGAAAGCATTTGAGTATTCAAGTCACGAATTGTCTCAACATCCGTACCGCAAAAGCTTGCGATTTGGTCAACAGTTATAGCTGATTTTATCAATACCCTGTCATACTCAAGCGGAGTGCCCCACTCAACATCAGTAAATCCGTATTTTGCAGGATCAAGACAAATTAAAGCCACAGCAATATATTGCGGAACGTAATTTCTAGTTTCTTTTGGAAGATATCCTCTTAAGGTCCAGAAATCAGTTGAGCCGGATTTAGAAATAGCAGAATTTATCCTGCCGGGACCTGCATTATACGAAGCCATTGCAAGATACCAGTCATTAAATGATTTGTAAAGGTCTAATAAATGTTTTGCTGCTGCATCAGTAGATTTTTCAATATCACGTTTATCATCTGTACTTCCATCATAATACAAGCCGTATGCAGAACCTGTTGCAGGCATAAACTGCCATAGACCAATAGCACCTGCCCACGATGAAATTTTTGGATCAAGCCCGGATTCAATCATAGAAAGATAAATCAGTTCTTCCGGTGCATTATTTTCCCGAAGGATTACACGCATCAGGTTTGAATATTTTCCAAGTCTGTAGAGCCATTTATCCATATATTTTCTGCCAGTTCCGGTAAAATAATTAATGTAATCCTGAACAGGACCGTTTTCTACAAGAGGAATTTCATCACATTGAGGCAAATCGGAAGGGTTAAATGAATTGGTATAGGATTTCTTTTCAATCTTTTCGTATTTAATGTTAAGTTTTGCTGCCAGCTTAAATACTTTATGATTTTCGGGAAGATCAGAATTTGTTGTTATCATATCCTGCACTATACTTGTAGCAATTTCTTTATAATCTTTATCCCAGTTTAAATGTTTTTCAAGGTTCTTTGAATCTATTTTTTTCAATTCTTTTAGTGAAGATTCAAATTCTGTAAGAGATGACTTGTGATCTGAATTTTCATTGAACTGAAGCGCTTTTACATAATGAACCCTTGCATTTTCAAGTGCAGTATAAACACTCACCGAATCTTTTTTCTTTCTTTTATCCGCAGAATCTTCATCACTCACGTCAGAACCTCCGCAGCCTGCCAGATACTGAAGTGATATGAAGGCGAACAGTATATAAAGAAGGCTAGATAGTCTTTTCATATTACATTCTCCATTGATAATATTATTCTTTTATTACTGTAAAAAATTTCTAAAGATTGATATCTTTAAAACCGAATATAAAAATTACAAGCCGTAAAATCAAGTTATTTATTAAATAAACTTCGTAATTTACATATAAATATAGCAGATAATCTGCTAAAATTTAAAACATTAAAATAATTGTACGGCTGTGGCATATATTTGAATATAATTTAAAACTAATTTAAGCTAAACTTGTTCCATTAAGAATAACTTTTTTCTCTACTTTACATTGTCATTAATACACATAGATCTCGGAATAAAAGATTACAAAGAAACATGGGATCTGCAAAAAGAAACTTTTACAGATAAACTGAATGGTTTAAATGATGATATTATTTTTACAGTTGAGCATAACCATGTTTATACTCTCGGCAAAACCGGTACCAGAGACCATATACTTATAAATGACAAAGAAATGTCAGAAAAAGGTATTTCTTACTACGAAATTGACCGGGGCGGTGATATTACATATCACGGTCCAGGGCAGCTTGTTGTTTATCCAATATTAGACCTGAACAGATTTTATAAAGATACACACCGCTATTTACGCGACCTTGAAGAAACTGTTATTTTAACATTGGCAAATCTTGACATTGAAGCTCACAGAGAAGAAGAATTCACAGGTGTTTGGGTTGGTGAAGAAAAAATTTGTGCAATTGGCATAAAGGTTTCCAGATGGATTACCATGCATGGAATTGCATTTAATATTAATACAGACCTGAGATATTTTGATAAAATTATCCCATGCGGAATTTTTCATAAAGGAGTAACAAGTGTGGGAAAAATTACTGGTAAAACTGCTGATTTTAAATTAATTAAGAAACTTTTTATTGAAAACTTTTATAAAGTTTTTACAATTAATGATAAATTTTAAAAAAAGTTTTATATTATTATTAATCTTGATAATTTAAAACAAAATTTGCAATTTACACAAGTAATTTGAGCAGAAAACATCATTTTATCGGAAACTGTAGTTTATTTATGTTTCCCGGAGGAGTAAAATGAACAATGCTTTTATTTGCTACCAATAATTGTAGTAATGTAAAGTTTTTTAATAATATATTAAATATTGTTCAGGTATTATTCCTTTATTCATTCCTGAAACTTTGCATTGCCTTTATACAATTATTAACAAATCAGCAGATTTTTATATTTTTCAAATTAAACAGAGAGAATTTCTAAATGAAAAACTTTTCAAAAATTATGATATTGATAATTTTTACAATATCATTAAGCTTTATCGGATGGAACAACTTCAATACCGAAAGCAATTCAGCTAACATTACTGATTATTATTATTATCAAAATCAAAGATACTATCTTGATCACAAACCTGATTTAGTTTATATAAAACTTAAAAACCTTATGAACAAACAGGATTTTGAAAACATGATTAGTCCTTATGGCACAATTCCGGCAGATTATTCGTTTGAAAAAAATGATGTAAGACAGTTCATAAAGCTTAAAGCCACAATAGATAACACATCATTAAATACAATTGTAAGTACACTGGAAGCAAATAACAATGTTGAAGTTGCTTCGCCTGTATTTGGTGTTAAAGAAGGAATGGGTAACCGTAATACACTGATAGGATGTGAAAATAACATTATAATCCAGTTCAAACCTAGCTATAGCAAACAGCAAATAGACCAGTATTTAGCATCTAAAAATATGCTTATACTTAAACAGCTTGAACTTACAGGCGGGTTATCTTTTATAGTACAGGTCCCAAATACTGTTAATAAAACTTCAATTGATTTTGCAAATGAAGTTTATGAAAATGGCGTTGCAAATTATTCAGACCCGGGATTCTTTTTCACTAACTTACTTCAGTTGTATCCAAATGATCAGTACTTTCCAATGCAGTGGTCAGCAATTAACACAGGAACAAATATTCCCGTTACAGGCAACGGTACACCAAATAATGATATGGGTTTAGATAGTGCATGGAATCAAACAACAGGTATTCAGCAGTGCAGAATTTCAGTTGTTGATTCAGGTATTGATACCACACATCCTGATGTTTCGGGTAATGTAGTTCATGGATACAACTTTAATTATTATACAAATACTTATGGCGGATATGATGATTACGGTCACGGTGCATCATGTGCCGGCATAATAGCTGCTTTAGGAAATAATACAATTGGTATTTCTGGTGTTGCTCCAAATGCCAAAGTTTTTTCAGCAAAAATATTTAACTCAGGGGGCAGCACTACAAGCACAGCAATAATAAATGCAATGATTGGGGTACGAACATTTGGAAACTGCTGGATAAGCAGTAATTCATGGGGAGGCGGAAGCCCAATAAGCGCAGCTGATAATGCAATATTGGACGGAACAACACTTGGAAGAAACGGAAAAGGCATTGTTTGGTGTTTTGCAACAGGCAACGGCAACTCTGCTTTAAGCTGGCCTTCAACATTAACAACAGTAATTTCGGTTGGCGGTGTAAGTCCCTGCAATCAAAGGAAATCACCTTCAAGCTGTGACTTAGAAAACTTTTGGGGTGCAAATTACGGTACCGGATTGGATATTGTTGCTCCGTGCGTAAAAATTTATGCAACAGTTCAGGGAGGAGGTTACACAAGCACATTTAACGGTACATCAAGTGCTACACCAAACTGCTCAGGTGTTGCAGCTTTGCTGCTTTCAAAGGATTCATCGCAGTCTTGGGATACCGTAAGGGCAAGAATAAACAGAACCGCACAAAAACGCGGATCATATTCATATACTTCTGCAGGACCGCTACCAAACCTAGGAAATACGTGGAATAATGAAATGGGATACGGAATTATTAACGCTAACTTAGCTTTACTTTCAGTTGGACCGGCTCCCGCAAACGATGTTTCAGTTGGACCGTTTTTAAGCTTCCCTCCTCAGTTCACAGTAAATACTGCTTATAATATCAGGGCAAAAGTAACAAATATTGGTACAAACGGACAGACAAATGTGCCGGTGAAATTTTTTATTAATGGAACTCAGTTTGGCTCTACAATAAATATTCCAAACCTTCCTTCCGGTAGCAATGATTCTGTTACATTTGCATGGACTCCTACAGTAGCAGGTGCTTACACATTAAAGATATGTCACGGGCTTGCTGTTGATAACAACAGATCAAATGATACTGTAACTGCTTTAGTAACTGTTTTACCTGCAGGCATAATAAATTCTCAGCAAACAATCTGCAGAAACGGTGTTAACTTATTAATTCCTGATAACAGTACAGTATCAGATAATATAGTTGTTAACATTGCAAATGCATATAATGTAGTGGATGTAAATGTTAAAATTGATACTGTATTGCATACATGGGATTCTGATTTAGACTTCACCTTAGTAAAAGGTGCAAGTGTTGGTATTATAACCAATGTAGGCGGAAGCG
>JADZAP010000035.1 GCA_020852705.1 Ignavibacteria bacterium | reverse complement strand
TAAAAATAACCGAAAATTATTTTGGCTAATGCTGCCAGTTGTAATTACAATATATATATCAACCGTTTATGGAAGGTTTCATTATATATGGGATGGAATAGCCGGTATTCTGCTTGCTTTACTATTAATAAAAATATTTCCGTTTTTTAAAAGTATAATTGATAAAATAGTTAATGTTTATCATTCTTTGATAAATCCAATATCTATATTCAATTCGCTTTCCGATAACGATTTACTGGAGGATTAAGATGAAAATTATGATAACAGGCGGAACAGGTTTTATTGGCAATTATGTTTTTATTGATGATGTAAATAGCGGATGTATTCAGGCAATTGAAAAAACAGTAAACTGGATTGACTGGAATAACGGGAGTAAAACGAAATGAAAAATTACAGAGCATTAGGTTTGTTTTTTTTAACCAGCACAGAAGAAATTAAACCAGGTTTAATACTATTAATATCTGCACTCTTTATTACAATTCACCGATACATATCTCCTTTCGAATTCAATTTAAATATCTTTTCGATTGTAATAGAATTTAATAGTGCGTTGAATATGTTCTTAACTGCTTTTTTGCTGCTTGGGATAATTCCACTTATAATAATGAAAATTGGTTTCAATGAACAATTAGCTGAATATGGAATCACGCTTGGAAATGTAAAGACTGGTTTTTTCTTAATAGCAATATTATATCCGCTGATTTCGATTCTGCTTTTATTTCCATCATCAAATACAAAAGAGATGATTGCATTTTATCCATTAGATAAAGAGGCAACGACATCAATTAAAGCTTTTGTTGAGTATGAATTATTACGCGCAATTTTCTTTTATACAGCATGGGAATTTTTCTTTCGTGGTTTTATGCTTTTCGGTCTGAAAAAATATGTTGGTAACTGGCTGGCAATTTGTATTCAAACTATCCCTTCTTGTTTATGGCACATTGGGATGCCAGCAGGTGAAATCTTTGCTTCAATCTTTGGTGGTATAATGTTCGGATTAATCGCATTAAAAACAAAATCGATTTTTTATCCTTTAATACTTCATATTCTTATTGGATTAACATTGGATTTATTAATCATTCTGCAAAACTAAAAGGAGGACAACATGAAAGTTTTAGTAACAGGCGGAACCGGCTTCATTGGCAGTCATGTGGTAGAAAAATTATGCAATGAAGGATTTTCTGTAAGATGTATATCAAAAGATTTACTGAATACAGAAGAGTTAAATGCATGCGATGTAGAAATTATTATTAATGATTTAAATAATAATATCAACTGGGATAGTGTACTCAGTGATGTTGATATTGTATATCATATTGCCGGGGTTACACGTGCACGTTATTATAAAGAATATTATGAACAAAATTTTATTGCCACAAAAAACTTTATCAAAGCTTGTTCAGAATATTCAAATATAAAAAGATTCGTTTATTTAAGCAGCCTTACTGCAGTTGGTCCGGAATTAAATAATATAAAAGTTGATGAAACTACTGAATATCATCCTGTTTCAGATTATGGTAAAAGCAAAATGCTTGCAGAACTTGAAGTTTTGAAATACAGAGATAAAATCCCGGTAACAATACTTCGTCCATCTGCTGTTTATGGACCCAGAGAAAGAAATTTATTCATTTATATGAAAACAATAAAACGAGGGTTTCAATTGGTGATTGGTCTCAGAAAAAAATATAACAACCTTATCTATGTTGATGATCTTGCCGATGCAATAGTTTCCTTTTCGTTAAATGAAAAAGCACAAGATCAGATATACTTTATTGGCAGCGAATTATCTTACTCAAACGAGTTAATCGGGCAGATGATGTGCAGGGTAATAAATAAACATCCGTTAAACATATACGTACCTCACTGTATTGTTTTTTCAATTTGCGGTATTGCTGAATTGATCGGTAAGGTTTTTAATAAAGATGTGTTACTCAACATTCAAAAGGCAAGAGAACTAACACAATCACGTTGGAATTGTTCTGTTGAAAAAGCGAAAAGTATCGGTTTTTCTCCAAAAGTTTCTTTATACGATGGTTTCTTTAATACCTATTCCTGGTATCAAAAAGCAGGTTGGTTGTAGAATTATAATCAATGACAAAGTTTTGACAATTTCATGACATATCTGTTAACGATTAAACGTTTTTTTGATTAGACACTTTTTGTTTAATAATTATAAGAAAGGAACAAAGATGAAAAATTCTATTTTACTATTAACTATTTTTCTAATGATTACTTTTACTCTCAAAGCTCAAGACACTTTAACTATCCTTCACATAAACGACACACACTCATGCCTTGCACCACTTGGACCAAGGAATGCAAATCTTGAAGGAACTCAAGGTGGGATTAGTCGTGCAGCAACTGTTATTGGTATGACTAAAATGACTGAACAAAATGTTCTTACACTTCACGGCGGTGATGTTTTCATCGGAGATTTTTTCTTTAATAAATTTCTCAGTGTTCCTGAATTTCAAATTCTCAACTCGTTGGGATTGGATGCAATGGCTGTTGGCAATCACGAGTTTGATTTGACGCCTGCATATCTTGATACTGCTTTAAGAAATTCATTTCCACCAGGATATGGATTTCCATTAATCTCATCAAACGTGAATTTGGATGATC
>JADZAP010000034.1 GCA_020852705.1 Ignavibacteria bacterium | reverse complement strand
TTCTTTAAGAAACAAGATACCAATTACTGCAATACCGCATGCACCAATGCCTGTCCATACAGCGTAAGCTGTGCCCAATGGTATTGTGCTAATAGCTTTATCAAGAAAAAAATAACTTAAAATTGTAAATAATATAAATAATACTGTTGGTAATGGTTTGGTAAAACTTTGTGAGTACTTTAATGAGAGAGCAAAACAGATTTCAAATATACCGGCAATAATGAGATATAGCCAACTCATAAATTAATTGATTTTGCAAATATATAATGTAATGTTTAAATAACAAATAGTTAAAATTTTAAATTAATAGATAATTAATATTTAAAAAAAAGACAGCTTGAAAGCTGCCTTAATAAGTGCATTTTAAATTTTTATTTCACATTTTCTTTAAGAAGCTCGGGGAACTCCTTATAGAATTTCTTAACTTTTGGGGCTATTACGTACGAACAATAACCTTGGTTTGGGTTATTGTTATAATAATCCTGATGATAATCCTCAGCTTTATAGAAATTATCAAATTTTGTTACTACTGTTACTATTGGGTCATCCCATAGTTTTGATGCCGTTATATCTGCAATAACTTTTTCGGCTGTTTTTTTCTGATCATCATTCATGTAAAATATTGCTGAGCGGTACTGTGTACCAACATCTGCCCCCTGTTTATTCAATGTAGTTGGGTTATGAACATGAAAGAATACTATTAAAAGCTTTTCAAATGATAATACGGTGGAGTCAAATGTAATTTTAATTGCTTCTGCATGTCCGGTATTTCCCGTACAGACTTCCTGATAAGAAGGATTTTTTACAGTTCCTCCGGAATACCCTGATTCCACTTTTTCAACCCCCTTTATATCTTGAAATATTGTTTCCACACACCAGAAACAACCGCCTGCAAGTATTGCTGTTTCGTAATTTATGTTTTCATTATTAGTTGAGTCACTCATTTTAGAATTTGTTGTTGTTTTATTTTCATCTTTATTATTTGATACTTTATAAGATTTAATCCCAAAAAACGAACATCCATATGCAGATGCAGAAATAAATATTACCAATAGCAGTAATAATATCATTTTATTTTTAAACATTATATGGTTTTCCTGTTCTATTTAAATTTATTAACCAATATAATATACGAATCGTTTCAAATGTGGGATTTACAGCGGAATAATTTTAATAATTAATTCAATGACTATGTCTAATCCCAATTTTAACAAAATAATAGTTTACGGGAAATGCAGCAATAAATCCAGCTACAAGACTAAGGATCATACCATACCAAAAAAGCATATTTCCAAGACCAGATTCCATTACCCCAGGTATATTCATTTGTGCAATAACTTCAAAAGTTTTCATGACTTCAATACTTAACCCTTCAGCAATTAGCACCTGTTTAAATGCTGTCAGCCATTTATACCCTGCTTTTTTTAAAGGGATTACTCCCAAGCCAAAACCTCCAATTATTCCAAGAACTATTGAAAGTATCATCGTTGAATTGTTATCCAGCATCAAAGGAACTGAAATAATCATTCCGGCAACTTCACCTAATCCGCATCCTAATAAGCAATGCAATGTTGCACTTAAAGCCAGTAGAAAATTATTATCGTTTTTTGAACTTATGTTATTATAATGATTATGAGTGTGTTCCATTAGTATATTCTAAATTTCTGATTTATTTTAATTTTAAAAATAATATTATTACATATCTACGGGGTACAGTTTAATATATATCTGTGCTGAAGCAGGATTTTTACCATAATAGAGCTCAAGTTCCTTTGGGGGAAAATATATACTGCCTTGAATACCCGCTGCTAAACTGGTATTTGCAAACTGAAATATTTTATAATTGGTACCTAGTGTTAATGCATTTATATTAAATTTTGTATCATGATTAAATCCCGATAACGAAAGCTCGTCAGGATCCTTTTGAACAAATTCATATCTTCCGTAAACCGCAAGTTTGTTTATCTGCATGCTGCTTTCTAAAAGAACAGAATGTTCTTTATGACCATGACCTTTGTTATTATAACCCCAAGCAAGAGTTGAATTTATATATTGTGTACTATTGATGTTATATGCGTGAATAATGCTGGCAGTAGTTCTTGTTACGTCAACACCGGGTTCAAGAATTTCGGGTGATTTAATATATCCCTGTGAGACCTGCAAAGCTAAGCTTCTTGAAGGATTTACAGATAATCGCCAGCTGTACGAATTCAATTTCATCTTATCAAAACCCCAGCGTTCTTCATCAGGTTCACTGCCATTGAATGCTGAGCCTTCAAGTTTAAATATATTATATCTTAAACCAAAAGTTGCAACTCCGAATGTAATATGTGAAGCATCCTGCCAGTGATGAGAAAGCGGGGCATCGGGGTTATTTAAACTTGATACTCTGTGCATAAACGCTACCGGTCCTAAAGCCGGTTCTCCCGGGTAACCAAAGTATCCAGTAACATCAATATCCTTATTTATTCTGTGTGTGTAAGCTGTACTTATTTCTGCAAAAAAATCATGCGGATGCTGTCTGTTTACAAGCGGTTTGCCTTTCCAGGTTTCACCTGATTGAAACAGCAGGGGATAGCCATTTCCGCTTTCAGTTACAGGATCTAATGAAATCATAACTCTAAAAGCAATAAGACCGTTCAAACCAGCCTTTCGCTGTGCCATACCCATTAACCAATTTGGTGCATCCCACCTGCTTGCACCATATTTACCGGTTTTGCTGATATCCGTTGAAGTATATCGCAGAAAGATATTTCCATGGAACATTATCATCCAGCCGTTTTTGTGAAGCATATATCCGTTCATTGGTGCATCATCAGGAAGCCATGCAGTACCTGAACCGTTGCGGTTCATATCCAAACTTAAAGAGTATATGTGTGACATTGGCACACTTCCGCTATGCTCCACATTTTCACTATTTTCATGATGCATATCATGATGTTTATTTTTGGTACTATCGTTTTGCATAATTAACGAATCTTTTGGAGTTATGGTTTTATCATCTGTATTCATGTTATGGTGATCATGCTGAGAATATGAGTTAACAGAAAATGATATAACCGTGATTAATAAAATTATTTTTAAGTATTTCATATTTTATATTTTAAATTTTATAATCAATTAAATTATCAGCATTATTGCTGACATTATTACCATTAACAGATCTTCAATAAGAGTAATGTTTGAAACAGGCAGATTAAATACTGTACCAAGACAGGCACACTGAATTTTTTTACCAGATATTACACTTTTTATAACACCAATACTGCTTAAGCTCATTACAATAAGTGTTACAATAATTATTTCGTTTATCATAACATGAAATAAAAATGATAAGCCCAGTAAAAGCTCAACAAAAGGGTAAATATATCCCCATGGCAGCCATTTTTTGGCAATGATATCATAGCTCATATATGAATATGCAAAACCTTTAAGATCAAGCATTTTGAAAAACGAAAATACCAGAAAAAATCCTCCCATGAAAAGCTGCATTAAAGCCATTATATCAAAACTTTGGGATAATATAATACTTAATGTTACTGTAATAAATAAATATATAAACACTAATAAAACGGGTTTATATGTTTTAAAAAAAGACTGTTTTTCTTCAGAATATTTAACATCAGAAATTATTTGTTTGTTACTTAAATGTTGCACAGCTATTTTATTTTCAGATATATGATTGAATTCATTTTCAGAAAGCGTATAATTCCCTGATTTTGCTAATGCTTTATTTAGTATAGCCAACGGAATGTGTTCATTCATAGTAATTACTGCCTTTGGAGGAATAAGTGATATTTCAGCATTTAATATTTCATTTAAATCCAATAGTGCCGATTTTACCTTATCTGCACAGTTATTGCAGGTCATTCCGTTAATGCTGTATGTATGTTTCATTTTATTTATCCTTTTAATTTATGGATACAAAATTAACACACAAAATTAAGTGATACGTTACATTATTTTAAAATTATTGTACAGGATTTTTAGATATGCGATTATGTGGTTTCTAGATGAAATTAATTTGATAAGCTATCAATTGATCTTCTTTTGTTTTCTTTTAGTTCTTTAAAGTAGCTTGGCGTAAAGCCTGTAATTTTTTTGAACTGGTTAGAAAGATGCTGAGAACTGGAGTAGCCAAGCATATATGCAATTTCGCTCAAAGTATGCTCACCATAAACAAGAAGTTCTTTTGCTCGTTCTATTTTTTGAGCAATAATAAATTTTTCAATTGTTATATTTTCAACAGAGGAAAACAGACTGCTTAAAACGGGATACGGTTTTGCCAGAGCTTTTGAAAGGTATTCAGAGTAATTAATAGACTCAGGCTTTAATTCTTCGTAAATGCTTTTAATAACCAAAGCTTTAATTTTTTCTATCAGTTTGTTTTTGGAGTTATCAATTATTTCAAAGCCGTTTTTAAGAAGTGAAATTTTAAGCTGCTCAAGTTTTTTGTTATTCAAATTCTCTGTAAGTAATACCTCACCAAGCTGGATGGAAATATATTTAATTCCCAGCTTTTCAAACTCTTCTCTTACCACTGTTATACAGCGAGAGCACACCATATTTTTGATATATAATTTATTCATTTTTCAGTTTTTTGGCGGCAGCGAACTGAAGAAATCCCATATAACATTGTTTGCATTAAAATCTTTACAAACCGTTCCTACAAGTATTTTAGGCAGGTATTGTGATGCTCCGGGCCATGTATGCCCGCCTCCATTAATTTTTATCAGCACAACTTTTGAATCTTCTCCGCATTTATAATAAGTTATCTTCTCTTCTGTACAGCCATCGTCTTCTTTATCTTCCATTTGTTCAATTTTACTTGAATTTTGGCAGAAATTATTATCTGTCCATATTTTGATAGTCCAGTCTGTTGAAATACTTACACCGCGTTTTGTTTCATCATCGCCAAATCCAACAGCTCCGCCTTCGTATTTCACTAATGGATCTTTTGTCCCGTTTATTAACAGCAGAGATACAGGTGTTGTAAGTTTAAAGTTATCCCGAAGGTTTTCAGGGATATTTCCGCAAACAGGTGCTACTGCAACAAGTCTTTCTGACATTTTTAAAGCGAGATATATACTAAAAAATGCACCATTGGAAATTCCCGTTGCAAAAATTCTTCCGGAATTTATATAATAAGTAGAAATTAGCGTATCAAGCATTATATTTATGAATTTTACATCATCTCTATCATCTGGAAGTTTAGAACCTGACCTGCCGTCATTCCAGTTTTTATCTACGGAATTAGGATACACAACAATAAAATTTTCTTTATCGGCAGTTTTATTGAATTTAACATGATCTTTTATCTGCTCAGCAGAACCGCCTCCACCATGAAATACCATTACAAGAGGCAGCGGAACACTGCCGTAATTTTTGGGAAGATGAAGGATATACTCCCTTTCAAGTCCGTCAACTGTAATTTTTCCGTTTATATCACTATCCGTTGTTATTATTTCTTTGGAGTGTATGCTGAACAAAACTACTAAAATGGAAAAAATAGACACTAAAATTTTTTTCATAAAATATACTGTATTTTTGAAACCTTTTATAAAATAAATTCCTTTTAAAATATGAAAATATTTTATTAAATGTTGTCGTAAAATCCACTATTATAGTTAAATAAAACAGCCTGCATTATGGAAGAAAATATACCGTTTTTTCCTCTCGGAATTGTTGTATTGCCGGGGGAGACGAGATTTCTGCATATTTTTGAAAAAAAATATAGAAATCTATATGAAGATATTGAATCAAACGGAGGATATTTTGGAATACCTTTTATTCATACCGGTAATGTAGAACAGGCAGGTTCGCTTGTTAAATTGGAAAAAGTGCTTGTTAAATATCCAAACGGTGAATTGGATATTGCGGTAAAGGGCGTGGATATTTTTAATATACTTAAATACTACGATGAGCATCCTGAAAGATTTTATCCTTTTGGCAATTTAGAACTTCTTAACAAAGGAAAAATTGAGCCAAGCAAACAACTTTTAGATGCATTTAATAAATATAACAAACTTGTATTGAAGCTTGATTTAGAAAAACTGCCAAAACCGGGTTTTTATTTAATTGCCAACTCTGTAGGTTTAACCGAGATTGAAAAATTTAACCTTTTATTACAAGGAAGTGAAAAAGCGCTGAATACAACAATGACTAATCATGTTAACCTTCGCACTTTACTAGCATTGCAAAAAGATTCTGTGCATGAATATTACTGTTTGAATTGATGAAAATAAAAAAAGGGGTGAACCCCTTTTTTTATTTAAAATTAAACGAAATTAATGCTTATTGGTTGCCAATTTTTTCTGTTTCATATTTTTTCCATTGTTCCCTTGCATACGCAAAAAAACCGGCAGGTGCTTTATTGAACGAAGGATCGGTATTCATTTGTCCTCCATATTTTTCTCCATTCATAACCTGGATCATCTCTCCGCGGATTGCATATTTATTTTCACCTTCATGCATTATCAATTTCATATCATCAGGAGAAACATCACCCTTACATGACATTCTGTATAGAAATGTATTTTCTGCAATTCCATCTTTGTTTATATCTGTTACAGTAAGCGAACCGGTTATAAGCGCTAATGAAACATCTACAGGGCAATCTTTAATAAAATCATTTACTTTCCAAAGCATTTTAGCATTTTCGCCTTCTAATAAGTATTGATAGCCAAAAAGTTCCTTTGAGCGGTTATCACCCGAACTTTTTTCTTCAGTTTCACAAATAATTAGTACATTTTTCCCGTTTTTATCTTCCCATTTTGCACCTGCAACAATTTTTCCTTCATACTTTACAGATTTAGGCAGATTATCTGTTTCATAAACAATATCTTTAATTCCTTCACTTAATGACTCGTTGGGCTTAGCATTATCAGTTGTATTGGATTTTACTTCCTTGTTAATTTGCGAAGCAGAATCATTTTTTTGAGAATCGCTAGTTTTAATTTCTTCTTTTTTACTGCAAGATATAAAAAATAAAGTTGTAATAAATAATATTAATATAGTTTTCATTTTTTATAGATAATTAACAGATTATTTTCCTGAAAGAATGTTAAAAATACTGCCTAAATCAGCAGATTGCTCAGAATTTGTATTGCTGCCTCCCAACAAGCTGCCCAGATCAAATTGATCAGATTTTCCGTCAGTTAAAGAACCGAAAATAGAATTTATATCAAACGAGCTATCATTTGGATTATTTGTTTTAGAAACAAGTTTGCTTATAACCACAGGAACCAAAGCTGCAGCGATTTGTTTTGCAACAGGGTTAGTGATACCAATTTTTTCCATCAGAGAGTTTGTAACATTATTAGTTAAACTTCCCACAAGCGGATTTCCGCTTATAGAAGATTTGCCCCCGAGAAGACTTAATACATCTGCACCGTTACCCGATGCTATTTGACCTTTTAACCCATCTATAATACTTTCAGTTGTTGTATTTACTGCAGCATCGTTATGTTCGTTGGGAATTTGAGGATTGTTGATTATTTGTTCACCTGCCTCGCCGCCAACAAGTTTCAATAATTCTTCTAACATTTATTTTTCTCCTTATTAAAAAAGGGATTTATCATCCCATTTCATTAAAAATTTTACAAATATAACCTTTTCATTTAACAGTTTAAATGTAAGATTCTTGTTACCTAAATAATAACTATTATTATGAAAAGTCCCTTTTCAGCAAATCACGGCTCCTGAAAAAGATATAACCTACGGTAATTACTGTCATTATGCCACCAAAAACTACAGATAAAACGCCACCCATAATTTTGGCAGCAAGCCCCGATTCAAATGCACCTATTTCATTTGATGTTGAAAGAAAAATTCCATTGATGGCATTCACCCTTCCTCTCATATTATCAGGAATAAGCAGCTGCAGCAGCGTTGAACGTATTACGACACTTACGCTATCAAAAGCACCTGTTGCAAATAACGCAGCAACTGAAAGAATAAAGTTTTCGGAAAGCGCAAATACAAGTGTAGCTATTCCGAATCCGGTAACCGCCCAAAGCAGATTCCGCCATGCACGTTTCATGGGAGAGTATTTTGAGAGCAAAAATAGCACAAGTACAGCTCCAATTGATGGTGCCGCACGCATTATCCCAAGACCTTCAGGTCCAACATGAAGAATATCTTCAGCAAATAAAGGAAGTATGGCAACAACACCTCCAAACATCACACTGAACATATCAAGAGAAATGGAGTAAAAAATAATTTTAGTTTTAAATGTATATTTTAACCCTTCTTTAATTTTCTCAAACATTGTACCTTCTTCAGAAGGATCGGGTGGTCGATTTTTAATCAATGAAACTGCAAGTATTGAGAGCAAAAGTATTCCGATTACAAATAAAAGCGTTCCTGAAAAACCAAACAGACTGTATAGAAACCCCGAGATCCCCGGTCCGATAATTACACCTGTTTGCCATGATGAAGAGCTCCATGCAGCTGAATTAGCGTAAACTTCTCTTGGCACCAGATAAGCTTTTATAGCAGTAGATGCCGGAAAAAAGAATGCTTTGCATGTACCAATAAAAAAAATTACTGCCCAAATTACATGTTTAAGTTCATCTGCATGAGCTTCGGTCAACAAATTGAATGAAAGAAAATACAATACTGCAGATGCAAGCATAGTAAACGCGAGCGACCATAGCATAATTTTCTTTTTTGAAAGTTTATCAGAATAATGACCTCCAAAAAGCGAAAGCAGTATAAAAGGTATTGCTTCGGCAAGCCCTATCATGCCAATTGCAAGGGGGTCATGAGTAAGCCGGTACAATTCATACCCTATAATGACTTCCTGGATTAGCAGCCCTACAGTTACAAAAAAATTTGTGAAAAGAAAATAACGGAATTCTGCATAACGCAGAGCAAGAAAGGGATCTTGATTAGGTTTAACTGTTTTTATATTAATATACTCAATTAGTTAATATTTGCAGCTTTGTCTTTCTTTATTTTCTTCTAACTTATTCCTTTTTTCCAATGGAGGTTTTATGCCAATTTTCCTTTACTTTTTTTATCAGTTTTTCGTTTTTTAAATCTTCGTCTTTGATAAATTCTTTAAAATAACCGCAGTTAATGCACACGTATGTAATTATAGTAAAACCTTTTACTGCAGATACATTTATAAAAGGACGGTATCCCTGTATTAACTTAATACTGTTATCATAAACTTCATTTGAACCGCAAACAGGGCATTTACCAGTTTTAATTGTTTCTGATTGCATAGTTATTATTTGAATTTAATTATTGAATTTTACCAGTATCAAATCTTTACAGTCTTTAATTAATAAAATAATGCTGTTTAATTTCAAGATTTTGTAGAAATGATTAATGTTAAACAGAATCTCTATTATATTAGACAGTTTGTTCTTCTGCCAGCTTTTCAGCTCTATCTGCAATCTTTAGCTTTTCAAAGAGTTCTTCAAGGTCGCCCTCCATTATTTGTGAAAGATTATACATAGTTAATCCAATACGGTGATCGGTTAAACGGTTTTGAGGAAAGTTATAAGTTCGAATTTTATCACTTCTATCGCCAGAGCCGACCATAAGCTTTCGTTTAGTTGAAATTTCTTTGTTATGTTTTTCTATTTCTGCTTCCAGCAGGCGCGAGCGAAGTATTTTCATTGCTTTTTGCTTGTTTTTCAGCTGTGAGCGTTCATCCTGACATTGCACAACAACTCCGGTGGGAATGTGAGTAATGCGTATAGCAGTTTCAACCTTGTTTACATTCTGCCCCCCTGCACCGCCTGAACGGAATACATCAATTTTTAAATCAACAGGATTAATTTCAATATCAACCTCATCCGCTTCTGGAAGTACAGCAACCGAAGCTGCAGAAGTATGCACCCTTCCCTGTGTTTCTGTTTCTGGCACTCTTTGCACGCGGTGCACACCGCTTTCATATTTTAAAGTACCGTAAATATTATTACCTGTAACAAAAACTACAACTTCCTTAATTCCACCGGGTCCGCCTGACTCATTGAATGATTCTATTTCCATTCTCCATCCTTTGCGTTCAGCATAACGAGTGTACATTCTGTACAAATCAGCAGCAAAAAGCGCGGCTTCATCCCCGCCTGTTCCGGCTCTTATTTCAAGCATGGCATTTTTACTGTCATTTGGATCTTTAGGCACCAGTAATTCTTTTATTTCTGCCTCAAGTTTATCAAACTTGCCTTGAAGTTCTTCCTGTTCTGCTGAGGCAAGCTCCTTCATATCGGGATCATTTGTTTCATAAAGCAGTTTTTTGTTTTTTTCAAGCTGATGCTTTACTTTCACGTATTTATCGTATGTGTTGACTATATCTGTAAGATCGCTGTATTCCTTTGATAATTTGCGGAATTCCTTCTGATCATTAGCTGTTTGGGGTTTATTAAGAAGCTCAGCAATTTCGTTATACCGTTCTTTTACTTTTTCTAATTTATCAAACATTATAATTTATTTTCAATGAAACCAAAAATACTTTTAATTGATTGTAAGTTCAATTCAATTAATAAGGAGCAATTAGCTATTTATATTTATTGTTTAACATAGAATGAATTGTTAAAAATATTTTGAAACTATTTTCTATTACTCAAATTATTTTTTTAAAAAAAATTTATTGAATAATTTTTCATTAAAATTTTTTTCACTTTTTTTTGTTGACCTATTGACTATGAGTAATAGAATGTTATATTTGCATAGATTTTTGAATGGTGAAGTGATTACCGTAAAAAAAATTTTGTAAAAAGTTTTTAGAAGTATCAAAAAAAATATTCATCGTCAAAAAAAAATAAAAGGAGATAAGTAAAAACTTTTTGAGAGTTGGATTTACTTACAATATAAAAAAAGTTCCTGAAGTAATATCCGAAGGACAGGATAAAAAAACTCAGGATAAATTGTTTGTTGATGATAATCTAATCAACAATTATTCTCATCGTATAAATGATGTTTATGCAGAATGGGATGACGAAGAAACAATTTCTGCTGTTGAGCATGCTATCAAAAAAGCTGGACATGAAGTTTTGCTGATTGAAGCTGACGAAAATGCATTTAATAAACTCCAAAAAGAAATACCGGACATAGTTTTCAATATGGCTGAAGGTTTTGGAGGCGCATCCCGCGAATCTCATATACCATCAATGCTTGAAATGCTTAAAATTCCTTACACCGCAAGCGATCCCATCACTATTGGTAACTGTCACGATAAATCACGATGTAAAGAAATATTAACATATTACGGCATCCCAAACCCCCGATTTTTTATCACAGATACCCTTGTAAACGGTTACCCAAAGGTCAAATATCCAGCATTTGTAAAACCGCTGCATGAAGGTTCAAGTAAAGGTATCTATAATAGTAGTGTAGTATATAACCGCGACGAGCTAAACCGCGAAATAACAAGAATTAACAAAAATTACGAACAATACTCTATAATAGAAGATTTTCTTGAAGGTAAGGAGTTTACGGTCGCGCTTATTGGAAATGGCGAAAATATACGGGTTTTACCGATAGTTGGTATTAATCTGGATTGTTTACCTGCTGATTTTCCTAAAATTTATTCATACGAAGTTAAATGGTATTTTGATACCAGAGAAAATAAGCTTGATATATTTTCTTGTCCGGCAAAAATCAGCAATAAGCTTACCCGCAAAATTGAAGAAATATGTAAACAGGCATATCGCGCTTTGCGGATTAGAGATTGGGCTAGGATGGATGTTAGATGTGATGCAAACGATAACCCATACATTATTGAAATTAATCCTCTGCCGGGAGTTTTACCTAACCCAGATGATAACTCATGTTTTCCAAAAGCAGCAAGGGAAGTTGGAATGGATTATGATACACTAATTCAAACTGTTCTGAATTTAGCAATTGAAAGATATGGTTTAAATAGCAAATGATAAAACTCAAATCACAAAATTAAAATAATGAGCAGGAAACTTAACATATCAATAATATTTAACGACCCGGTGCAGTATGCACAGGGACCTGTTTACGAAGGCACTGGTGTTGACATAGATACTTTACCTGATGCAATTGATATGAGTGAGTACGGTGTACTTGATGAAGTAAAGAGTGTTGAAAGAGCTTTAGGTCCGCTTGAGCATAATACAAAAATAATACCGGTTGCACTTGATATTAACAAACTGATTAATGAACTGAACGAAAATAAACCCGATATTATTTTTAATCTTTGCGAAAGTGTTGATGGAGATCCAACACAGGAGATGAATATTGCAGGATTATTTGAACTGTTAAAAATTCCTTATACGGGTTCAAGGGCATTTACACTTGGACTTGCTTTGAATAAACCGCTTGTTAAATCTATACTGAACCAGAACGGGATACCTACTGCAAAACATTTTGTTACCAACTCAAGCAGTTTTCATATAAATGGGAACAAGTTTCCAATGATAGTAAAACCATCTCGCGAAGATGCAAGTATTGGTATTACAAATGAATCGGTTGTAACAAATGAAGATGCTCTTAAAAAAAGAGTTGAATATGTGCTTGAAGAACATAAGCAGCCTGCGCTGGTTGAAGAATACATTGAAGGAAGGGAAATAAACGTAAGCGTAGTTGGCAATGATGAACTTGTAACTTTTCCTATCAGCGAGATCGATTTTACAGGACTGCCCGATGATTATCCCAAAATAATTAGTTATAACAGCAAATGGATGTACAAAACTGTTGAGTTTGAAAACACTAAGGCAGTATGCCCCGCACAAAATATGAGCGAAAAAGAAATTAATACAGTGCAGCAAACAGCTAAGAAAGTTTACAGACTGCTTGGTGCTGCTGATTATGCAAGAGTAGATATGAGACTTAAAGACGGGATTCCTTATGTGTTAGAACTGAACCCAAATCCTGATATAGCTAGTGATGTACCGGAAGATACCGGATTTACACGCAGCGCTAAAGCACATGGCTGGGAGTATAGTTTCTTGATACAACAGATAATAGGTTTTGCATTAAAAAGATGGGGAGTGTAATCTATCCCTAATCCTCTCTTTTGGAGGGGTAAGGTAACAGATACGAAATTAGCTTAGTATATGCTTTTTGATTATACCCTCCGCTTAAGGACGGGGGGAAGGAGCGGGGCAGATGATAAGAAAATTAACAAGAGATGACAGGGAAGAGATTCGAAGGATACTTACAGATACCGGTCATTTTGATGATGAAGAGATAAAAGTTGCATTAGAGCTGATTGATATTTATCTGAACGATGCCAAACAAACTGATTATATTATTTATGTAATTGAAAACGATGAGTCTAAAAAGCCGGCAGGCTATATTTGTTACGGAAAAAGACCGCTGACTGACTGGACATATGATCTTTACTGGATAGCAGTTGACCCGAATATTCACGGCAAAGGAATGGGCAGCAAGCTAGTAAAGTATATGGAAGAAGACCTTTCAGCAATTGGCGGAAAAATTATACTGATAGAAACCAGCGGAAAGCCGGAATATGAAAATGAACGCAAATTTTACACCAAAAACGGCTATGATGTGCAGACTATCATAAAAGATTTTTACAGATACGGTGAGGACTTGTATGTTTACCGTAAATATCTTTAAAGAAAGTCTTTAAAGGTAGGGTTGTCTGAAAAACAGTAGGGCACCATGTGAAACCTGACCGCAATAAGCGGACAGAGATCCAAAAACTAAATAAGGAGTTAATATTTTATGGAACTATGGCAGCAGCTGTTAAAACAAAGCGTAAGCTCAGTAGATCAGCTTGTCGAAAAGTTCGGAATCAAAAAAGAAGTTGCCGAAAGGCTTGATGATTTCTTCCAGGCAAGGATAAATCCCTATTATTTAAGTCTTATTCGCTATCCCGGCGATCCCATCTGGCTGCAAGCTGTACCTGATGAAGTAGAGCTTTATGATATAGATGCTCCGGAAGACCCGCTTAACGAAGATGAAATGAGCCCGGTTCCTAATATTACTCACCGTTACCCTGATAGAGCTTTATTTTTAACTACCAGCCAATGCGGTTTGTACTGCAGATTCTGCACAAGGAAACGCAAGGTGGGAGATTCAAGCAAGATAAATATGAAAGAGCTTGAAGCTGCATTCCAATACCTTGAACAGCATACAGAAATTAATGATGTGATTCTTTCAGGAGGTGACCCGCTTATGCTGACTGATGCAATGCTTGAAAAAGTACTTGCTCGGCTTCGTCAGATACCGCATATTTCAATAATCAGGCTTGGTACAAAAATGCCATGTGTACTTCCGCAAAGAGTAACTCCTCAGCTTTGCGAAATGTTGAAGAAATACCATCCCATTTACGTTAATACACATTTTAATCATCCGTGGGAAATTACTGAAGAAAGCAAGCAAGCATGTGAAATGCTGGTAAATTCAGGTATGCCTGTTGGCTGTCAAACAGTATTACTAAAAGGAGTTAATGATGACCCCGAAGTTATGCGTGAACTGATGAAAAAACTGCTTGCCATAAGGGTAAGACCATATTATATTTATCAGGCTGATTTGACCAAAGGTGCAAATCATTTCCGCACACCGCTTGACGTAGGTTTAGAAATTATGGATAACCTTCGCGGACATATCAGCGGACTTGCAGTACCGCAATTTGTGATTGATGCTCCGGGAGGAGGCGGTAAAATTCCGCTATTGCCTGAATATGTACTGGCAAGAGATAAAGAAAAAATTATTCTCCGCAACTTTAAAAATGAAGTATATGAATATCCCGATGTGCAGGAAGAACATATTGTTCTTAAACGGGGAAGAAGTATAGAAAAACGTCCAAAGAAAAAAGCAGCTAAAAAGAAAGTACAGCTGCCTGTTGCCGGATAAATTATTAAATTAATTACATTTCTTAATGGCATTCAATTTTTGAATGCCATTTTTATTTACAGCATAAATATTTGTGATAATTTAACAATGTAAACTAATAAAATTTTAATATTTATGATAAAATTGTCACTCTGGTAATTAAATTTATATTTAACTATATTAATTTATATAAAATAAGTTTTAAAATATTTAATAATATTTTACTTATAGATTTGTTTTAAATCATCCATAAACCAATTTATTATAAACCAATGAAAAATTTTAAAAAATCCGGCATCAATTTATTTATTTTTTTGATTGCTATAGCAGCCGTTTTCTTACTGGGCAGCAGTTTAATAAGCACCGGTTCTAACGATTCAATTTCGCTGTATCCGCATTCAAATGGCAGGACCTGCGGTACAGTTGAATTTAATGAACTGCAAATGAAGCAACACCCGGAGTTCAGAATCAACAGAACGAGAATTGAGGAATTTGCAAAAAACTACAGTATGCCTCAAAACCGTTCTGTTATAACAATTCCTGTAGTTGTACATGTTGTTTATAATACACAGCAGCAAAATATTTCTGAAACACAGATACTTTCTCAGATTGATGTATTGAATCAGGATTATGCACGCTTAAATTCAGATACAACACAAACTCCTGAAGTTTGGAAACCGATTGGCGCTAATTCACAGATACAATTCTGTCTTGCACAGCGCGACCCCAGTGGCAATCAAACCTCCGGTATTACAAGAACTCAGACCAGTATTACTGAGTTTACCGGTTCAAATGATCAGAGGATATTTTTTACAGCACAGGGCGGTCAAGATATTTGGGATAGAGATAGATATCTTAATATTTATGTATGTAATTTAGGAGGGGGACTGCTTGGTTTTGCACAATTCCCGGGCGGCAATCCGCAAACAGATGCAACAGTAAATCTATATACAGCTTTTGGAACTACAGGTGTTGTGCAGCCGCCTTATGATAAAGGCAGAACAGTTACTCATGAAGTTGGACATTGGTTTAATTTATTCCATATTTGGGGAGATGAACCGGACTGTAACCAGGATGATGAAGTTTCAGATACTCCTCTTCAGGGTAATTCTTCAAGCGGCTGCTTCACATTTCCTCATACCGATGCTTGTCAGCCAAACAGTCCGGGTATTATGTTTATGAATTATATGGATTATTCCAATGATGCATGTATGAACCTGTTTACACAAGGTCAATCAACACGTATGAATGCAGCTTTAAACGGACCCAGAGCAAGTCTGCTTAATTCTAATGGATGTATTCCCGTTGGTATTATACCAATTAGTAATGAAATTCCAACAGAATTCAGTATGGGACAAAATTATCCAAATCCGTTTAATCCGTCAACAAGTATTAAATTTTCTGTTCCCAAAGCATCATTTATAACACTGGCTGTATATGATGTTTCAGGTAAAATTGTTAAAACACTTGTAAATGAAAATGTGAACGCAGGTATCTATAAAGTTGATTTTTCGGCAGGTGATTTGGCAAGCGGTATTTATTTTTATTCACTTTATACAGAAGGGAGGCTGATAGACACTAAAAAACTAATGTTAATTAAGTAAAACTGCACAGGCAGTCAAGAAGTCAAAAATGAAAAGGCAAAAAATTATATTAAACATCATCATTAAGTAATGTATCAGCAATATAATTACATTAATTTAAGTAAAATTATTATATAAAATTCCCAAAGGATAATTTGAAAAACCGCCTCAAAATACAACTTTATGTTTTAGTATTCAGCATTTTTATTGTTGCTTTATTACCTGCTATACTAAACGGCACGCCTGCATCTCCGGCAGTTGGCAACTGGTACCAGCAGTTTATGTCGAACATTGGAGGAGCCCAGATAACAGATATTACTTTTATAGACAGCCTTACCGGTTTTTCAGTGACAAGCCTGCGAACTGCGAATGACTCATCTTTTATCCTTAAGACAACCAATGGCGGTGATGTGTGGAATATTATATACAGGAATAACCGGAGCTTTGTAAAGATTAAATTTATTAACGGAACAACCGGATTCGCTAATTCATTCTTTACAATTTTTAAAACCACAAATTCAGGGTTAAGCTGGGTACCTGTTAATTTACCGGGTATTTTTGGTGACGATATGTTTGTATTGAATGACAGTACAATATGGCTTGCCATGAGTGAATCATTAACCGGCGGTGTATACCGCACAACTAACGGCGGAGGGAACTGGCAGCAGCAGTTATTTTTGGGCAGCAATAACCCTGAAAAGATATATATGTTCAATCAGCGTATCGGGTTTATATCCAGAAACAATGGATCATCGGGATATGTAAGGAAAACAACAGACAGCGGAAACACATGGAGTCTGATAGTAAATAATGATTATTATGAGAAGATCAGCTTTATTGACAGCCTTACCGGCTGGAAGTGCAGCGTATTTGGAATGAAAAAGACCACTGACGGTGGTTTAAGCTGGGTAACTCAAATCCTGCCAAATGGCGGTATCATTCAGACAAATGGAATCTCTGATTTTGCAATAATAAATAAAGATACAATATGGGCAAATGGGGGATACGTACTCTATCCAAACAACAGGGTATATAGTATTATCAACCGGACAACTAATGGCGGCATCAACTGGTTATTCCAAATACCTGATACATCAACAATAGACAGTATAACTTACTTTTATGTTAATTTTATAAATAAGAATAACGGATGGCTAACAGATAAATATGATCCGGTCAGAGAAATACATACGACTAATGGTGGCGACACAACATTTTTAACTGGATTGCAGCAAATATCGAATGAATTACCAAAAAAGTTTAAATTGCATCAGAATTTTCCTAATCCTTTTAATCCAACTACCAGTATTGCATTTCAATTACCTCAATTAGGATTTGTGACATTAAGGATATTCGATTTAAATGGGAAAGAAATTTCATGTTTAGTAAAAGAAAAATTAGATGCCGGAGAATTTAAGTTCGACTGGAATGCATCAGGATATTCTTCAGGTGTTTATTTTTACCAATTAACTGTTACCAACGGAAAGGAGGTGTTTAGAGAAACTAAAAAAATGCTGATGATAAAATAGTGGCAGCTATTTGAACAGAAGTCCCGCGAAGCGGGAATGTTGATAAAATACCTAATACCATCAATATTCAGTATTGTATCAGCAATATAAATACATTAATTTAAGTAAAATTATTATATAAAATCTTTAAAAAATAATTTGAAAAATCTGCTTAACATATCACTTACACTGTTTTTTACTGCAATTATTGTACTTGGCTTTGCGGTGCCTGCCAATATGCCGCCAAACGGCACATGGTACAAGCAGTTCTTTCCGCCGCTTGGAGGCAGGGTAATCAGCGATATTACCTTCGTTGACAGCTTAACAGGTTACGCCGTAACAAAATTCACTTCATCAAATGATACAAACTTTATCCTTAAATCCAGTAATTCGG
>JADZAP010000033.1 GCA_020852705.1 Ignavibacteria bacterium | reverse complement strand
TCAGAAAGTTTTACATTATTCCCTTCCAGATCTGCAAGATCAAATTCATATCCCTGTGCTAAACTTTTGTTAAAAGGAAATGTTAGGATAATTGCAAAAATTAATATTAAAATTCTTTTCATTTTTAGATGTTGATTAAATTATACAAATAATAAACTTATTTATCTTAACAAAGAAACTACGATTGCAGTTACAATAATATTCAATAATGCAAGGGGAAGCATTACTTTCCACCCCAGATTCATTAACTGGTCATAACGGAACCTAGGTAAAGACCAGCGTACCCAAATAAAGAAAAATACTAAAATTACAACTTTTATACAGAAAGTGAGTATCTGGATAATTGATACAGCAAGTGCAGGGAGTCCAAAAGTCTGTAAATAGGGAAACTGCCAGCCGCCAAGATACAAAGTTGTAATTACAGTTGAGGCAATTATCATATTTGCATACTCAGCAAGAAAAAATAATGCAAACTTCATACTGGAATATTCAGTATGATAGCCGCCAACAAGTTCCGGCTCTGCTTCGGGAAGGTCAAAAGGTAATCGGTTTGTTTCTGCAAACGATGCAACCAAGAATATTATAAACCCAAGCGGTTGGAGAATAATATTCCATTTCCATCCGTATTGATGAATAACAATATCCTGCAGACTTAGTGAACCTGATATCAAAATAATCCCTACAACCGAAAGTCCCATAGAAAGTTCATAGCTTATCATTTGAGCACAAGATCTAATACCACCAAATAAGGAGTATTTGCTGTTGGAAGACCATCCGCTTAAAGCAATACCATAAACGCCAAGTGAAGTTAAAGCAAGAATATACAGTATCCCAACATTAACATCTGTTATTTGCAGAGGAATTATCTTACCAAACAATTCAATTTGATAACCAAATGGTACAACAGCTAAGGTTGTTAAAGCAACAAAAATTGAAATCATCGGAGCAAGAGTGTGAATTGTTTTATTAGCTTTAACAGGTACTATATCTTCTTTAAAAACTAATTTTATTACATCTGCAAATGATTGCAGTAATCCTTCATATCCTACACGATTTGGACCATACCTGTTTTGCATAAATGCAGAAATCCTGCGTTCAGCATATACCGCATAAGCAACGGAAACCAAAAGAATATTTAAAACAAGTGTAATCTTAACAGCAGTAATCAGTAAATCTATCCACACAGAAATAACTCTCCGACTAAAACAAAATTTTTATATGATTTAACAAATACGAATTTAATAAACTTGTTTATTATGGCAAAATTAATCAAAAAATATTAAAATTTCTGTAAAAAAATCAATGAATTATGCAAAATAATTCGATTAAGCTATTTTTTCTCCTATATATTTTTTAAAACAATCTTCAATATACTCTTTAACTTCGTTAATTGATTTAAGTTTTACAACTTTTTCAGCAACCTTTTGAGCATCACTGTAATTTATCAAGCGGATAAGTTTTTTGATCTGAAGATATGAAAGTGATATTACACTTAATTCTGTTATACCCAGCCCAACAAGCAGCAAGCTGGCATACTGGTCAGAAGCCATTTCTCCGCAGACACTAACATGTATATTATTTTTTTTAGCTGCTTTTACAGTCATATCTATCATTCTTAAAACTGCAGGATGAAATTTTTCATATAATTCATGAACCAGGCTGCTATCCCTATCAACTGCCAGTGTATATTGGACAAGATCATTTGTGCCAATACTGAAAAAATCAACAAACTTCCCAATCTCTTCAGCAAGCAAAACAGCACTGGGAACTTCTATCATAACACCAACTTCTATTTTTTCATCAAATTTCTGATTTCTTTCTTTCAATTGACCTTTAGCTTTCTCAATCAATTCTAAAGATTTTTTTACCTCTTCAATTCCTGAAATCATAGGGAGCATTATTTTTAGATTTCCCCCTGATGATGCTCTTAAGATTGCCCGAAGCTGAGTCAAAAATATTTCTTTCTTGTCTAAACATATTCTAATACCTCTCCATCCCAAAAATGGATTAGATTCCTTTTGGGAATCAGGTAGGATTTTATCACCTCCAATATCAAATGTTCTGATAGTAACACTTTTTGGATATATATGTTCTGCTAGAAATCTATATTGTATATATTGGCTTTCTTCGTCCGGGAAATCGCCTTCTTCCATAAACAAATGTTCAGTACGATATAAACCAACATCACAGCCAAAATGAGTAACAACATAATCTACTTCATTATTAAATTCAAGATTTGTTGAAAGCTTAACTGATTTACCGTCTTTGGTTTCACTTGGGAGTTTTTCAAGTTCTTCAAGTTTTCTTTCAATTTCTCTGTTCTTTTCAATCTGCTTTCCGTAATATTCAATAGTTTGTTCATGCGGATTTTTAATTACCAGCCCTTTGTAACCATCAATTATAAGGAAATCATCATTAGTAATGTTAAGAGAAATATCATGCATAGCAACCACTGCTGGAATTCTTAAAGCACGGGAAATTAATGCAACATGAGAATTAATTCCACCAAGGTCTGTTGCAATTCCAAGCAGATTTCTGCTGCTGAAAAGTATAGTATCAGAAGGAGATAAATTCTTTGCAATTACAATTGAGTTTTCCGTAATTTTAGAAACAAGTCTTCCTTTTAAGAGATTGCGCAGCACCCTGTTTTTTAACTCTTCTATATCATTTACTCGTTCTCGAATATATTCATCAGCCGAAGAAACAATGGCATTTTCAAGTATCTGTATCTCTTCTTTAAATACAACAAATGCCTGTTTACTTTCCCTGCTTATGCGGTCCTTTATCTTATTATGAAAAAATTCATCATTTAAAAAGCTTAACTGTGCTTCAAAAATTTGCAGGTTTTTTTCATCAAGTTTTTCCTGTGCAAGAGAAAATATTTTATTAAGTTCTTTTATTGATTGTTTTACTGCAAGGTTATAATCATTAATTTCATTTTCAACAGAAATAACTGAAGAGGGTAAAACATCAACTTTATAACTTGGAACTTCTGCCCTGTAAACAAATGGCTTTCCAACAGAAATTCCTTTAGAGGCAGCAATACCTTTAAATATTTGTTCAGGTTTTAACATAAAATTTCAAAGTTCTCCAAAACCATCTTCAAAAAATTTAATCATCTCCTTAGCGGCTAATTCTTCATCTGCACCATCAAACTTTAAAGTAAGTTTTGATCCTTGTTCTGCTGCAAGTGTCATAACGCCAATAATACTTTTACCGTTAATACTGTATCCATTTTTTATAATAAAAAAATCAGCTTTATATTTAGAAGCAATTTTTACTAAATTCGAGGCAGGTCTTGTATGCATACCTGCTTTATTTATTATTGTTACAACTTTTTCTATCACTTAATTATTAAATTGATCATTAATAATTCCTGTTTAACAGCATATCAGAAAAACTTAGAAGATGTTTTCTTGAATCTTCATTTCTAAGACAGTTAAGGCTTTCATTTGCTTTTGAAGTAAATTTAGAAATTTCATCTTTAGCGGAATTTATAACACATATTGTATTATAAATATTAATAATCATATCAATTTTTTCTTTATTATTGTGAGAGTTATTATAGAGTAATTTAAAGTCTTCTTTTTCTTTTCCTTTTAATAGCTCTAGAGCTTTTAAGTAAAGGAATGTCTTTTTCTTTTCTAAAATATCTCCGCCAATTTTTTTACCAAATTCTCCCTCATCAGCAATCACATCAAGCAAATCATCATTAATCTGAAATGCAATACCAATATTTTCAGAATATTTGCTGATTGCTTCAATTCCATTTTGCTCTGCGTTGCCAATTATTGCGCCAATTATTGAAGAAGTCTTTAAAAGCTCAGCTGTCTTTTTCTTAATCATTATAATATAGTCATCAATAGAAACAGCTTCACTCAGTTCAAACTCCTTATCAAGCGCTTGACCTTCACATACTTCAATAACTCCGTCAGTAAATGCCTTTAAAATACCATTTATATTATTTGAGTTAGAACGTAATAATGAACGGTATGATAATCCGATAAGTTCATCACCCACCAAAATTGCTGCATTTACATCCCATTTCTTGTGAATAGTTTCCTTACCTCTTCGGGTATTGGCATTATCCATAATATCATCGTGTACTAATGTAAAGTTATGAAGAATCTCAACAGCAATAGCTGCATCAATTGCATTATTTATATCACCACCAAAAGTTTCGCATGATAACAGAACCAGAATAGGACGTATTCTTTTGCCTCCTCCGGACATAATGTAGTTTAAAGGATCAAAAAGTGAATAAGGATATTTTCCAAATTTCTTGCAATACTTAGAGCGTTCGGTTTCCTTTTTCAAGAATTCCAACAGATGTTTATCTATAATCTCGCGGTATTTATTAAATCTGGATTCCAAAATTATCTAAAGCTGCATCAAATTGCATTTAAACCTAGTTTGTTAAAATTTTTTTTCAAAAAAACATCATCATTTTTCCAATCTTTTCGTACTTTGACAAATAATTCTAAAAAAACTTTTTTACCAAGAAAATCTTCAATTTCTTTGCGGGATAGTTCACCTAGTTTTTTTATTTTTTTGCCTGACTCACCAATAATAATGGATTTTTGTGAATCCCGTTCAACAATAATTAATGAATTAATAAAATCTTTCCCTTTTTCGCGTACCTTAAATTCACTAATATCCACATAAACAGAAAAAGGAACCTCATCCTTATATAGTTTTAGAATATTCTGTCTTATAATTTCTGAAACAAAAAATTTTTCAGGATGCGAGGTTAAGAGCTCATTATTAAAATAAAAATCATTTTCAGGCAGGTATTTAATGATAGTTTTAAGAAGTTCATCAGTATTAAAAGCTTTAACAGCAGAAACCGGTACAATTTCATCAAATTTAAAATTTTTAGAAATTTCATCTATTAATATCAATACATCTTCTTTTTGCATGAGGTCAATTTTATTAGGCACACAAAATATTTTATGATTTTTTAATTCATTTTTGTATTTTAAATACATTTTTTTTAATGAATTCCTCTCATATTTTTTTGCATCTATTAAAAGCAAAATTACATCTGAATCAATGACACTTGAAGCAATTTCTTTGCTCATAAATTGCTGCAATTTATACTTGGGGTCTAAAATTCCGGGAGTATCAACAAAAATTATTTGTATATTATCTTTTGTGTAAATACCGTTAATACGATTACGAGTTGTTTGTGGTTTTGCAGTAACAATTGAAAGTTTATACCCTAAAATTGCATTAAGCAGAGTTGATTTACCTGCATTTGGTGCTCCGATAATTGGTACAAATCCTGAAAATTTTTGCATATTTTAATAAAAATACTCATTTTTTATAGCAAATTCAATTAAAGAATAAATAGCGGTTTAACCAAAATAGATTATTAATGATAAATATGTATTAATATTTTCATTATTTTTTATAAATGTTATATAATTATTCATATAAAAATGTATCACGTTGAAACGTTATATTACGCATATTTTCCTTGTCATTAAAAATATGATTTTATATATTTAACTAATTAATTAGAATTTATGATTGAAAGTAAGACAATTTATGTAGGTGAGTATAAACCTAGCAAAATAGCAAGAACTACACTTTTTGAATTAAGTACCTGCAGTGACTTTGGAAGACATCCCAAAATTACAAAAGCACCTGGAAAGTTTATTGTTTTTAAAGTACTGATAAGGAAACATTACGGAATGGAGTTTTTTTTCGAAGATGATACCTATTGGTATTTTAAAAGATAGTTAAAACAAATTACTGTTACAAAAAAAGGCATCTTAGTTAAGATGCCTTTTCATTTTTGGCTTTCAGAAATCTTAAAATTAATTTCAACTTCAGTACCAAGGGCAGGAGAACTGTTAACCTTAATTTTAGCTTTCATATCATCCAGTATTTTTTTGGTAATTACCAGCCCAAGCCCCATACCACTGGATTTTGTAGAAAAATACGGCTCAAATAATTTTGTTTGTGTTTCCTCATCCATACCAATACCATTATCTTTGATATTTAAAGAATAAAATCCGTTTTTCCTGATGCTTTCAACATTTACTATTCCTTTATTCTTCCTTTCGTCATTTTCATCAACTGCCTGCATTGCATTTTTAACAATATTTATTAATGCTCTTTTTACTTCATCTTTATCACCCATCACTAGTTCTTTGTTTACAGATGAGTCTAATTTAAGCTTAATATTACCTTTCGTGTTCATCAGCTTAACAACATCTTCTAGAATAGTATTCATATTCAGCAATTCATAATTTCTTCCGGGCATTTTTGCAAAATTACCAAATTCCGTAGCAATGCGGTTCAGCGTTTCCACCTGATCAATTACAAGTTTATTGGTTGTTTGTATTATAGATTTAAAATCTTTTGAATTGTGAGTATAAGCATAATATAAATGCTGCATTGCAAGTTTCATTGGAGTGAGCGGATTTTTAATCTCATGTGCAACCTGACGTGCAATATCACGCCATGCGCCTTCCCGTTCAGCCTTTTTAAGTTCAGCCCTTGAACGTTTAAGTTCTTTTATCATTCTGTTAAATGATTTTACAAGTTCGCCAATTTCATCTTTACTGTTTGACCTTACCTGAATATCAGTTTTACCCTGCGAGAGCTGTTCAGTAGCTTTTTGCAGCTTTAATATTGGGTTAGATATCCTGAATGATAAAAAGTTTACAATAAAAATCAGCAGAATTACAGCTGCAAAGTAAGGTCCCAAAATATAGACAAGACTTTCTGTTAATTCCTGATTAATTTCACTTTGTTTAAATACTGTTTGTGTTGAAATAACACCTGTAAGAATATTAAAGTTATCAAAAACAGGTTTATAACCTACAATAAAGGTAAAATCTCCTATCTGCTGATTTTCACTAAAATAATCTTTTTTCAGCAGAGCAAGATTGTAATAAGCACTGCCGCTTAAACGCGTATCAAGAAGGTCAGATTTATACAACTGTTCACTTGTTGTTGCGGCAAGTTTGTTTTTAACATAATAATTAAAGTTTTTATCAGATTCCGAAAAGCCTTTATCAAACAATGTTGAAAATCCAGATGTTTCCTCTTTGTGATCCTTTTTGCTTCCTTTTGAAAGTTCATAAGCTGTCTTGCTTTTTACATACTGATCTACAATCCGAAGGTCACTGATAAGCTGGTTCTTGTAAAAATCCTCATTTTTATTATTCACAAAAGCCCTAGTATATATGGCAAGTATTACTATGGGAATAACAGATGCAAGTAAAAATGAAGCAAAAAGTTTTTCTCTGAATCCAAATTTGATAAATCTAACCGATTCTGTATCAAGAAGATATGAAAACCCTTTTGTTAAAATATAAACAAAAAGAATGATCAGGTAAATTAATACAAGAAAAAGCAGATATCTGAAAAAGAAAAATGTTGAAAGACTAAAATCATTAACTTTAATACTCACAACATATATTTTTGGACTAGAAACGGAATTTGTGCTCTTATTTTCGTTTAAGACATAATAAGATTTATATATTTCACTTTCAAATTCATCATATCTTAAAGCTGATTTATCAACTTTATCCTTAACGCTTTCCCTAAACGCATCGAGAGATTTAAGCAATGATTTTGAAACATCTTTGTTAGAAGACCCAACCAGTTCTGATTCAGAAAATTCAGAAATAACAGGAGTTGCTGTAAGCTTATTCAGAATATTATCTCTAGCAAAATTTCTAAAAATTCCCAGATTGGATTGAGTAAGAAAATTCTTTGCATCATAGCCGCAGGCAATTATTACATATCCAAGTATCCTGCTGAAACGGCTGTTTTTAAGATCTGCCTGCTCAACAGGCACAATTGCTGTATAGAACTTTAGATCAGAGTTTTGAATTACTCCCCCTTCATTTGCAAGCATTCTGTTCATTACTTCTGTTACATCCAGAGTTTCAGGTTCTTCATCGGTCAGGTTTTCAGTTTCTTCATTTTCTGTTTGAATATTGTTTTTTTTAACTGATCTTAATGTAAAATTTATTACACTGTCTGAATTCAGTTCAGAGGGATTAATATTAAAATCACTGATAAGTTTTTTGGCAGTATCAAGAACGTATATTGCAGAATTAAGATCTTCGTCAAAAAATTTACTTTTAGTCCAGATATTAAATGCCAGTTTACCGGACCTATTTAAATCCTTAAGGTCTTTTTCTATTGTGATATCATCATTTATATCATCAATTGCGGCTGAAATTAAAAATGCCACTTTATCACTTGACTGTTGTGAAACATCCTTTGCTGCTTTTTCAAGGTATTTATTTTCCAGTGAAGTAATTTTATTTAGTAAAACAGCAGGAATGAAAATTGAACATAACAGAAGAATTAATGAAAGATTAACAATATTTATAAACTTGTAATCTCTCTTTAAGGAAAGCTGTCTTTGAATATAGACACTAAAAATTGCGGTTATAATTACAATTAATAATCTAAGATTAAATTGAAGAGATATATCAATGTAGTTTTCAGGTAAAATAGAAATTAAAAAATGAATAATTATTATGAGAATAAAAAATGCTGCAACAGAGTTTTTTCTGAGAAATCTGCTGAAATTCAAATATCTGGTTAAATATTTTGAATTTATAAGAGATAGTGATATTAAAATTAATACCAGTGAAACTGAAAGCAGGAGGATTATAAGTCTTACAACAATCAGCTCCGGCTGATTAAAACTAAATAAATCTGATTTATCTATGAATTTAACTGATGAATCAAAAATTAAACTCTGTAAAATAAGTCCATAATAATTAAGTACAATAACCGAAATTAAAATTGATGAAGCAATTACAATTAATGATACAATTCCTGTTGGCTTTTCTTTTTCGTTACGAAAAAATTTAATTACATTTTGAAGAATGTAAATGGAAATTGCTGTAAATATCAAAGTTGTGACAGAAAGTTCACCAAGAGATTTTGCCATACCAAAACCAATACCCGAGGCATAATGTACCGGTGAAAAAATATCTGAACTGAAGAGTTCAAACAGATTCCCCGGAAATCCTATGTAAAGCCACAGATACCTTGACAATATTAATGCAAGTGAAAATAATGCTGTTTTTATGAAATATGAACCAGCATTTTTAAGTGCCAGCCCAAGCCAGAAAATCAGCACGATATTCAATGTGAATACCAAAAAGCCAATAACATTATCAAACTTTCCAAGCACACTTAAAAGATACGATGACTGGTCAAGCTCCGGAATAAACATCCTTCCAATTATCTTATCATTAATACCTTTTAAATTAATTGAGCTAAGTTTACCGTTGCTTGTATCCGGCTTTAAATTAGAATTTGCCGGCTGATTGAAATCAAATTGAACATCAAGGTGAAATTTATCGTAGATCTCTTTTTTTAAACCGGCTGAATTAAAGAATGTATTTTGCACTCCAGAGTTTACATCAATAGCTTTAGAAATTGCTATTACACCGGCAGTTTCTCCTTTTTCGTTTTTAAGAGGTTCTAATAAATATATGTATGTAAAAATTCCGGTTTCTTTAACAACAGAAAATCTCTCACCTTCAATTGCGCGCTTAAGTTCAAGTATATCCGGATTTATTTGCCTGCCTGAATAAATAAAAAGTTCGTATCTAGTATTATATACCTCAATATTCCAATCATTAATATTTTCAATCTCATATAGTGCTTCATAAGATTTTTTTGCATTATAAGAAATAAGTGCTGATAACAGCTTTTTATTTTTTAAAAGCTGATATGAAAATTGTTCTGTATTATTCTGATAGTTATAGAAAATGTTAAGGCAATCAGCATGGATCTCCTGCTTTTTTTCAGCAGAAATATTATCCCAGTTGGATACTATTGACCCTGTAAAATAATATCTTACTGCAAAAACAAGGAGTATAATGAATATCAGTACAAGAGATAATACACCTAAAGCTTTAAATCTGCTTGTATCCTTTTTATCTATCTGAAACATAAAATACTGCTCAGGTTAATTTACATTTAACTGGTCAATTAACCAGAGATCATTAATATATTTTAATGATACTGAAATATTAAAAGTACTAATAAAACCGCCTTTTTTATATTTGTATTTTCCAAGAGCAAAGGCATATTTTTCCGATCGGCTGGAGTTTTTCCATTTGAATGACGAAACAGGATAAGTTGAAAGAAAATTTTCGATTATATAACCGGATTGCTCTCTGTTATAATATCCTTTTTCATTATTTTGAAGACTAAGATATATCTCATTCTGGAAAAACGGACTTATATAATTTACATTACCATACATTAAGCCATCTGCAATATTCAGAAAAACAATTTTACAATTATTAAATTTCTGTTGTTTTTCATCAGATCTATATTTTTTATCCTTCCACCAGGAGTCTTGTGAATAACTGCTCCCGTTAATAAAAAGCATTATCCCTATAAAAACTAATATGTAAAATTTCTTAATCTTCAATACTTTTAAAATATTATGTTAAATTAATTAAAAAAATGTTGAATATCAGTTCAATTTTAATGAGAACTCAATTTATATAAACATTCTAAATTTATTATTGATTTGTTATAGACAAAGAAAAATTATGATTACAAATTAAATATAACGTTGTATTCATTGGGAATAGAATACTTAATCATGTATTTACAAGGTTTAATTTAAAATTCTCAAGAAATATATGAAAATATTTAAATCTCATAGTTTTCAAAATTCTACTTCATACAAAATATTTTGAGTACTAAACAATATATGATTTAAAGTTATTTTTTAGATATTAGGCATATTTCTTTATATTGCATCACTTATGATAATTCTTCTAGTTTGTTTTTCTATGTACTTTCTATATTTATTGAATAGGTTAGTTGACATATTATAAATTCTGTTAATTTAAGATAAATTAAGCATCAAAAGTATTCATATCCTATAATTTATGCTAATTTGATGTTTGAACCCAACCATGCCGCACTGTTGTTTTAGATTGTATCTTTAAGTTAAAACAGGTATATTTAGAAACTCTGAAATTTGATATGGTATATTTTTCTCCATTTTTATGGAGTTTTAGATTAAATGATTAAGATAAGAAAAGTTGAAAATGAAAAAGACAGGATGGAATTTATCAAATTCCCCTGGGAAATATACAAGGGAGATGCCCATTGGGTTCCTCCATTAATTTTTGATGTAAGAAAGAATCTTAACCCTGATAAAAATCCGTTCTTTAAACATGCTGAAGCAGCATTATTTCTGGCTGAAAAAAACGGCAAACTTGCCGGTAGAATTGCAGCCATAAAAAACGATAATCATACAGATTTCCATAAAGATAAAGCTGGATTTTTTGGTTTCTTTGAAACTATTGATGATGAGGATGTTTCTGATCTATTGCTTGATACCGCTTGTGAATGGGTTAAAGATAAGGGATTGAATGAAATAATCGGTCCTGTTAATCCTTCAACAAACGATGAATGTGGCTTACTTGTAGATGGTTTTGACTCAAGTCCCGTTTTTTTAATGACTTACAATCCGCGTCATTATCAAAACAAAATAGAAAATTTTGGATTTGAAAAAGCCAAAGATTTGTATGCTTATTACATTCCAGCAGAGGTTATAAATGACCAAAAGGTAATGTCAAAACTCGAAAGAATGAGCGAACTGATTAAAAAACGCTCAGATGTTAAGACTTATAATATTAACATGAAAGATCTTAACAACGAAGTTAGGAAAATTGAAGAAATTTATAACAGTGCATGGGAAAATAATTGGGGATTTGTTCCGCTGACGACTGCAGAGTTTGATTATATGGCAGAATCACTAAAGATGGTGGTTGACCCTGATTTGGTAATGTTTGCGGAAGTAGCAGGAAAACCTGCAGGATTCACACTTTCACTGCCTGATTTTAATCAGGTCCTTAAAAAAATGAACGGAAGACTGCTTCCATTCGGTTTTTTAAAGATACTGACAGGCAAGAAAAAAATAGATTTCCTTAGAGTAATTATTATGGGTGTAAAGCCGGAATACCAAAAGAAAGCAATTGACTCAGTTTTCTATCTTGAGACTATCAAAAATGGTAATAAAAACGGTTATACAGGAGCTGAAATTTCATGGGTTCTTGAAGATAATATGCCTATGAGAATGACTGCAGAAAAATTAGGTGCATATATTTACAAGACTTACAGGATTTACAGAAAAAATCTAATTTAATAATCTAACGCTAATAGAATTATGCCAGTAAAAAAAGTAGAAAAAATCTGGATGAATGGTAAATTCATTAACTGGGATGACGCTAAAGTACATGTTCTTTCTCATGTTTTGCATTATGGCTCTTCATTTTTTGAAGGAATCAGGTGCTATAAAACAAAACAGGGACCGGCAGTTTTCAGGTTAAATGACCATGTTAAAAGATTGATTTTCTCAGCAAGAGTTTTTCGTGCTGAAATTCCTTACTCCAATGATGAGATTTCAGAAGCGATAGTTGATACAATTAAGATTAATGAACTTGAAAACTGTTACATTAGGCCTATTGCCTACAGAGGATACGAAGATTTAAATGTTAATCCTCTTAAGAATCCGGTTGAACTTACAATTGCAGCTTATGAATGGGGCTCATACCTTGGGCAAGGTGCCCATGAAAGCGGTATAGATGTTTGTGTTTCTTCATGGAGAAGGAGTACACCGGATACTACTCCAACAATGGCTAAAATAGGCGGTGCATACATGAACAGCCAGCTTATCAAAATGGAAGCGATTGTTAACGGTTTTAGTGAAGGAATAGCGCTTGACGCAAATGGCTATGTTGGTGAAGGTTCAGGAGAAAATTTATTCATAGTTCATGATGATATTCTTTATACGCCCGGTATTCACAATGGGATACTTAGCGGGATAACAAGAAATTCTGTAATGACACTTGCAAACGACTTGGGCTGTGAGGTTAGAGAAGGCAGTTTGATGAGAGAAATGCTCTACGGAGCTGATGAAATGTTCTTCTGCGGAACTGCAGCTGAAATAACACCCATCAGATCCATTGATAAAATGATAGTCGGAAACGGAATGCCTGGCAAAATTACCAAACAGATACAGGAATCATTTTCTGACGTTGTAAAAGGCGGTAACGATAAATACGGTTGGCTTACATTTCTTGATGGCGAGGAACGTATAATTAACATGAAACAAGTTAAATGAACAATTGGTTATTAGTAACATAACCATATTTCGTAAATAAAGTTTAACCCTGTTATTTAAAGGGTTTATAGTATAATTGTTCTTTAAATATAGAGTGTGGCAGCAATGTGCTGCCATAGTTAAAGAGAGAAACGCTCCAAGATGTATTGCTATAGACAATACTGAAATGGACACGGCTGTCCGTTTTTATGATGACTTACACATGATACGCTGATTTAAGGACAGTCATTTTATTAACAAAAATATGAAAGGAGATGCATTGTTTAAAACAAGAATCTTGTGGTTTATCTCTTTTTTAACTGTACAACTCGTGCTTACTGGTGCAATATCTGAGAGTGCTTACTCAAATGGAGATCCTACCGGTTCCAGCTTTGTGGAGACCGGCGAGGCTTCGTGGTACGGACCCGGATTCCATGGCAGAAAAACCGCTAATGGCGAACGTTTTGATACCTACGAATTCACATGTGCTCACAAAACCTTGCCCTTTGGTACCCTGCTAAAGGTCACAAATCTGGAAAATAATCTCTACACTGTAGTAAGAGTAAACGATAGAGGTCCATACATAAGGGGAAGGATCATAGATCTTTCAAAAGCTTCCAAGGAAGCAATTGGTATGGGCGGTACAGCACAGGTAAAGATCGAACAGGTAAATGAGGAAGAAGCAGATTTACTTCGCCAGGGTATTGATCCAAATGAAAAGATTGATATTACAGAAATTGATACTAATGAATATAAGATAACCGAACTTATGAACAATAATGTAGATGCTGAATCCAAGGTGTTTGTTGAATTTGTTGGTGCAGACAGCACCACAAATGACTTTGAATTAAATAAAAACCTGACATCAAAGGGAAATTTAATGATTAAAGTTGTAACACCTAAAACAGAAGAGGAAAAAGAAAAGGAATCAAACCTCTATCAGCAGATCAATGATATAGATACATTGATCAGATTTTATGATTTAACAAACCAACTGGCAGTAGTTAAAGGTCATTCACTTGAAGTGGGGATATACACTGATAAGTCTTTAGCCGACAGATGTATCGGCAGACTGGAACGTGATGGATTCACAAAGATCTTTCTGGAAGAAATAGCGGTAAATGATCCCAATGCAAACACTAAATCATTTGTTTACAAGGTATTAGTGGGGATGTATGATATAGATAAATCCGCAAAGAAAGATAAGAAAGCTTTAACTAAACTTAAATACCTGCCTAAACTAGTAAAAATAGGCGAATAACGATCAACAAACAGCATTATACAAGCTAAAAAAAACAGATCTGCATTAATGCAGTATATAATCAGATACAAAGCACAAACAATATAAGCACAACGTACAGTTATTAAAACAAAAAGCCCCGCTGGTTTAAACCGGCGGGGTTTTTTGCTGGTGTTAAAATTTTACAGGCATGAATTATAAAAAGTTTTTACCACGAATTACACGAATTACATAAATTAACATTATTTCAAAAGGATCATTGTTTTTGTATCTGTAAACACCTCTATTCCGGTGGATACT
>JADZAP010000032.1 GCA_020852705.1 Ignavibacteria bacterium | reverse complement strand
TTCGATTCCGGCCCTGTCCACATGTTTTTTACGGGATGTAGCGTAGTCCGGTTATCGCGCCTGCTTTGGGAGCAGGAGGTCGCAGGTTCGAATCCTGCCATCCCGACAAAAAACGATTCTTATAACTCCACACAACACATCCCGGCACAAAGTGTCAGAAAACCGCAGGTTCTCCCATAGGAACTCTGTTAGAGGAATCCTGAGATCTCGACAGAAAATAGTCACTATTTTACTTTACCCTACTTTCATCAGTTAGTACTTTTTAAAAAATAAGTATATATACTCATTTACATTTATATTGCTGAAATATTATTTTTGATTAATTAATTAATTAAAAAAACAGAAAAATGAAGTTGAAAATAGGATTTTTATTATTATTTTTTTCATTAATTTTATGTGGAATTTTTTTTTACCCGTTTAATAACGCTAAACTAGCCGGGTTTTATGCTGTTAAATATTTTGTTGAGTATTCACCGGATTCAACTTTTAAATACATTAGCGAACGGAAAGAATTTTATAATAGAGCAAGAGATAATTATTATCTAAAGCCCAATCAAGTTGATAAAGCTTTTTGGATTAATAAAGGACCCGGTGTTTATGGCAGTGATATGCAAAAATTTGCCAGAATTAAAGCCGTTGTAAATGACTCAACATTTTATTTAACAGCACCAATTAAATTTATGGGATGTATTTTTACATTCAAATAAAAATAAATATTATTTAATGCTCTAATATAAATTCAATTTAACTTAAAGAGAATTTATACGAATTCAAATGAATCTGAAATATGCTGAAAGAGTGTTTATGTTATTTCTATTATCGATTATTTTTGGTTCAATCCGTTTTTAGTTCCAAATATCCTTTTTGATAGGCGTATTGTGTAAGCTTTGCCAGATTCTTCATATCCAGCTTTTGATGAATATGCTCCCGGTGTGTTTCAACTGTGCGGATACTTATATTTAATTTCTGTGATATTTCTTTATTTGTACTTCCTGCAACTAATAAAACCAATACTTCTACTTCTCTTTTTGTTAGATTTGAATCATTATTATCTAAGCCTGTAAGCTGATAAAAATCAGTTAATTTTTTAAGATCTTCTTTTTTTAAACCTTTACAAAAATATTCAGAACCTGAATTAACGATTTCAATTGCTGTTTGCAGTTCATTTGGCACAGAATCCCTGAAAACATAACCTTTAATTCCCAAACTGAACAATTTTTTGATGAAATAATAATTTACATAAGAGGAAATAATTATAATTTTAGAACCCGGTTTCTTTTTAAATATTTTTTCGGCGGCAATAATGCCATCCGAGGGCGGTAAACTGATATCAAGAACTATAATTTCAGATTGGGATTTATCTAATATATTTAATTCCTTAAAGCACCATAATGCATCCTCAGAATTAAATAAATGAACATTTTTGGCAAGTTCACAATTTATCCCTTTACAGATAAGTTGGTAATCATTAATTAAAAAAACATTAATGTCAGATTGTTTTTTTAATTTCATGCTTTATTCCAATTAAATTTACGAAGGTATTAAGGTAAATATAATAATTTAAAATTTATTTAAAGTACTATAAAATTAGTAGATTAAATTTATTTTATAAACATTTGTTTATTTGATATTTAAGTTTAAATTTATTTATTTAATTTGATAGACTTACAATATTTTAATATTATTTCCGAAATATTTTAGACTTAAATATTGTTATAAATGTATTAAGGTGTTATCGGGAACAATCAACAATAATCAAAAGTTTATAGTATTCATAACGTAAAAATGGTAATAATTAAATAAGTTGCATTTTTATTTAATACTTATAATATTACGCAAGGGATAAAAAGGAGGACAACTTATGAAACTACATTTATTTTCAGTTATTATTCCCGCAATTTTAATAGTTGCAGGAATCATATCTATCTTTCTTAATTTTTCATACGGATACTTTGCAATTGGTGCCGGAGTTATATGGCTAATAATTTCATTTTTAATTGATTATAAAGAAGATGAAAGTCAGCCGCTTGGCATGGGCAGAGGCAGAGAAAGATAATTGAGTTAAAATATTTTTTTTGGAGTTAAAGGAAGGTTATAACACCTTCCTTTTTTTATTGTCAATAAAGTTGAATTTAATAATATATTGAATTTTGTGTTATTTAATGTATGTTTGTAATAATGAAAACTGTTTCGACATATAAATTGATAGTATCATATTTTACCAGATTCCTGGGAATATTCCTGATAATTTTTGTATTGATGGCTGCAATACAGGCATTTATATCTCTTGTAAATATTAATAGCGATGGTTCAACAGGTGTAAGATACATAAATGAAACAGAAAAATTTGATTACCTAATTATTTCAACAATTTCAGAAAATTATCCGGCTTATAACTCTGGAATGCAACCGGGAGATACACTAATTAAAATTAACGGGAAACCGGTTAGTGACCTGAATGTTATAAAAGAAGACCAGAACCATAAAAAAATAGGAGAAAAGGTAACTTACTCTATAAGACGCGGAAAAGAAATAAAAGATTATACATTTACCTTAGCACCGTTACTTCCACTGGAAAAACTTATGGTACTGCTTTTTAGAACTGTACCGGTATTCCTTCTAATGGTTTATTTAATAACAGGAATGTGGGGAATTATTAAAAGTCCTTATACAACAGAAACAATCTTTATTGCTCTTTTTTGTTTCAGTTTTGGATGTTTTATGTATGCCACTGTAAATGTTGGTGATGCGGGCAATACTTTTGTTAAAAAATATTTATACTTTAATACTATACGAGAATTTGTAACATACCTGATGTGGCTTGGACCTTGTTTCTGGGTACTTCTGTTTGCAACATTCCCAAGAAAAAACCGCGTATTTGAAAATAATAAATTTGTATCTCTTCTTTTTATTTTTCTTCTTCCGCTTGTTATAATTATCTCATCAATAATGGGATTAGACAGCAAGTGGCTTACCTATTTAATCTTTCTGTTAATGTTTGTGCAGATGACAATTGGGGTGCTGTTATTGGCAAATAATCTAAAGAAAGTTCATACTGCTTTGGAAAAGCGGCAGGTAAGACTTATGCTTTTCGGGGTAAAATACGGTGCTATAACAATCGGAATTGGGTGGGTTATAGTAATAGTAACACAATTTGTGCTAATGAACCAATTCAGTACTAACCTGCTATTAATAAGCTTGCTAATATTTCTTTTATGTGAAATTGGCGGGTTAATAATACCATTTACGTTTTTAAACTCATTTTTCCAGAACAAACTGCTTGAAACCGAAAGTGCTCTAAAACGCAGAGTACGGGTATTTGGAGTAACAGTTGGCTTGATCGGAGTATATCTTTTTGCAATTTTCCTGATTGTAAGGCTTTCAGTCAGCTTTTTTGAACTAAAAGACCCTACAGTTATAATTATTTCTGTACTTTTACTTTCATTAACATTCACACCTATAAATAAACGCATTTTAAACTGGATTGATGAAACATTTTATCCTGAGCGTACAAAATATGCAGATTCATTAAAAAGATATATTCACAGTATATCAGGTCAAATTGAATCATCAGAACTTTTAGGGGAATTCAAAAACTGGGTAAGTAATACAATTGGAATTAACCCAGTAATTCCGTTTACACTGAACCCTCAATTAGCAGGAAATATTCCATTCAAACATAACGATAGAGAAAGTGTTATTCACAGGATAAAAGGAGGCAATAAATTTTACTGGGATGAAATTTCAGAGAGATCAAGAATAACTGTAGATGAAAATGAAATAGAATGGGTAAGAGATAATGATATTTCAGTAACAATACCGATGATTTCACAGGGTGAACTGGTTGGAGTATTAAATTTAGGTAAAAAACAAAATCAGGAAGATTTTTCAGCTGAAGACCTTGAAATATTGACGCAAGCATCAAGTCAAACAGCACTTGCACTGCAGAATCTGAACCTTCAATCAGTCTATATTGAAAAGAAAAGAATGGATAAAGAGCTTGAAATGGCAAGGAATATTCAGCAAAGATTGATGCCTCAGGAAATTCCGCATGTTGAGGGATTAGATGTATTTGGTGAGTCAAAACCCTGCTATGAAGTTGCAGGCGATTACTATGATATTATTAATACAGAAGAAGGAAATACATTTTTGGTAATTGCCGATGTAAGCGGAAAAGGTGCTGGTGCAGCAATGATAATGGCTAACCTGCAGGCATCAATAAGAGTTGGACTGGATCTTACAGAAGACTTTGCAGATTTTGTTTCAAGAATAAATAATCACATATATAAAAATACATCGGCATCAGAATTTATAACATTTTTTATAGGTGCCTGGGAACCAAAAACAAAACTTTTTCACTACATTAATGCAGGTCATAATCCGCCTGTAATGATAAATAAAGAGGGCAAAGTAACTACTTTAGATGCAACAGGTTTAATTTTAGGTGTACTGCCTGATCAAAAATATGAGCGGAAATATTATAAGCTTGATGAAGGAACAACAATTGCAATTTATACAGATGGACTTGAAGAAGCAATGAATAAGCAAAATGAATTATTTGGACAAAAACGGATTATTGAAATTCTGATGGACACAACAGGTAAAAGCTCAAAAGAAATTGTAAAGTTAATCCAGCAGAAAGCAATTGAACATTGCGGAGGAAGACCTCTTCAAGATGACCTTACAATGATAGTAATAAAAAGTTGAATTTATAGAAAAAATTTATAGATAAACTTCAGGGGTTTTCTATACTTATTATCTGAGATTGCTCGTTAATAATTATTTCGGGTTTACCTTTATATTCTTCTATCATTCCACTTAAAGTAAGTATAGTCCCCTTTTTAATTTCAGAATAATCTATTCCACTTGTACCGGGTTTTACAACAGCAACAAAAGTTGCATTTGGATGTACTTCATCAAAATTAATAAGCACTGTATTTTTGTTAGAAACAAATACCGAAGCAACTATTCCCTTTACAATCTTAACCTGCCCAATAAAATCCTTGGCTACCTTTGATGAAACTGTATCCTGTGCATTTACAGATAACACAAATGAACATACTGCAAAAACAATGATAATTAATTTAGTTTTCATAAATTTAAAATATTAATATTTTCCTTCTTTAAGTTTTTCAAAAGTATAAATACCGGAACCATGTCCATCTCCCCAAAAAATTTTAATGGCGTAGCTGCCAACCACCTCAATTTTTCTTATTGTTTGCTGTGCTGCAGAAATTAACGGAATATAAGTTTCGGGTTTATTTTTTCTTTCATTCAGACAAACAGCACAGGGGCAGTTTTTACGAAGTTTAGCCAGCAAAAGCATACTTTCGCTGTTATCATCCCACTGAATATTAAGGTAACGGGAATCTTTAATTGTAATTTTAACAGGTAAAATAATGCACCTTCAATTAAATCATTTTAAATATTTTTCAGCATCCAGAACGTCTTCCTCACTGCCAATAAACAACGGTGTTTTCTGGTGCAGGTCTAATGGAATGATTTCCAGAATTCTCTGCGAGCCGTTAGTAGCTCTGCCTCCTGCCTGTTCAACAATCATAGCAAGCGGATTAGCTTCGTAAAGCAGTCTTAATTTGCCGTTTGGATTTTTAGAATCACCCGGATACATAAACAATCCGCCATATAACAGGTTGCGGTGAAAATCAGCTACAAGCGAGCCCACATATCTTGCCGCGTATGGTCTGCCCTTATCTTTATCAATTGATTTCAGCTCATCAATATATTTTCTTAAACCACCTGTCCATTTATGATAGTTCCCTTCATTTATGCTGTACGTTTTAGAGCGCTTGGGGATCATTATATTTTCATAAAACAACAGAAATTCGCCAACAGTGGGATCAAGTGTGAATCCATGCACACCGTTGCCGGTAGTATATACCATAATTGTACTGGATCCGTAAATAATGTAACCTGCTGCAACTTGCTTAATCCCCTGCTGCAGGCAGTCTTCAAGAGTTCCCGGACCGCCTTTGGAAATACGATTGTATATTGAAAATATTGTACCAATACTGATATTAGCATCAATATTGCTAGATCCATCAAGCGGATCGAAATGTACAATGTATTTGCTCATAGGTCTTAAGCCCATGAATTTTTCTTTGACAGGAATAAAATCTTCGCTTTCTTCTGATGCAATAGCGCACAAATATCCGCTAAGCTCCATAGCTCTAACCAGAGTATCATGGGCATATTCATCAAGTTTTTTAACCTGTTCACCATGAACATTTTCATTACCTGTTATACCCATAAGGTCAATCAAACCTGCACGATTCACCTCCAGAGAAATGACTTTGCAGGCAAGTGCAATATCAGCAAGCAAATCGCTTAGCTCTCCTGTGGCATCCGGAGATTTTCGTTCTTCATCTATTATGTATCTGTATAATGTAGTAAACTTTTTTAGCATTGTGGTGATTAAATTTTAACAAATTTAACAAATAATATAGCTAAATTAAATGAATGACAGCTAAATTTTTTTAAATTATTTTTCATCATTAAATCAAAGTATTAACCGAATTGCATCCTGAATATTTTCAACAGGAATTAACTCAAAGTCTTTAGATTTCTTCACATTTTTCAAATTTCCGGAAGGTATAACAATTTTTTTAAAACCAAGTTTAACAGCTTCCTGAATTCTGCGTTCAGCAAAGCTGATACCCCGGATTTCACCGCTCAAACCTAATTCGCCCAGTATAAGCATATCAGCATCAACAAAAGTATCTTTAAAGCTTGAGCAGATACTTATAGCGGCAGCAAGATCAATTGAGGGCTCATCAATTTTGATACCGCCGGCAATATTTAAAAAAACATCAAACTTTGAAAGATGTATGCCAATCTTTTTTTCAAGCACAGCAATTAATATGGCAAGCCGTTTATAGTCAAAACCTGTAGCAGTACGCTGAGGTACTGAATAGCCGGATGACGAAACTAGCGCCTGAACTTCTATCAAAATCGGACGGGTTCCTTCCATGCTTGCTGAAACTGTACTTCCTGAAATTCCTTTTGAACGTTGCGAAAGAAATACTTCACTTGGGTTCAGGACTTCTTTTAATCCTGTGCCGGTCATTTCAAATATTCCAATTTCATTAGAAGAGCCAAATCTGTTTTTAATTGCTCTTAATACCCGGTATGAGTGAGTCCGCTCACCTTCAAACTGCACAACTGTATCAACCATGTGCTCAAGTACTTTGGGACCTGCAATTATTCCTTCTTTTGTGATATGCCCAATAAGGAAAAATGAAATATTTTTAGCTTTAGCAATCTGTATAATAGCAGCTGTTGACTCTCTAAGCTGTGAAATACTCCCCGGGCTGGACTCAAGTTCACTTCTGTAGATAGTTTGAATTGAATCAATAATTACAACATCAGGTTTAATTTTATCAATTATAGCTGCAATAATTTCTAAGCTTGTTTCAGAAAGAATGTAAAATTCATCATGAGCAAAACCAAGTCTTTGGCAGCGTAATTTAATTTGCTTTTGAGATTCTTCGCCGCTTACATAAAGAATAGTATAATTTTTAATTTTATCAGAAAGCTGCATCATAAGAGTTGATTTACCAATTCCGGGGTCACCGCCAACTAAAATAACAGAGCCGGGTACAATTCCGCCTCCAAGAACACGGTCAAGCTCAGCAATTGAGCTTACTATTCGTTTATCATCATTTATATCAATATCAGAAACCTTAGAAAGATTAGTGATTTTTGATTCAATAATATTTCTTGTTTTAGATGTAATATTTTTTTTATCAGAATATACAATTTCTTCTGCAAAGGAATTCCACGAACTGCATTCAGGACATTTGCCAAGCCATCTTAATGATGAATAGCCGCAGTTTTGACAGATATATTTTGTAACAGGTTTAGCCAAAGTACTATTTTGTATTTTGCAAATTTGCATCTATACTGCAAATTTACAAAACCACAATTTAAGAAAATAGATTAAATATTTCATCCCAATTTTTATCTTAGGGATAAATTCTGTTCTTAAATGAAAGATAATTATATAATATATTTGCTGTAAATGAGAATAGGTTTAGGGTACGATATACATAAATTAGTAAAAGGCAGAAAATTAATTCTTGGCGGGGTTACTATACCTCACAATAAAGGACTGCTTGGTCATTCTGATGCTGATGTGCTTTTACACGCATTGTGTGACTCTATTTTAGGTGCAGCGGGTTTAAGAGATATCGGGTTTTATTTCTCTAACAAAAGCCCTAAGTGGAAAAATATATCAAGTCTTATTCTGCTTGCAGAATGCAATAAACTTATTAAAAAGAAAAAACTAAAAATTGGCAATATTGATATTACAGTAATACTTGAAGAACCTAAAATAAGTCCTTATGTTGATAATATGAAAATAAATATTGCTAAAACTTTAAAAATACAAACATCACAAATTTCAATTAAATCAACAACTTCTGAAGGCCTTGGTTATATAGGCAAAAAGCAGGGATGTTCTGCATATTGTATCTGCCTTCTTAAATAATCTATATTAAATTATAATTTTGAATTTTTTTACAAAATACAAAAGATTAAATACTCTTATATTTTGTATAATTAGCGGTTTATTACTTGGGTTTTCATATCCTCCGTTTAAAACCTGGTTTTTTATTTATCCGGGTTTAATGCTTTTATTGTATTTGGTACTTAATGCTGTAAGATTAAGGCAGGCATTTGGAAGAGCATATTTAACGATGTTTATTTTTAATGAAGTTTCACTTTATTGGATCTCAGGGTGGCACTCAGATGACACATTCTTAAAAATAGGCGGAGTAGCAACTGTATTTGTTCACTCATTGTTCATGCTCATTCCCCTATTAATTATCTATGGTGTAGCAAAATATAAAAAAAGTTTAGCTATAGCACTCTTTCCTCTTATATGGGTTGGGTATGAGTATTTTGATAACGTTTGGCAGTTCTCATTCCCTTGGCTTGAGCTTGGCAACACTGAAACTTATAATCTTACAAGAATACAAACTGCTGAGTTATTTGGAGTGCATGGACTTTCATTTTTGATATGTGTAATAACAGCAATTTTATATTTTACATATTCAAACATATATCATAGAAGCTGGAAAACCAGGTCTTTAAAATCAATAATTTCATTAGTAATTATTTTTGGATTAATTTTATTCCCCAATTTCTATGGCAACTACCGGTTAAATTCAGTTGATAACACAAAATATTTTGATGTAAGCAGCCGGAGCAAAACAGTTAACACCGCAATAATTCAGTCAAATACTGATCCATTTAAAAAATGGAAGGGAGATCATGATAAGTTATTAGATACGTATATAGATGGCTTGCATGATGGTTTAAAGTTTAATCCGGATATGCTTGTTCTGCATGAAACTTCAACCCCTTATTACTTTTTAGATGATGTAAATTTACTAAAATCAAAAAGATTTTTTGATTTGGCAGATTCATCAGATAAATATATAATGATGGGTATCCCATACAGGTATTACTATAATGATACAGATAAAATTCCGTCAGACCACAGAACAAGCGAGCCATCAAAACGGAAATTTGATGTATTTAACGCAGCAATACTTATTGAACCACATAAACATTATAAAGAGTTTAAGATACATAAAAAGGTAAAACTTGTTCCGTTTAGTGAAAGAATACCATATCAGGAAAAGGTACCTTTTTTAAAGAAATGGTTTACATGGGGTGTAGGAATAAGCGGCTGGCAAATGGGAAATGATAAAACAATTTTTACCTTAAAAGATTCTGTTAAAGGTATAGATACAAAATTTGCAGGGTTAATTTGTTTTGAGTCGGTATTCAGTGAGTTTGTTTCTGAGTTTGCAAAAAATGGAGCAGAGTATTTTATTATTGTTACCAATGACGGCTGGTGGGGTAATACCTCGGGTCCGGAGCAGCACAATCAGTATGCCGTATTAAGAGCAATAGAAAACCGGAAATGGATAGTACGATGTGCACAAACGGGGGTATCTTGTTTTATTGATCCGATAGGTAATATACATGACAGGATTGAATATTGGCAGCAGGGAGTTGCAGATAGAAATATTACGGCAAATACAGAAATAACAATTTATACAGAGTATGGTGATCTAACAGGAAAGCTGGGCATGATAACAATCATACTCAGCTTTTTAGGTGCTGTAACATTTTATTTTTACAAAAAATCAGCCATACATAAGGAACGAAAACAATAAAGCTGTAAGTCTGTTTTTTTCTCTGCTTCTAAGCTCTGCTGCTTTATTATATGCTTCATCAAGAGTAGCAAACTCACCAAATCTAGCCCTGTACCATGTACCTTTTCCACCAAGATCAACTTTCTGTACATTACCTTTTAAACCGGGTATAAGTGTACCAACTGAGTTTATTCTTTTATTTGCTTTTGCATCGCTATCCCAGGCAGATTCCTGAATAGTGAATTTACCGCTTTCAAGCTGAACATAAATGACTTTATTTTGAACATCAACCCAGCCCATAGAAGTTTTTTGGACACCTGTTAAGTTATGACTTCCGGCAGATTTCTGCTGATTTGCATCAGTGGAACTTTGCTGCTGGTTTTTTGCTTCAACCTGCTGTTTTGGTTCAACGTTATTAGACTTGTCTGTTTTATTATTATTTTGGTTACCTTGCACATCAGCAGGTTGTTCATTTTTATTCTCGTCAGTAACTGGCGGAGAATTTACAGGCTTCGTTGAATTTTCCTGTCCGGTATTTTGCTGTTGTGCTGTGCTGTTATTATTTGCAGGTTTCTGCTCATCCAATGAATTTACAGATGCTTGATTATTATCATTGCTCTGCGGGTCATCTGTACTGCTTGTTTCGTTCTGAACCTGCTCTGTATTGGTATCATCTGAAGGCGAAAAAAAGTATTTATAAATTACAGGTGAAAATATCAGCAATATTAATACAATAGAAAAGAAAATTATAAATGTTGTAACATAAATCCTTAATTTAGATTTATATTCAGCATCCTTAGTAGCCTGATAAAGAAGTTCATACTCATAAGACATAGTTTGAGTATCAGAAGCATTTGGTTCACTATCTTTATACCAAATGTAATATGAATTATCATTCAATTTATGTTCATATTGGTTACCATTTCCATTTCCGTTACCATTTAGAACTTGACCTTGGGAAATAGTTGTTTGATATTCATTATTTTGTGATTCATTTGTTTTGTTAATATCACCCGTAATCTGATTATGAAGTTCAACTGCACCAGGAGGTATAACCGTTTCAACAGGCGGAATTACAGTTACAACAGGCGGTATAACAGTGCTTTCAATAACAGGCGGGGGTGTTACTGTGGTATTGAAAGATTTTTGTGTCTTTTGTGTTTCGGTAAAATAGTCACTAAATGAAGTACTTGAAAGTTCGTTTGCTTTCTTCTTCAGGGCTTCTGCTTTATTTGTAAGCTCTTCTGCCTGCAATCTTAATTTTTCTGCTTCAGAATTAAGCTCATCTGCATTATTAGTCAAATCTGCGGAAGATTTATTTATATTTTCAATTTTTTCATCCTTCATCGCAGCAATTGGAGATACAACAGGTGTTACGTTATTTTCAGTACTCTTAAGCTCATCTTTTGGCTTTATCATTTTACTTAATATCTCATCCCTCTTACGCTTGATTTCATCTTCAACATTCATGTGTTTATCTGTTTCACTATTAACAGCTGAAATATTATCCTTTGAAGAAATTTCTTCATTAATTATTTCAGGTGCTTTTTGAATTACAGGCGGAACAGGGGGAATTACTGTAGTTTGAACAACATTTTGCACAGGTTCAGGTTCTTTAGGCTGCTGTTCCGGAAGCGGGTTATTTTCAAAAACATGCTGATTTATCTCTTCTTCAAGAGAAAGCGTAGGAAGAAATTCAACTGTTTTTTTATTTTTATCATCACCGCTGTTGTATTTTATGATAAACTCACCTAGGTTTGTTACATCAGCAATGTTTTCTTCCTTAACACCTTTTATAATGCCTGAAAAGATATCATCATATATCTTTTCAGCTTCAAAGCTGGTAAGTTTAAAATACTTACTGATCTTTTCTATTATTTCCTGCTTTATCATAACCCTTAAATTTATTTTGGGTAATTAAACTGAGTTTATATTTTCAAGAAAATATTTATCAGGTAAAAAAACAACCTTGTTTTTAGCCATTAGTAGAGATTCATCCATCTTTAAAAAAGAACCTGACTCTTTTTTCCTTATGCTGAAAGTACCAAAGTTGTTAATTACAACCTCTCCATCTTTTTTAAGTTTTTCAGTAAGTCTTTCTACTAAAATACTCACTATCATCTCTGCTCTTCCGGTTGTAATATTATGTTCAACAGCCAGTTTGTTAATCAGATCAATTGTTGTCATAGAAATTTATTTGATTGGAAATATTACACAACTAAAGATACCCTTTTTGTAACAATTTTGCAATAGTACAAGAGGTGACTTTTCCAAATTCAACTTTCTGATATTTTGACTGCTGTTGTGAACACCTTTTATTATTTAAATTTTCTCCTTATAAACCTTTACTTTAAAACTGTTGACTAACTGCACTAATATAATGATTTATTTTTAATTGTCAAATAGTGCAAAATTTTAGATTTTTAAAAACCTCAAAAAAACGATAAAAATGAGATATACGGGATAAAAAAAATATTAAAAACTGATTAATTTAATATAATTGTGTTCTATCTGGTTTATCTAATCTAACTCTGAAACCGAGCAATCTAAGCTCATCAGTAATAACCAGATTTTCAGGAAGATATGTCCCCTGCGGGTTTCCGTAAATATTAACTTTATCAACTTTTTTATCAGTAAAAAATAATTTTATAATATTTCCTTCAGAACGATTTGCACCGTTTGGTGAATTAAGATCATAAACAAAATAAATGCTTGAGGCATTAGTATCAACCTGAATAGAATTCACCTGATTTTGTAAAAATTTTATGTGCATAAATACACCGGAGATTTGATCATATCTGTTACTTTCAATTTCACTTTGCTGCATAGCAAATGCACTTCGGTTAATATAAATATCTTCAATATCATCTTTAAAGTATGCATAAATAGAATCACCTGTAACCTGCAGCTTATCCTTCCAAACAACCGGGTCACGTGAAAGAGTAATAACACCTCCTTTACCGGATTTATTTCTGAAATAATAACCTGAATGTGATACGGAAAGAAAATCATTTCGTATAGTTCTTACGCTATCGGTTGCAATATAGTGTTCAGGTGTGTTCCGGAATGATTCCATTTTATCACTCCATAAAAAAGTTGTATCGTAACTTTCATTTTTACTTTCAATCTGTATAAGTTTTGCCCTGCCCTTTACAAAAGAATAATTCTTTTCTTCATAGTTTTCTGCATAATTGCCAAATACAACAGCATTTTCTGTAAGAAAATTTATTTTAACATTTTCTTCAGCAATTGATTTTTTTTCAAACTCAAAATATGTTGCTTTATTTGAAGTAATTATTGTTGAATCGCTTTCAATTTTAACATTTCCTGTTGCAGTTGAAATACCTATAAGCTTTTCGTAAACAAGATTATCCGAATATATTACAGATGAATCTGTTTCAACCTTTACACTACCGCGGGCATAAGATTTCTGGACATTTCTGTAATAATCAAGTTCATCTGAGGTTATGGTATAACTCCGGTTGTCTGTAATTCTGACATTACCCCTGAAGTTGGCAAGGTCTTGATTAAAAAGATAAGTACCGTAATTAGCTTTCAGAGTAGTTTTGGGGTCAGTTAATGTAGCACCTGAGGGACACACTACTTTTGCTTCATTGCCGTAATAAGTCCCTTGTGGAGCAAAAATTGAAAGAGTATCCTGTACAACATGAACATTTCCGAAAAGCTCAGCTTTATTAAGGTTATAATACTGTATAACTCGGTTACATGTTATTTTGATGTTATTATGTACCAATGAAACATTTCCAAGTGCTTCGCGTACCTGTTGGCCATCAACAACTTTACCAACAAGACTATCGGCATGGTTGATAGTAATTTTATCCTGGCTTAAAATACCATCAGTAAAAATAAGGATTACAGTAATATATAGTATTAAATACTTCAATTATTTTTGTACCTGCCCGCTAACTTTGTAAATAACATAGTTTTTAAGATTCTGGTCAGCTTCAAATCCGTAACCCTGAATATCCTCTGTTTTGGTAACAATATGAACAAACTCATCAGATTTGATTCGCTGTGTTTTATTAACCCAATAAAGTTTATTAGTAGTTAATGTTGCTCCATCCTGTGAAACTAATTTAACATCATCATAAACTTCCACATCCTTTGTATTATCATAAATTTTTCCCCGCTTACCGGTAAGTACTGAGCTATATAAGCCATTTTTGTAGAAATCAACTTTAGCACCGCTATCTATTAATGTATAATTAAACTTACTGAATACCCTAATTCTGCCGGCAATAAGTATTGCCTTAACTTTTCCTGAATCTGAAAATGTTACGGTATTATTAAAACTTTCCTGCGAAGGGATACTATCTGAAGAAGTGATATCAATTTTAGGAGGTTCAATTTTATTTTCACTGCAGGAGCTTAGTAAGCTCAATGAAATAAAAGCTGAAAGTATCAGCGGCAGAATTACAGAAAATAACTGATGAGAATTAAATTTAACCAAGACCTGCTTTAACAAGATCATGCATGTGAACAACACCGGCAGGTTTTTTCTTTTTATCAGTAATTACAAGCTGAGTAATTGTATATTTTTCCATCAGCTCCAGTGCTGTTTCACCAAGCATATTTTCGTTAATTAGTTTAGGAGTTGTATTCATTATATCCTTTGCCCTAATATCAGCAACTGTTTCAAACTTCTGCAGTGTTCTGCGGATATCACCATCTGTAATGATACCCTTCAGTTTTCCGGATTTATCAACCACACAGGTACATCCAAGCCGTTTACTTGAAATTTCAAATACAACATCTTTAAACAACGCATTTTCTTTTACTATTGGAATTAAATCATCTTTAATCATCAGATCACTGACCCTTAAGAGAAGTTTTTTACCCAAAATTCCGCCGGGATGAAACATAGCAAACTCTTCCCTGCTGAATTCTTTTTTATTTAATAGAGCAATTGCAAGTGCATCACCCATTACCAATGAGGCAGTAGTTGATGTAGTTGGTGCAAGATTAAACGGGCAAGCTTCCTGTTCAATAGATACATCTATCACTATATCAGAAAGTTCTTTAAGTTTTGAGTCAATATCGCCAACAATTGAAATTACTTTTACACCTAAATGTTTTACAGCAAGCAAAAGCTGAATAAGCTCTTTGGTATCCCCTGATTTAGAGATACAAATAACAATATCACCTTTGCGGATTATGCCAAGGTCACCATGAACTGAATCAGCTGAATGCAGAAATATAGCTGCTGTTCCGGTGGAATTGAATGTTGCAACTATTTTTTGTGCTATTATACCTGATTTTCCAATACCTGTAACAATTACAGTACCCTTGCACTTATATAATAGATCAATTGCTTCGCTGAATGTACCGTTAATACGTTTTTCAAGAAGTCCTAATGCTTTACGTTCAATCTGAATGACACGCTTTGCATCTGATAATGCTTTATTTCTCACTAAATATGAACTTTAATTTTCCCTGATATTATAATTATATTTGTACATTATAATAATTTTAGAATTTTATTTAAAGTTAATATTACTTCTATACAATAAATCAGGATATAATATATATTGAATACACTTAAAAAAGATGACATTGTTGAGCTAAAAATTGAGGATATTGGAGCAGAAGGCAGAGGTATAGGCAGATATAACGGTGAGCTGGTTGTATTTGTGCCTGCAGTTGTTCCGGGTGATTTAGTAAAGGTAAAAATAAGCAAACTAAAGAAAAAGTTTGCAGAAGCAATATTGTATGAAATAATTGAGGCATCTGAAAACAGAGTAAAACCTGAATGCGAATATTTTGGAACCTGCAATGGCTGTAAAATGCAGAATATATCTTATTACAGGCAATTAGAAATAAAACAGAATATCGTAAAAAATGCTTTTAACAAAATTGGAGGATTTAAAGATATAAAAATTCCCGAAGTAATCGGCTCAGATGATATATACTTTTACAGAAATAAGCTGGAGTTTTCATTTTCCAATGACCGCTGGCTTGAAAAGAAAGAAATAGGAAAAGAAAATATTGATAAAAATTTTGCAGTTGGTTATCACATTCCCCGATTTATTGAAAAAATACTTGATATTAAAAAATGTTATCTGCTTTCAGAAATTTCCAATAAAGTGCTGAATTTAACACGCGGGTTTTTTAAAGATAAAAATACATCTGTATATTCAACAAAAACACATGCGGGTTATTTAAGATTTTTGACAGTAAGACGCTCGGTAAATACCGGAGAGGTTATGGTGAATCTGATAACTTATGATAATAATCCAAAGCTGATAAATGAATATGCAGCTTTGCTGCAAAAAAAGATACCTGAAGTTACAACATTTGTAAATTCATTAACAAATTCAAAGGCACAGGTTGCATTGGCTGATAACTATAATACTGTTTACGGCAACGGATATATTACAGAAAATATTGGGGGATATGAATTTAAGATCACACCCAATGCATTTTTTCAGACAAATTCAAAACAGTGTGAAAAATTATTTAAATTTGCTGCTGATATGGCAGAGTTTAATGGAAGTGAAAATGTTTTAGACCTTTACTGCGGTTGCGGTGCAATTTCAATTTATATATCAGGTAAAGTTAATAAGATTTATGGAGTTGAGCTAAGTAATGAATCTATTGAGATGGCTAATGAAAATTCTAAATTAAATAAAACTGCTAATTGCGAGTTTATTGCAATGGATGTAAAGGAATTTTTGAGGATGGTTGCCTCATCTTTACATGGTAAGCCTTTGCAAGACAGGTACTTTAAAAGTTCTGTAACCTCTCCCCCTGCCCCTCTCCTAAAAGGAGAGGGGGAAAAGGAATTGAAACTTCCTTTTGAAAATAGATTAGCAGAAGGCAGTTACCCCCTCTCCTCAAAGGAGAGGGGGAAAGGGGGTGAGGTACATAAACCTGATTCCTTATACAATGTAGTAAACCCTGCCCCTTTCCTAAAAGGAGAGGGGGGAAAGGATTCTATGGATTCTAAATTTGATGTAATTATTCTTGATCCGCCCAGGAGCGGTATTCACCCAAAAGCTGCGGAATATTTACTTCAATATGAAGCAAAAAGAATAATTTATGTATCATGCAATCCAGCAACACAGGCAAGAGATATTGCATTGCTTAGAGAAAAATATGAAATTACTGCAATTCAGCCGGTTGATATGTTTCCGCACACATTTCATATTGAAAATGTTGTGAGATTAGATTTGAAACTTCGCTACTGAAGTATAATAAAATTTTCTGTATTTTATAATCAGTGATTCAAAGTTTAATTTGAAATTGTAAATAAATATAACTTAAAACAATGGCAGAAAACACAAAAACTAAGGCATTAATTAAAACTTATCAAATGACAAGGAATCTTTCAAATTATTATTTTTCTAAATTAGAGGGGTTGGATATTAAAAAGCAATATGAGATAAACGGTGTAAAAATGAACAGCGCTTACTGGATATTGGCACACCTTGTGTGGACTGAACATTTTTTAATTGTGGAAGGAATTGGCGGCGAGAGTATGGGCATTGAATGGCTGAACGATTTTGAATTTGGCAGTGAACCAGATAAATCAGAAAATCCACCTGCAATTGAAGAAGTAAAAAAACAGAGAGAGGATGTTCATTCCAAAGCAATTGAAATATTAAACAATATGACAGATGAACAAATGGAAGCCGAAAATAATATTGAGGTGGAGTTTGGCGGGAGCAAAAGCAAGATGACTGTTTTAATGCATGCTATTAGGCATGAACCAATGCACATAGGACAAATTTCATTGATACTGAAGGCAAATGGTATAAGATTGACATAAATTTAACTAAGCAGGGTATTTGTTTTGTAAAGACCTTTATTGTAAAGATGATTTCAAAATAATTAAACAAATACTAATCACCTTGGTCCCTCATTAAACAGAAAAGGGGGGATGAGGATCCAGCAGAAAGTATAAATAAAGATTTTTTGTAAATCCGGAGTATTTAAAATATCTCAGATGGGGTTTGTTGCATAATCATATTCCCACTCACCTTTTAGGAGAGGGGCTAGGGGTCCTGCTTTGTAAAGGTTAGGTGATTTTGCATATTATTTTGTAAATTTCTGAATTGTAAAGGACAATCTGATTTTTTGGAAGAAAATTATTGGATATAATAAATAATTTACATTCTACAGTTTTTCCAGAACTTCTTTGACTTTTGCAAGTGCTTCATCTACTTTACTTTGAGGTGCATTAGTTTGATAAGTAATTGAATATTCTCCATCTTTTGCAATTATTTCAGCATCAACAAAAAAGGTCATAAAAAGTATTTTCTTAGCGGCTTTCACACTATAACCATCAGTAATTTGAGTTAATGAAATTTCATTTCCTTCAATCTGATCTCTCATACTGCTTTTAAGAGTTTCAAGTTTTCTAAGAAGCTCTTGCTTTGTATTACCGGGCTTGGGAACTGTTATCATAAAGTTAAAAATAAAAAAACCCCATTATTTACGGGGTTTAAAAAAATTATGCTGCATCAGAAGGAATTTTATCGCCTTCTTTAATTCGCCTTTTTTCAATTTCTTTGTAATAATGACAGGCAACAACATGCATAGTGCTTGTTCCGGAAACTTGTTCCAAAACGGGTTCAATGTTCCAGCATTTGCTATCGGCTGTATAAAGCTTGCTATCAACATATTTACATCTTGTACAGAAATGACAGCCGGAAGGATAATTTGTTGCAGGGGGTACATTACCTTCAATTGTTGAAAGTCTGCCCTGCCCTTTATTAAGCTTAGGAATACTGTTAAGCAGCCCGAGTGTATATGGATGTTTAGGATTATAAAAAATTTCTTCAGCATTTGAATACTCAGCAACCTTAGAGGCATACATTACCGCTACTCTTTTAGAAACTTCAGCAATAACGCCAAGGTCATGGGTTATCATAATCACGCCCATGCCAAGCTCATCCTGAAGTTTTTTAATTAGCTCCAGAATCTGTGCCTGCACGGTTACATCAAGCGCGGTGGTTGGTTCATCAGCAATTAAAATTTCAGGATTACAGGAAAGTGCCATTGCAATCATAACACGCTGTCTTAATCCGCCTGAAAGCTGGTGGGGATACTCATTGTATCGCTGTTCAGGAGCGGGAATACCAACAAGATGCAGCATTCCAATTGAGCGTTTTTTAGCTTCTTCTTTAGTAACCTGCTGATGAAGAATAACAGCTTCATCAATTTGATCACCGCAGGTAAACACAGGATTTAATGATGTCATAGGTTCCTGAAAGATCATAGCAATATCATTACCGCGGATTTCCTGCATTTTTTTATCATCAAATTTTGTAAGGTCCTGCCCTTTAAAAAGTATTTCGCCATCAACAATTTTGCCGGGCGGGTTCGGGATAAGTCTCATGATAGATAAAGCGGAAACACTTTTTCCGCAGCCTGACTCCCCTACCAAGCCAAGAGTTTCGCCCTGATCAAGATCAAAGTTAACACCATCCACAGCTTTAGCAACACCGTCATCGGTGTAAAAATATGTTTTCAGGTTTTTAATTTCCAGTAATTTTGCCATAAAATTTTAAAATTATAAGTTATTAAAAGCAAAATAGCAATAATTTTAATTTAAAATAAAGGGAAATATATTATTCTGATTATTAAATTTTGCCAAGACTGCTGTTGATTTCATTATAAATTTCAGAAACTAATCGAGATGTTTTTGCTTCAATAATAATTCTGATAATTGGTTCAGTATTTGACTTTCTGAAATTTACCCATGCTGAATTAAAATCTATCCTTAAACCATCTTCTTGATTTTGAGGATACTTTTTGTACTTCTTTTTGAAAAATGATATGATTTTTTCAGCATTTATTTTATTAAGCAAAATTTTTGATTTTTTTATGTGATATTTAGGCAATGAATTTTTATATTCAGAAACCGAAAGACCGGATGAAGCAATTTCACTTAAAATTATTGCAGTACCAACAAGTGAATCACGCCCGTAATGAACTTCGGGCAGAATTACTCCACCGCTGCCCTCGCCTCCAACAACTGCATTAATCTGTTTCATTTTCTTTATAACATTAATTTCACCAACAGGTGATTTATAAAGTTTTCCGCCAAGCGAGCTGACAATATCATCAACTGAGCGTGATGTTGAAAGATTTATTGCAGCAATTCTTTTTGCTTGCGGAGTTTTTGAAAGTATATGTTTAACAACTGTTGTTATTGTATTTTCTTCTCCAAACGGATCGCCTTTTTCTGTAATAATAACCAAGCGGTCAGCATCGGGGTCAATTACAATGCCAATATCAGCTTTATGCTTTTTAACTGCTTTACAGGTTTGTGTAAGATTTTCCGGAACGGGCTCAGGTTTACGGGTGAAAATTCCGCTTGAAGAGCAATCTATTTTAACTACATTGCATCCAAGTTTTTTTAGCAGATCAGGAATAATTTTTGAGCCGGATGAATTAACACAATCAACAACAACTTTAAATCTGCGTTTTTTAATTGCTTTTATATCAAGTGATCTGATATTAAGAACTTTAGCGATATGATATTCAGCAAATTTGGGATAATATTCAACATGCTTAATATTATTCTGGTTCACAAAAGCATTTAAGGTTTTATCAAAAAATTTCCAAAGCTTTTTATTTTCTATCTTATCCAGAAAAATACCGTTGGAGTTAATAAATTTCATACCGTTGTATTCCTGCGGATTATGAGAGGCGGTAATGGATATTCCGCCTGCGGCTTTGAGTGTTTCAACGGCTAAAGTAATAGTTGGAGTTGGAGCAACACCAACATTAACAACTTCACAGCCGCAAAAAAGCAGAGTATTTTGGATAAGCATTTCAATTAATTCTCCGCCTATTCTTCCATCTCTGCCTATAACAACTTTTTTGCTCCTTACATACATTGCAAATGCTGCAGAATATCTGATAATATTTTCTGGTGTAAGTGATTCGCCAAAAATTCCCCTTATCCCCGAAATTGATATAATTGGTTCTTTCATTATTTAGAAATAAAAAAGCGAAAAGAAAAATCTTTCCGCTTATGTAATTCAGTAATTCAATATTTAAAATTACAGCTGATTAATATGCAAGCATTTCTTCGGCTGCATTAAGAATCCAGCTATCCTGCGGCAGGGCGGTACTTTCCAGACTGAAAGGAATGTGAACATGCAATCCGGCAACTCTTTTTACAGGAGCATCAAGATATTCAAATGCCGCTTCAGCTATTTGCGAAGCAATTTCAGCACCAAAGCCCATAAATTTTGTATCTTCGTGAAATACAATCACCTTACCTGTTTTTTTAACTGAGTTTACAATTGTATCTGTATCTAAAGGAACAATAGTTCTGATATCAATAACTTCAACGCTGTAACCCTTTTTTTCCATTTCTCTGGAAGTTTTCATAGCTTTTTCAACTAAAGCACCGTAAGTAACAATTGTAAGATCATTACCTTCTTTTTTAACTGCAGCTTTACCAAAAGGTAAATAGTAGTCAGCATCGGGTTCAGGTGATTTAGCATAACCCTGCCTGTATAGGAATTTATGCTCAAGAAACATAACAGGATCCTTAATTTGACAAGCAGTTTTAAGCAGACCTTTTGCATCAGCAGCATTTGAAGGCATTGCAATATATAGTCCCGGGCATTTTGCAAAAATAGCTTCAATATTTTGGGAGTGATAATGACCTCCTCCAATATACCCGCCAGTAGCAACCCGGATTGTGACGGGACAGTAAAATGTACCATTTGAACGGTAGCGGTACATAACAAGTTCATCACGTATCTGCATCATTGCAGGGAAAATGTAGTCAGCAAACTGAATTTCAACAACAGGCTTTAAGCCGGTTAACGCAGCACCAACTGCAGTACCAACTATAGAAGCTTCGGCAAGCGGTGAGTTAAAACAGCGTTTTACACCAAATTTGGTAGAAATACCTTTTGTTGCTGTAAATACTCCGCCTTTACCATCCTGAACGTCTTCACCGTAAATAAGCATATTTGGATTTTTTTCCATTTCTTCAATCAACGCATGATTGATTGCATCAACAATTACAATTGGTTCACCGGAGGGAATGGATGATTCGTAGTTAATCTTAGTCTGTTCATTTGCAGGACAGAAAAGGTTATCTTCAACAGTTTTTGGGTCAGGTATCGGTTCAGCAAATGAAGTTTCAGCATCTTTTATAACACCATCATTAAGTTCTTTCCTAATTTTATCAATTTCCTCTTGTGTTAATATACCGCGTGCAATAAGTTCTTTTTCAAATTTAGCAATGGGATCGCGTTTTGTATCATTAGCAATAGCTTCCTTTGAGCGGTATTTATCCTGAGAATCAGAAGCTGAATGTGAACGAAGTCTAACCACATCAGCATAAATAAATGAGGGACCTTCACCAGATCTTGCAAGTTTAACAGCTTCTTTTGCGGTTGCATAAGATTCAAGGAAATCGGTACCATCAATATGAAATGTATGAAGCCCTTCAAAACCCTGAACTACTTTATATACAGAAGCACCCGCAGTCTGCTGTTCAATTGGAACAGAAATTGCGAAACGGTTATTTTGAATGCAGAAAATTGCGGGAAGTTTTTCGCGGGCAGCCCAGTTAATTGCTTCAAAGAATTCACCTTCACTGGTAGAGCCTTCACCGCCTCCAACATAAGCAATTTCATCTGTATTACGGTAAACGCAACTTAATGCTCCACCAACTGCCTGCAGGTATTGTGAACCGGTTGGAGATGAAGCTGTTGGCATTCTGAGTTTTTTTGAACCAAGATGCATAGGCATTTGCCTGCCACCTGTGAATGAATCAGTTTCACGCCCCATGATATGCCTGAAAATATCAAGTGGAGTAATACCAAGTGCTGTACCTAACGCATTATCTCTATAATAAGTAAAAAACCAATCCTTACCGCCCTGCATTGCCATTGCACATGCTACCTGAACGGCTTCGTGCCCGGAGCCGGAAATAAGGAATGTTGCTTTACCCTGTTTAATTAAAGTATCAATTCTGTCATCGGTGAACCTTGAAAGAAGCATGGATTTATACGCATGAATCATTTCATCGTTTGATAATCCGTGATTCTTTTCTGTTTCTTTATGGAAATCATAGCTTAAGCTTTCTTTTTCATTGTTTCTATCTTTTTGAACACCATTAGTTCCTTTAGTTTTCTTTTCAGCTGTTTTCTCTGCCATAGCAATGTTACCCCTTAAATTAATATATTTTTAGATTTTTTATTGTTTATTTACAGGATGTGTTAAAAACACAAAGATTTCAAATATATGAATTATAAAAATATTAATAAAGGGTTAAAAATGTCATAAAATAATCTGATTTCTATTTAAATTACATAATTAATTCCTACAATCAAAGTTAATATTTCTCATAAATAGACTTGATTAATAAGGTATTTAATTACATATTTGACAAAGAATTATTATAAACTATTTATTAGAAGGGTACAATTTATGAAAAAGAATTTTCCAATTTTAGCTTTAATTACAGCTATATCTTTATCACTTTTAGTTTATGGTTTTACCAATAACGGTAATGATAAGGATGTTGTAACAAACTCTGCACCAAGCAATATTTTATATCAGAGTGATATAAATCAGATACAGGGTTACAATTATGATGACCCTCTTGTTGCATTATATACACATAATGAATTAGTTAACGCACCCGGACAGGGCCAGGGCGGAGCTGATGTTAGCTTTATTACTGCACCCGGAACGCTGTATGGTTTTGGCTGTCAAGCAAATTTATACAACTGGATGGGTGATGCTTTTACAGTACCTGCAGGTCAAAACTGGCATATTGATTCAATTAAGTTTTACAGCTACCAAACAGGTTCACCGTTAACATCAACAATTACAGGCAGTCATGTTGCAATATGGAACGGAAGAGTTGATAGTGCCGGTGTAACATTAAACTCAGGTGATACAACTGCAAACAGATTACTCGCTACTTACTGGTCAAATATATACAGAACAACCGCTACACCTCCGTATAATACTCAAACAACCAGACCTATAATGGCAGTTGTTGATACTCTTAGCACAACATTATCTGCAGGATATTACTGGGTTCAGTTCAGTTTTAGAGGTTCATTAGGTTCAGGACCTTGGGCACCACCAAGAACAATATTAAATAATCCTATAACAGGAAACGGCAAACAGAAATTAGCAGGAGTTTGGGGAAATGCAATGGACGGAACAAATCCTCAGGGACTTCCATTTGTAATTTACGGGACAAATTTGGTTGCAATTTCAAACAATAACACAGGGGTTCCTGTAAATTATAGCTTAAAGCAAAATTATCCAAATCCGTTTAACCCAACCACAAAAGTATCTTTTGACCTCTCAAAAGCCGGCATGACAAAGATTGCGGTTTATGATGTAATGGGAAGAGAAGTTGATGTTGTTGTTAACAAAAATATGGAAGCAGGAAGCTATTCATTTGACTACAATGCATCAAAGTTATCAAGCGGACTATATTTCTACACATTAACTTCAGGTGACTACAAAGAAACCAAAAAAATGATGTTAGTTAAATAAATATCTGAATTTATATTTTTTCAGGGCATTCATTAAATTGAATGCCCTTTTTTTGTATTGTTAATAAATCAACTATTATATTAACTAGCTAATTAACAATACTATAAATTACAATGTAAGAAAATTCCTTAATAATTTCAGTGAAAAAATACCCTTAACTTCAAATATTAGTTACTAATTATTACTAAAAATAAACTTTAATATCTATTGGATTTTGAAATATTTTAATGCATATTTGCTTTGATTTAAAAATTTACTAAGATGTTTTATATAACATTCAATTATTGAAAGGATTGATATGATTAAACGAATTATTCCATTTTTAAGTCTGGTGATTGCCGGTATATTAATTACAGGCATGCTTTACTTAGACCAGTTTGGCTCAAAAACACAGTCAACATCTGATAACAGCTATAATCCACCAGTAAGTTTTAGTAACGATGTAAAATTTTCTGATGATATGAATGGCGCTAATGATACCAATGGCTTAAAAGCAAGAGGATGGATTCCCAAAAGAGGTCCGCTTCACGGTCCTATTGGTTCCACATTTTATTTCCAGGGAAATGACCAAGTTTTCCCCGCATTTGAGGGACCATCAACTGGATATCTTGGTTCAAACTTTAATGCAACAACCGGCTCTAATACAATTGATTTATGGCTAATTTCTCCGGTTGTAAATGCTGGACCAGGCGATACAATCACATTCTATGAAAGAGCTCCAACTGGTTCAACATTCCCTGATTCAATGCGTGTACACTGGGCATCAAATGGTGACAGCGTTCCGGGTACAGCTTCATGGGTAGAGCTTGGAAAATTTAAAAATACTACTTCAGGATCATGGCAGGAAAGAAGATTTGTTATCCCTACAGCTGGTGCTACAGGAAGATTCGCAATTAACTATCGTGTTGCACAAGGCGGGCCTGCCGGAAATAATAGCGATTATGTTGGTTATGATTTAATAAGGTTAGTAGGTCCATTAACAGGAATTACTCCAATAAGCAGCAACGTTCCGGATAAATTCAATTTAAAACAGAATTATCCAAACCCGTTTAATCCTGAAACCAAGATACAATTCGCAGTTCCTGTAAGCGGTAATGTAAAGATTACAGTTTTTGATATTACAGGTAAAAACATTGCAACACTTGTAAATCAGAATGTTAATGCAGGAAGTTATGAAATAAACTTTAATGCATCACATCTTTCAAGCGGAGCATATTTCTACAGATTAGAAACATCAAGTTTTACAGAAACAAAGAAAATGCTTTTAGTTAAATAAAACTTTAGAAATTGATTCACATAAAAGCCATCTTATCTAATAAGATGGCTTTTTAATTTAAATAAGTATTTTATTTATTTACAATTTCGTTGATTTTCAACTTTAAATCTTCATCAAGCTTAGGATAAGCAGTTTCAAGGGTATCATGTGAAACTGCATGAGTAATAATATTCTGTCCGCAGTTGCTTCCAATGTAATTTTCTTCAAATTCGCCCAAACTTATAATTAATTCATATCCGCAAGTTCTGAAATCATCAGCTAATTTTAAATTATCCGTAAAATTCAATTCATCAATAACAGATGTAAGACCAGCTTCTTTTGAACTATATGTAGGGTTAAGAGGGGTTAATTTAATTAAGAATTTAGCAGGATCAAAATACTGCAAAAGTAATTCAGGAATTACAGGATATTGTATTGATGCAGCAAAACTTAAGCTAATTTTTCTGCCTTCCTCAGTATAAAATCTGCTGCCATAGTTACTTATTTCTTTAAAGCTCCATTTTTTTACGGGTATCAACTCATCTCTTAATATTTCATCAGTTGTATGAATTGAAAACTGTAATTGAAAATTACCATGATTGAATTTATTATTTTTAATTTCCAGCATTTCTTCAAAGAAACCATCAGTTGATTTTGGGGCAATAGTAGAAATAGAAGGCATAAAACCCGGGGCATTAAAATAAATATCAAATTCATCAATAACTTTTAATACATTAGAATTAAAAGCCGGCTCCCCCATTCTGGTGAATTGCACTTTAAGCAGTTTAGAAGGGACTTTACCATCGTGATATCTTCTTGAAATTAAGTTATCAATCTGCCAGAAAATTGCTTCTTTGGATAACCTGCCTCGGTAATATGAACCGGCATCACACATTTTGCATTTAACGGCACAGCCATATAAAACTGATAAAATGAGAACCCACTTTTCTTCTCTTGTTTTTGGGGGCTGCAGTGATTCAACAAATTCTATTAATTCATTATTTGCGGTTTGGGCAACATAAACTATAGAAAGGTCTTTGTTTCCATGTGAAGAAATAAGTTTCATTTATACTGCTGGGTTTTAAACTCAGCAAAAAGATATTTAACTTTATTACGCTGATATTTACCGGTAGAAGTAACAGGAATTGCGTCTGAAAATACCACAACTTTGGGTGCTTTATATGAGGGGAGTTTAGATTTGCAATATTGAATAATCTTATTTTTTAAATCATCTGATTCATCTATATTTTCATTCAGTAAAACAAGGGCACCAACTTCTTCGCCATACCAGTCATTTTCAAAACCAACAGCAATAGCTGATTTTATATCCGGCATAGAATTTAATACTTCATCAATTTCAAGCGGTGCAATATTAATTCCGCCTCTTATAATCAGTTCTTTAAGTCTTCCGGTAATAAAAAAATATTTCCTTCCTTTATCATCAAACAGGTAAAAACCTTCATCACCGCTTCTGAACCAGCCAAATTCAAAAGTTTTATCATTTGCTTCGGTATTTTCATCGTAATATTTCATAATATTATGTCCCCTGACAACTATTTCGCCTCTTATATTTTCACCTTGCGGCTCACCGCTTTCATTATGTATATCCATTTCATTTGGTTCAATAGCTATGCCAATGCTTGGAAATCCGTGGTTAAGCAGCCATTTGTTGTGATAATCGGCATTAAGATCAATCGGGATAAAACATGAATAACATGTAGTTTCAGAAAGTCCATACCCATGAACAATTTTTAAGCCAAACATATTTTCAAATTTTTGAACAAGCTCACAAGTTAACGGACCTGCACCGCAAATTATATGACTGAAGTGATTTAACTTCATCTTCAAATTTTCACCTGAACGGAGTGTAATACTATTTTTCAAAAACTTTTTATTTAATTCAAACTCATGGCAAAGAAACTGCAGCAGGGTTGGAACAACGCTTACTACATTAACTTTTTCATCTGAAAGTATTTTAAAAAATTTATCCGTATGAAATTTCTGATTTAGTATTGCTGACCCCCCTGAATACATTGGTGTTAAAATAGTAACTACAGTACCATTAACATGATGAATAGGCAATACACACATCATAACAGTTTCTTTTGTTATTTTGTGCCACTTGCTAATGCCATCGGAATCAATCAGCAGGTTATATTGGGTTAAAACCACTCCTTTAGGTAAACCCGTAGTACCCGAGGTATAAACAATCATCGCTTCTGTTTCCTGATTCACAGCATCATCAGGCATAAAATCAGGAGGTTGATTATTAATTTCATTAATAAAGTCAACACATCCTTTGGAGATATTAAATTCGGAATCAGAATAGATTACAGGTTTTATATTAAGTTTACTAAATACATCAGAAAATTTATTATAAAATTCGGAATTAATAAAGGCAAGTACTGTGAGTGAGCTTTGCAGAATATATTCAATCCTATCAGGTTCTTCGTTAACATTTATAGGCACAACGGTTGCACCCGTACACCATGCAGCAAAATACTGAATAACGGTATTTATGTGATTATGAGATATAGTTGCAATTCTTGTTCCCGGATTTATACCATGAGCTTTCAGGAAATTTGCGGTTTTATAAACCATTTCAACAAAATTTTTGTAAGAAAGCACCTTTTTTTCGGAACCATCAGGGTAGAAAGTAATGTAGTTTTTTTCAGGGTGTAAATGTGCCCTGTACTGCAGCAGCTCAAATATATTGCGGTATTTAACCAGATAGTTATGAGGCAGAATACCGTTTACATAATGAGCATTAGCTATATTTTGAATTGTAGTTTCTGAAAGTATCATAGAGTACAAAAATAATTTACCATTTATTAACAATAAAGGCTGTTTTAAAAACAGCCCAAATTTTAAAAAATTTCATTTTAATCATCAAAATTAAATCATAAATCAGAAGAAGGTAATCTGTATATTTAATTTATCATAAATTAAATATACAAAATAAATTAATTGCATGATTTTATTTAATAAAAATATTTTATTTAATAAGAATCATTTTTTTACTTTCAATATAATTTCCGGCAATTAATTTATAAAAATACACACCACTTGGATAATTTGAGGCATCCCATTCAAATCTATATGATCCGGGAGGAAGGATATTATTTACCGGTTTATCAATTTCTCTTCCTAATGCATCAAATATAATTAATAGAGTATGTGTATTTCGCGGTAAATCAACATTAATATTTGTAACAGGATTAAACGGATTAGGATAATTTTGTGATAATGAAAAATTAAGGGGAATATTATTTCCTGTAGGCTGAATGCCAATAGGAACACCCCCGTTAGTTGACCTGTAAATATAACCGGAATCACCTGCAATCCACCCTGTATTTTGTGATGAAAAGAAGATAGAGTTAAATTTTTTGTTTTGCAGATTTAATTCATATATATTCCAGTTTACACCTGAATTTGTAGTTTTAAGAATAACATTCCGTAAAGAAGTATCAGCAATAGAAGATAAACACCAGCCGGTATTGCTGTTTATAAAGGATAAAGCAATAGGGTAAATATTGAAGACATAAAAACTTTCGTTCCAATTTTCACCGCTGTTTGTAGTTGAGTAAACACCGTAGTCTGTAGCATAAAACCCGGTTGAATTGTTGAGAAAAATTATTTTACGGCTGGAAGTGTTAGTTTGATTTTCAAATTGCTGAGCCCAGTTTAACCCCCCATTGGAAGTTTTATAAATGCTTGTTTGAAAGCCTGCAACCCAGCCGGTATTTTCGTTCAGAAAATACAGGCAGGAAGGAATTGTAACATTAGGGTAAAGCACCTGCCAATTTGAACCACCGTTAGTAGTTTTTCTTACATTTATGGAATTTACCATATAACCAGTATTTTCATTTAGGAACTTAATTTCAGCAGCACTAAATAACGTGTTTGATGTATCAATAAAACTTTTGCTCCAATTTAAACCTGAATTTATGGTTTTAATAACAAAAGTACTATCAGATATATTTCCTTTAATGTAAGCCCAACCTGTTGAAATATTAATAAAGTACACAGTTCTTACATCGTAAATAACAACAGAATAAATATTAATCCAATTAATACCGCTGTTAGTAGTTTTTAAAATTACTCCGCCACTGCCAGCAGCAAAACCGGTATTATCATTTAAAAAAGAAACCGATTTTAAAGATTTATTTGTAGAACTTGATTGCTGAAACCAACCGCTTTGAGCCAAAAGAAATGATTGAGAGGCAAACAAACAGAAAATAAATATTATTTTATTATAATTCAAAATATTCTTCATCCGTAAATATATGCAATTATTCTTTTAAACACTATAGCAGAAATAAAAAAAGCTGTTTTTTTAAAACAGCTTTTAATGAATGTTTTTTACATTCATAGAAATATTATCAATTATTCAATTTCAGCTTCATGTCCTTCTTCATTCCAAGTAAAAGGATAATTTGGCTGATCAAATTGTTTTGCATATTCGGTTAGTTTTAACGGATGAAATGTATCTATCATCACAGCAAGTTCAAGAGTTTCCTTTTTACCAATAGAAGCTTCCATAGTTCCAGGGTGCGGACCATGCGGAATACCTGCAGGATGCAGGGTGAAAGATGCAACATCAACTCCCTTGCGTGACATAAACTGCCCTTCTACATAATAAAGTACTTCATCGCTATCAATGTTACTGTGATTATACGGAGCCGGAATTGCTTCGGGATGATAGTCAAAAAGTCTGGGACAGAATGAACAAATAACAAAATTTCTGCCTTCAAAAGTTTGGTGTACCGGCGGGGGTTGATGAATTTTGCCTGTGATAGGCATAAAATCATTAATGTTAAAGATCCAAGGATAAAAATATCCATCCCAGCCAACTACATCCCAGGGGTGAAAATCATAAATATAATTATGTAGTTTATTATATTTTTTAATTTTTACAAGGAAATCACCCTTTTTATCAATAGTTAAAAGTTTTTCAGGAACTCTGAAATCACGTTCGCAATAGGGAGAATGTTCAAGATACTGCCCATAAGAATTTTTATATCTGGAAGGAGTGTAAACAGGACTTGCTGATTCAACTACAAGGAATTTTGTTTTTTTGCTATTTACAATTACTTTATAAATTACTCCTCTTGGGATAACAATATAGTCACCATCTTTAAATTCCAATGTACCATATTGTGACTCCAGAGTACCGGAGCCGTAATGGACAAAAATTACTTCATCAGCTCCGCCATTTTTATAAAAATAATCCATTGCTGAGGCAGGATTACAAATAGCCATAGAAATATCATTATTAAACAATACAACATGTCTTCCTGAAATTGGATCTCCATTGGGTTTTGAACCTAAAGTATGCAGATGAATGTGTCTAAGTTCATCGTTATCCCACTGCTTAAAACCTATGTCTTCTATTTTTTCAATTTTTTTTACTTTAGTAGGTGGATTTATATGGTACAGAATAGATGAAATTCCTGAAAATCCTTCAGTGCCAATAACCTGTTCCTGATAAAGAGAGCCGTCCGGCTGTCTGAATTGTACATGCCTTTTTTGCGGTATTTTACCCAGCTTATGATAATATGCCATAAATAATTTTAATTAAACTTTCAATTAGTTCTATAATGTACCTCTTAATTCCTGTTCTCTTTCAATAGCTTCAAATAAGGCTTTAAAGTTTCCTTTACCAAAAGATTTAGCACCTTTTCGCTGAATAATTTCAAAGAACACAGTTGGTCTGTCTTCGATTGGTTTACTAAAAAGCTGGAGCAGGTAACCATCATCATCCCTGTCAACAAGAATTCCGTGTTTAGCAAGCTCATCTATATTTTCATCAATTTTGCCAACTCTTGATTCCAATTCCTTATAATAGGTAGTTGGAACCCTGAGAAATTCAACTCCCCTTCTTTTAAGTTCGCTAACTGTACCAACAATATCAGTAGTATTCATAGCAATATGCTGACACCCTGCACCGTGATAGAATTCAAGGTATTCATCAATCTGAGATTTTTTCTTTCCGGCAGCAGGTTCATTTATAGGAAATTTTATTTTACCTGTGCCGTTTTGCATAACCTTACTCATTAAAGCGGTGTATTCAGTTGAAATATCTTTATCATCAAATGAAAGAAGCTGATTGAAGCCCATAGTTTCAGCATAGAATTTAACCCAAAAATTCATTTTGCCAAGTTCAACATTTCCAACCATGTGATCAATAGACCTTAACCCAACATCAGTAATACCGTTTACTGCTTTTGCGGAAGCATCAACAAAACCCGGGAGGAAAAATCCTTTATAATTATTTCTTTGAATAAACGAGTGAATAGTATCACCATAGGTTTTTATTGCAGAGCGAACAATATAACCATTTTCATCTTCAAACTTGGAAGGTTCTAAAACAGGAATGGCACCGCGCTTAAGGGTTTCGTTAAATGCACTTTCAGCGTCATCAACTTCAAGAGCAATATCTCTAACTCCATCGCCGTGCTGTTTAATATGTTCAGCGATAAAATTTTCTGGGTGATACGGAGTAGTTAAAACAAATTTTATCTTTCCCTGCTCTAAGAGGTAAGAAGCTTTTTCGCGGTTACCTGTTTCAAGTCCGCAATATCCTGTAAGTTTAAAGCCCATTGCATACTGGTAATATATAGCAGATTGTTTTGCATTCCCGCAATAGAATTCAACATGATCCCAGTTCTTTATTGGCAAAAAATCCGCTGAATTACCTGCAGATGCTGCCTTTTTTTCGGTTGCCAATGTATCCATTTTTTTTAATTATAATTTTTGAAATATATCCCCTAAAAAGGACGATTTAAGTTAACAAATATAAAAAATTAAGATTTTAGAAAATACCCATATTATAGTTAATATAAAATACTACTTATACCCAGATTTTAGACTTTTTTTGGACTTAAAAACCTTATATGTTAAATATATAAGTTTTTATTTTAATATATATTTAAAAATTTAATATAAAGAAAAATGAAAAAACTAGTCATTTTGTTATTTTTCGCATTATCAACAGTTACCATTAATTCACAGGTAACAAAACTTTTTGAGAGTTTTGAGACTTCAGTACCCCCACCGGGATGGAGAGCTATAAATGTTTCAGGATCTGTAGTATGGACCCGGATTACAGCACCTCTTTCTGCTGCTTTTGGTACTAATAATGCAAAACATGGTACAGCAGTTGCGTTTATTAACTACAATGCCCCACAAGGTGAAGATTGGCTGATTTCCTCAAGGATAAACGGTATTGTTGCAGGTGATTCAGTTGTTTTCTGGTTAATAAAGCAGTTCAGTGATGGTCCATATCCGTACGATTCATTACTTGTCAGAGTATCAACAACTGATTCAAACCAAGCCAGCTTTACTCAATACGCAGGAAGTGTATGTGTTCATTGCATTCCGGTTGGGGCAGAGAATATAGTATGGAGAAGATACAGTTTTCCGCTGACAACCTGGGCAGGTCAAAGCATTTTCCTTTCATTTGTTCACAAGGATTCAGACGGACACGGAATGGTTTTAGATAGTATTGCCGTATTTGGCGACCCACCGACGGGAATTTCACATGATCCAAATGTTGTACCAACAAAGTTTGAGTTGTATCAAAACTATCCTAATCCGTTTAACCCGGTTACAAAAATTAAATTTGATATTCCGAAAACCGGATTTACAACATTAAAAGTTTTTGATGCAACAGGCTCAGAAATAAAAACATTGGTTTCAAAAGAACTTGCATCAGGTAAATATACAGTTGATTTTGATGCATCAAATCTTTCGAGCGGGATTTATTATTATAGACTTGAATCAAACGGGCAAATTAAGACAAACAAAATGAGTTTAGTGAAATAGCTCCGGCATAATAAAAACTTTTAAAGCCTCTGCTGCAGCAGGGGCTTTTTATTTTTAAATGACTTTGAATATTTAAACATTATTTGATAATTTTGTAAAGTAATCAACTATAACTATATATTTGTCAAAACAGAGACTTTTTCTTTCACTTAATCCGGATGAAAGAGTTATATCCGAATTATTATTAATTCAGCAGAAACTGAAAGAACATTTTTCAATGAACAATATCAGATGGGCGTACCCGGATAATTTCCATTTAACACTCAGGTTTTTAGGCGATGTTGATAGTGAAAATATTATTCCGCTTATAGAAACGCTTAAAAGATTGAAATTTGAATTTGAAACAATTTTATTTACCGCTGAGCAAATTGGATTTTTTCCTGAGGGTAAATATCCAAATGTGATTTATGCAGGTTTTAAAGAAATTGGTAACAATGCTGATATTCTTACCGGTTTTATTGACAGAATAATTTATAATTTTAAAATTAAACCTGAAAAGAGATTTGTACCTCATATAACATTAGGCAGATTTAAAAGAACAAACAGAGTAAAAATAACTGAGCCATTAAGTACTGCTATAGGAAAATTCACATGTGAATTTGATTCGTTTTACCTTATGAAAAGCACCTTAAATCAAAATGGTTCAGTTTATGAAGTATTAGGAAAAATTAATTTTTTAAAATAATAATATGCCATTTTACGAATACCTATGCACAAGTTGCAGCAACAAGTTAGAAGAGCTTCAGAAAATGAGCGATCCTCCGCTAAAAAAGTGCCCTAAATGCGGCAAAAATACATTGAAAAGATTAATAGGCACTGGAGGAGGAATTATATTTAAAGGAAGCGGTTTTTATCAGACCGATTATAAGAAAGAGAAAAAACCTGAAGAGAACAAATCTGAAGAAAAAAAATCTGCTGAGAAAAAATCAGAACAAAGTAAAGCTTCAAATGAAAAAACATCAGCTGAATTACCAAAACCAAATAAAAAAGATACTAAAAAGAAAGATAAATAATGTACACTGTAGAGTTCAGTAAATTACCAAATTTCAATAATCTTTATCTTGATTATATATCGGGAGGCGAAGAAGAACTAAAAAAACTTAAGCCATTTTTTAATGCAATGTACAGAGAAAACGAAGATTTTTTTAAAGTAATAGATGAGAAAATTCATAATTATAACCGCAGCCGTTATTTTGATAAAAATGTTTTGATAGATATTTTGCAGCGTCAGAATGTAACTTTTGGCGGAGACGAATTTACAGCCGGAAATATTGAAATGCTTAAGAAAGATGATACATTTGCAATAGTTACAGGTCAGCAAGTAAGCTTATATACAGGTCCGTTATATACAATTTTAAAAACTATCACTGCTGTTAAACTTTCAAAAGATCTAAAAGAAAGATTTCCTCAATTTAACTTTGTGCCTGTATTCTGGCTTGAAGCAGAAGATCATGATATTAATGAGGCAAATCATACTTATCTTATTGACAGGCAAAATGAACTTGTTAGAGTAGGATTTGAAGATGAAAACAGAAATAATGAAGACGGCATAAAAAAGAATACCCCCTCGGTTGGCACTATAGTTTTTGGTGAAATGATAAACAGTATTAATGAGCAGTTAAGAAGCTCATTAATTGATACCGATTTTAAGGATAAGATAATGAATATTGTTACAAAGCATTACAGAGAAGGGAATGATTACAAAACTGCATTTGCGGGATTAATGAATGAAATTTTCAGAGGATACGGTGTTGTTTTTATTGATCCGGGTGATAGTGAAGTTAAAAGACTGCTTATGCCAGTGTTTGAAAAAGAGCTTACAAGCTCCCCAAAATTATGTGAAACTTTAATAACACAGAGTGCCGAACTTGAAAAAAATTATGATATACAGGTTAAGCCAAAGGTTATAAACATATTTTTTCTTCACAATAATAACAGATTATTAATTGAGCCAAGAGAGGGAGGGAAGTTTGCATTAAAAAATTCAAAACGCAGGTTTGAAAATGAAGAAATGATGAACATTCTTCAAGAGAGCCCTGAACTTTTCAGTCCTAATGTAGTATTGCGTCCAATATGCCAGGATTACCTTCTTCCAACAGCGGCATATATAGGCGGACCCGGAGAAATTTCTTACTTTGCCCAGTTTTTGCCTGCTTACAGGCATTATGATATTACAATGCCTGTAATATATCCAAGGTCATCAGTAAGTATTATTGAGGGTAAAATTTCAAAGTTTATGAACAATTTTAATGTAAAGCTTGAAGATATATTCCATCACAATTTTCTTGTTTCAAAAGTTGTAGAAAAACTTTCAGAAGTGAAGGTTGAAGATGAAATATCAAAATATACCGATGAGCTGAATAAGATATTTTATGATATGAGGAATATGACAGTTAAAGTTGACCAAACCCTTCTTAATTCAGTTGATAACATTAAAGAAAAAACAAAACAAAGCTTTGAGCATTTAAAAGGGAAGCTGATAAATGCACAGGCAAGAAAAAGTGAAAATACAACCACCCAAATTGATAAAGTTACCAACAATATTTATCCAAACCATAAACTGCAGGAAAGAGAGATAAATATATTATATTTCATGAATAAATACGATGTAACATTTATTAAAAAACTATTTCATGAAATTGACGAAAATAATTTTAACCATCAGGTTATAGAGGTTTAATCACCCCGGCAAATGAAAAATGAGCAGATAAGAAGAATTCTTATTATCAGGTTTTCCTCTATGGGTGATATAATATTAACTTCACCATTGATTGATATTATTCACAAAACATTTCCTCTTGCCAGAATAGATTTCTGCACAAAAGAACGTTTTGCTTATCTGTTAAAATCCAATCCGCAGATTCATAAAGTAATAAAAGCCAAAAATGAGCTTGGTTATGCAGCATTAAAAGACCTTAGAATGCTTATAAATATGAGCAACTATAATATTATTATAGATGCACAGAACAATATAAAATCGGTTTACTTAAGGTATTTTCAAAATGCAATTTCACTTGTGTTCAACAAGAGGTCAATCAGAAAAAAAATACTTGTATTTTTTAAAATTAACCTTCTGAGAGATGAAAAACCCGTTACCGAAAGATATAAAGAAATAATAAGAAAGTATGCTGATGCAGGTGAGCTTAAGGAAAATAATATTCCTAAAGTATATACTGATACGGTTTCAGAGCAATCTATTGAGAGAATGCTGGTTGATTTAGGGCTTTCAGAAAAAACCAAACTAATATGTATTCCTGCGGTTTCAGCTCATTTTACAAAAACATATCCTGCTGAATATTATGCTGATATAATAAATAATTTTCCTGAAGAAAATTGTGCATTTTTTTTAACAGGTAAGGGTTCAGATAGCGGAAATATCAGGAGAATTAAAGAATTTACAAAAAACAAAAAAGTATATGACCTTTGTGACAGATTAGAAATTGAAGATCTTATTTCATTAGTAAAAAGATGCACAATAATGATAAGCGGAGATACAGGTCCTATGCATATAGCTGAGGCATTTAATATCCCGATAATTATGATAGCGGGCTCGAGTGTAAAGGAATTTGGATTTTACCCTCAAAACAAGAGGTCTGTTGTTTTAGAAAATAACAACTTAAAATGCCGCCCGTGCTCACATATTGGCAGAGCCAATTGCCCTAAAGGGCATTTTAAATGTATGAAAGAAATAACACCTGAAATTGTAATTTCAAAAATCCGTACTATTTTATAAGTACCATTTTTCTAGTTTCAGAATAATCTTTAGCTTCCATTTTATAGAAATATATTCCGCTTGGCAAATCTTTCGCATTGAAATCTATTGAATATTCACCATTTGTCATATCTTTATTTACTAATTGCAAAATTTCACTTCCTGCGGCATCAAAAATTTTTATATTCACATGTGAATACCGCTCAAGCACAAATTTAATTTTTGTAGAAGGGTTGAAAGGATTCGGATAATTCTGTAATAACCTGAATGATGAGGGAGCTATTGACTGATTATTATTTATTCCTATAGTTGGATTTTCTTTGTAAAAAATCAGCTGTGACTCAATGACGTAAAATGGTTCAGTATGTCCGTTATAATTATAATTACAATCAGGGCATGTTACACCGTTAATACAATTTGGATTATTAGGTCTGCAAAAATTTGTATACGGCTCAATATTGTAATCAAACAGATTATTTGAACCGGGTGTAATAATTGAAGATATATCCAGATCCCAGGGATAAACACCAGCACCCGGGCACCAGCCGGCACGGCTATACTGCCAAGTTCCACCTTGAGGACTGCATGGATTTGAACCGCAATCCATACGCCATAAATTATGTGTAAGTGAATCATGATTATTTACAACAAGCTGATGATATTTAACTGAAAATTCTGCAGCATTGCTTGTGTTACCCTGCCCGTGACCGGTAGCAATTAATCTTGCTTTAACTTTTGCTGTGTTTGGGTCAATTGAAACATTCATAGGCATCAAATGATTTTCATGGGGATTTGCAGTATCTCCATATAGTAAATAATGATCCTGCCAAAGATTTACCACTTTGAAAGGTTTCCAGTAAGCCTCGCCTTCAATAAAAGCGAATTTAATTGTGGAAAGCCATCCGCGTGTACCGTTTATCCATGTTTCAATGTAATGACCAAATATCTGAGTATCATGAAGCAGAGGCATATAATCGGTTACATCAAACCAAAAAGTGCATGTACCGGGGTAACCGCCACCAACTATATTATAAGGTGTAACAAAACGGGCAATTTCATAACCGGCACCTGTAGAAGTATCGGTATATAATTTCAGCCAGCCAAGTCTATCCCACGGATCACATCCTGCCGCCGGGCAGCCAATAGTATATTTCATTAAAATTTTTTCCCAATGATGAGTAGTATCGGGCATTGTAACAGAGGCATAATTTATAGTTGCCCAGTTATGGAAATCGTCAGAATAAGCAGTAACCCAGGTTGTATCACCGGGAGAAGATTTAATAACGCCTGTAAACATGAGAACAAATGAAACAGCAAGTATTATTTTTTTCATATATTTTTTAACATTTGCATAAACATATATAATATAAGTTGATAATGCAACCTAAAATATTAATACATTTAATGTTAAAACATATAGTTTTATATTTGTAAATATGAAAAAAATACTGATAAACGGCGAAAATTTAACAATTAATCTTGCTCATGAAATTGTTGAAAAAGGTTATAATATAGGTGTAACTCAGCAGGCAATGGCTAAGGTTAAGGCATCGAGAAAAGTAATTGAAAAGTGGATAAAAAATAATAAAATAATTTACGGAGTTACTACGGGATTTGGAGAATTTAAAGATGTAATAATTCCGCCCAAAGATATTGAAAAGCTTCAGCATAATCTGATAATTTCACACTCTGCCGGGGTTGGTGAGCCGCTGCCCAAAAACATTGTGAGATTAATGCTGTTATTGAGGATAAATTCTTTAATAAAAGGTTATAGCGGTGTTAGAGCTGAGTTGATTAATCAACTTGTTAAAATATTTAATCTTAAAATTACTTCATACATCCCATCCCAGGGTTCAGTTGGTTCATCAGGTGATTTAGCACCACTTGCACATTTGACGTGTACGGTTATAGGTGAGGGATTTGCTTATGACGGTAATAATGTATTACCTGCAAAGCAAGTGCTTGTACAAAACGGCTTAAAGCCGTTCAGACTTTCTGCTAAAGAGGGGCTAGCAATGATAAACGGCACACAGATGATGAGTGCTTTTGCAGCAGAAATACTTTACAGGACAAAAAAATTATCAAAGTTAGCAGATATTTCAGGTGCATTAAGTGTTGAAGCATTGAAAGGTACTGATACAGCATTTAAAGAAAATTTACAGAAAGTCCGTCCGCACAAAGGGCAAATAAATACTGCAGCAAATTTACGCAAGTTGTTAAAAGGCAGTGAAATAAGGAAATCTCACATAGATTGCAACAAGGTACAGGATGCATACTCTCTGAGATGTATGCCGCAGGTGCATGGTACAGTAAAAGATACAATAGAATATGTTACCGGAATAATTGAAACCGAAATTAACTCAGCAACTGATAATCCTTTAATTTTTGCAGATACAGAAGAACATATTGAAGGCGGAAATTTCCATGGTGAGCCAATTGCTCTTGCAATGGATTTTTTAAAAATTGCTATAAGTGAACTTGGGAATATAAGTGAACGAAGAACTGCAAGATTAGTTGACGGATCATTAAGCGGGCTTCCCAGATTTTTGACCTCTAAGGGAGGGTTGAATTCAGGTTTAATGATTGCGCAATATACCGCCGCATCTCTAGTTTCAGAAAATAAAGTATTATGCTACCCTGCGTCGGTTGATTCAATACCAACAAGTGCCAATCAGGAAGATCATAACTCCCTTGGCAGCATAGCTGCAAGAAAATGTTTTGAGGTTTTAAATAACACTGAAAAAATTATAGCAATTGAAATGGCTTGCTCGTCTCAAGGGATTGATTTTCTTAAACCTTTAAAATGCGGTAAAGGAACAAATACCGCTTATAAAATGATACGAAAAAGTGCAGCCCATATTGATGATGATATATTGATGAATGAGTACATTACATCAGTAATTGATGTGATTTTTAAAGATGAATTTACTGAAAAAGTTGAACTCTCAGCAGGTAAGCTTATTTGAAAAAATCATTCATAAAAAAACTTTCTGGAATTAACTTTAAGTTATTTTATTCAGAAGTAAAGTATTATGCACTCGGCTTTTATCATAAATTTGATGAGGATCATGTATGGATAATGTCAGCAAGCATTGCATTCAATATAATTATCTGCATTGTGCCAATTACCCTAATAGCTACATCATTACTGGGAATATACCTAAATGGAGAAGGAACTGAAGTGTATCTGAAAGACGCGCTTAGTAAAGTAATTGGAATTACTCCTGAACTTCAGCAGAAAATAACAAAGTTAATACTTGGGGCTATTGATGAACTTTCAAGGAATTCAACTTTAACAGTGATTATTGGATCTGTGGGAATATTATGGACAGCAAGCGGATTATTCAGTACAATAAGAGATGTTTTAAACAGGATATATAAATCAAAAAGTTATACTTTTTATTTATGGGTGAAATTAAGGGATATAGGGATGGTATTTTTGATATTAATAATATTTTTATTGTCATTTTCATCAACATTTATACTCTCATTATTTCAGGCAGTAGATAAATCATTTTTTGGCGATACCATTTTACGCTTAGGTTTTTCAACAACCCTGCTTACTCATTTAATTGGACTTATATTTACATTTATAATGTTCTATTTAATATTTAAACTTGTGCCGCAGGGATATGTAAATCAAAAGGTAGCAGTAATTTCCAGTATAACTGCAGGAATTCTTTACGAAGCATTAAAATTTTTATTCATATTTTATCTTGTATATTTTGCAAATTACCAAAAAGTTTACGGAGCATACGCAGCAATTGTTGCAGTAATATTCTGGATATATTATTCATCTTTAACCTTTGTAGTTGGAGCAGAAGCAGGACAGTTATATAAAGAGAAAAAACTTTTAGGCGAAAGCTGAAAAATTAAAATTTAGAGCTGAATTGGATCAAAGAAAATTATATAAAACTCTTGAAAATGCATATAAGCATTTTCCTGATTTTAAAAGTGATAAACAGCTTTTAATTTACGTATTAAAAGAAGTTATCAACTATGAGAACATAGAAATTACCGGAGGCAGACTTTGGGAACTTAACGATGCAAAATCTGCATATGTAATGGCAGAGCAGCTTGGAGAAGTTGATAAAATTAGGAAAGGTTATACATTAAAGCTGATAGAATACCCAATATTTTATGAAGTTGGAAAAAACCGCTCTGTATTAGCAAGAGAAACGGATGGATATCTCAGCAATCTTGGCATACATTTATATTCAGCCACGGGAATAGGTGACCGTTATAAAGTAAAAGATTCAAACGGCAATGATCATTTTTTATATCAATGGATAATGGCATTTAACAGCCGGGAGATTAACATAAGTCTGATGAATACGATGAATATCATAAGTGCATCTGTAGGAAGTATGCTTCGCACCCGCGGAATTGAAACCAAAGCCCGTGCAATTGAAAGAGATTTGGAAAAGGCGAGGGAGATTCAAAAGAGTATCCTGCCCGAACATGAATATAATTTTGGGAACTATGAAATTTTCGGAATATCAATTCCCGAAAGAATTGTAGGCGGAGATTTTTTTGATTATCTGCATTTTGGCACTGATACAGATAAGCTTGGTGTTGCAATAGGCGACGCTGCATCTAAAGGATTTTCAGCGGCTGCACAAGCGCTGTATGTATCAGGTGCATTAAAAATGGGATCAGAAAATGAGCTGAAAATGACCTCTGTAATGAAGAAAATAAATAACCTGGTACACAGAGTTTTTCCGGATGAAAGGTTTTTAACTTTGTTTTATATGGAGCTTTTTAATGATTCCAAAGGGCTGTGTTTATATGTTAATGCCGGACACAATGCTCCGATACATTATATTGATAAAACCAAAAAAATGGAAATATATGAAGCAACGGGTCCTGTGTTAGGTCCAGCACCTGAACAAGAATATAATACTGACTCTTTTTACCTGAATAAAAATGATATTTTGGTTTTATACACAGATGGTATAGTAGAAGCAGCAAATAATAAATTTGAATTTTATGGGGAAGACAGGTTAAAGAATATAATACTTAAAAGTAAAGGTTTTTCAGCAAAGGAAATTAGTGCCAATATAATAGAAGACGTTCAGAAATTTGCAAACCGCGGCAAATACAGCGATGATAAAACTGTTGTAGTGGTTAAAAGAATAAAATAATTAATAAATATAAACTGTATTTATAAATCTAAATTAAATAAATATGAACATTCCCGAAGGATTAAAATACACTAAAGAGCACGAGTGGATAAAAATTGAAGGAAACCTTGGCATTGTTGGATTAACTGATTATGCACAGGGTGAACTTGGAGATATAATTTATGTTGATGTAACAACAGAAGGCAACACAGTTGCTAAGGGTGATACATTTGGCACTATAGAAGCTGTAAAAACCGTAAGTGATATGTATGCACCTGTTTCAGGGAAGATAGCTGAGTTTAATTCAGCTGTAAATGATAACCCTGCTTGTGTAAATCAGGATCCGTATGGTGCGGGCTGGCTTATAAAGATTGAGCTTTCAAATACGGCTGAACTTGAAAGCCTGCTTTCTGCAGATGATTATAAGAAACTTGCAGGCGGATAAATTTGAAACAATTGCAGTGAACTGTTAAGTAAGTTCACTACTTAATCAATACCATTTTTTTAGTTTCAATATACTCATTTGTGATAAACGAATAGAAATACACTCCGCTTGCGAAGTTTGAAGCATTCCAATCGACTGAATAGGTACCGGGCTGAAGTGTTTCGTGTACAAGAGTTAATACAAGTCTTCCGGAGTTATCATAAATATACAATCTTACTCCAGCTCTCCCCGATGGGGATGAGGTACGGGGAATATTAAAACGGATATTTGTAACAGGGTTAAAAGGATTTGGATAATTTTGCATTAATTCAAATTTTTCAGGAATATCTGTGCTTATAGGTGTAATTCCAATAGGAGAAATTACTAAGGCATTTGATGTTAACTTTGAATTGACCACAAAATCACTTCCATCAATTTGATTATTATTGTTTTTATCATACCATAAAGCTGTAAGCATATCATAATTACCCGATGCAGTATTACATGGAATTTTAAAATTTCGTAAATAGTTTGCAGATCCTGAAGAGAATGTTCTTTTAACATCATTTATCGGATCAGATATCCAGTTTGAAGTTCCGGCAGGTGCTATAGAAACTCCAATCATATAGCTTGCGGGATTATTAGCTGTTACATTACTATTAATTATTATAGTTGCACATGGATTTGCAGTATTTGGCGAAGCTGTACTTGAATTTATAGTACCATAAGAACCTAAAGTAGTATGCCAGTTTGAAGGTGAAACATTATAGTAATGATCAAGAATTTGAGTCCACGTTTTTGTGCCAAATGAATGAGCTGAACCCTGAGAGCACGGACTTGAAGTTGTTATAACCCTTCCGGTAGCCCAGCGGACTGTTCCCCATTGACACAAGCCTCTGCCGTGCCCGTTTGGAGAAAAACCGCTGCAAACAGGATCATAGATACAAGGCCAGCTTGAACCGGTACCGGAATATCCGTTACCGCATCCTTTGTTATTGTTTTCTGCTGAGTATTCCGAGCGAACTACACCACCTGAATTGGTTAAAATATAAGCAAAAGTATTATCAACTGCGGTATTTGTATTGGATGATGTTACACTGCCCATATACTGGCAATAAGTGTTATCACAAATATCATAATTAGAATTTATTGGATTGTAAACATAATAAGTTCCGTAAGTTCTCACAGCAACAGCGCAGGCTTGCAAAGAGTTCATACCTCCGGTTAAATTTCCCCAGCATGAATAAATTTCAGCGGGCAGCACATATTTACAGTATGTTTGCAGTGAATAAACCTGAGAAGTTGTGCAGTTAGTTCCGGTACAGTTTCTTCCAACTTTAATGTTTAAGGGCACAACAAAACCTGAAACCGGAGCATCATTAATAACTGATTGCTGCCGGCACTCTTCACAGGATTCAACTGTTGATGAATTTATATTTTCTGTTCCGCTTCCGCGTTTTAATCTTACAGTAAAAATATAATCTGTTTTCGGAGTAATTTCAAATGAAGTGAATTGTTTTGTTTTATACCCTGCCCCAGAAAAATTCAGATCTGTAAATGTTCTTGTTTCACACAAAGCATGTCTGTAGAATTGAAAATATCCGTCAGGAGAGCTTTTCGCAATAACTTTACTTTTAGAATCGGTAACTTCAGCATTAAATACCGGTTCTCCTGTTTGATCATCAACTACAAAACCTAATATTAAGGCATTATCAGTCTTAAGCAATGATCTTATTCTGCTTTCCTGAAGCATGGGTGATTTTATTAACGGATCAAAATAAATATTATAAATATTACTGCCTGCATTTACATTCAGTTCACACTGAACAAAACCATAACCATATTTATATGAAATCAACTTATAAGAACCATTGTTAATCACTTTTTTATAGGAATTATTTTCATTTTTTAAAAATGAAATATTGGCAGAATTATTATAAGAGTTTGTGAACTGAATTATATCAGGTTCAATTCTGTAACCCGTTTCACTTGAAAAAAAATTAAGCTCAATTTCACCTGAAAATAATTGCGGAGGGAATAAGGATATAAGAAGAATGAAAACAATCAATATTAAATTTTTCATATTTCTTAAAATAATTCATTTAAGATAATCAATCACGCAAGAAAATGAAATAGTAAATAGTGTAAATAAATGTATAAAAAAAGTATCAGTTACTGAGCTGACACTTTAAAGATAAATCTATATGAGCATTGAACTTATAGTAATCTAAATTTATTAAGATTAGTAAGCCCATTTAACCAAAATAGAGCCCCAAGTATAACCTGCTCCAAAACTTGCAAGAACAAGATTATCACCTTTTTTAATTTTACCTTCCTCCCAGTACTCGCTTAAGCACAGGGGTATTGTAGCTGCAGTAGTATTACCATATTTATGAATATTTACCATGACTTTATCCTGTGGCAGCCCCATTCTTTCTGCACACGCAGTAAGTATTCTCATATTTGCCTGATGAGGCACAAGAAAAGATATATCCTCTGCTTTAAGGTTATTTTTTTCCATAATTTCCACAGAAACATCAGCCATACCTTTAACAGCATCTTTAAATACAAACTTTCCGTTTTGATAAACATAGTGCCAGTCATTATCAACCGATTCATGGCAAGAAGGTATTAGACTTCCGCCTGCTTTCATATATAAATGTTTGCCGCCGGTTCCATCAACTTTCATGATACTATCTAAAATACCATAGTCAGGGTTTTCAGAGGGTTCCAACAATACACAGCCGGCTCCATCACCAAATAGAACGCAGGTATTTCTGTCTTTATAATTTGTGATAGCACTCATTTTATCAGCGCCAACAACTAAAACTTTTTTATAAGAGCCGCTTTCAATAAACTGAACACCTGCCATTAAAGTAAAAATAAATCCGGAACAGGCAGCAAGGATATCAAATCCCCAAGCTTTTGAAGCACCAATTTTTTCCTGAATTACGCATGCAGTTGAAGGAAAAATCATATCAGGTGTAACAGTACCTACAAGAATTACATCAATTTCATCAGCAGTAATCTTTCTTCTTTCCATAAGCATTTTTATGGCTTCAACAGCCATGAATGATAATGGTTGACCGTTTGTTAAAATTCTGCGCTCGCTGATACCGGTTCTGGTTTTTATCCATTCATCATTTGTATCAACAATTTTTTCCATATCTGAATTTGTTAATACATTTTCCGGGACATAATGTCCAACTGCTGTTATTGCTGCTTTTATATTGCTCATAAAATTTTAAATTATAACAGAAATATATCTGCTGAATTATTCTGATTTAGTAATAAATTGATTTATATCTTTAATCTTTTCTGCAATAATATCATTGATACCTGCTCTAACCATCTGTTCGGCGCGAATTGCCATGTTCATAATAGCTTTTGGTGATGACCTGCCATGCCCTATTATTGAAACTCCGTTAACACCAAGCAAAGGTACCCCGCCATATTCCTGATAATCAAAATCTTTTAATATATTTTTTAATGTACCGTAAGCCATACCAACCTTAAATTTATTAAAAATACTTTTATCAGCGTAGTCCTTAAATTTAGATTTTAGAAGACTTAAAACACTTTCGGCAAATTTAAGTACAATATTGCCGGTAAATCCATCACACACAATCACATGCGTATCACCCTTCATAATATCCCTGCCTTCTACATTTCCAATAAAGTTAAGTCCGCTTTTTTGAAGCAGCCCGTGAGCTTCAACAGTAACAGCATCACCTTTTGATTTTTCTTCGCCAACACTAAGTAAACCAACCGTTGGATTACTAATGTTGTAAATATGATTAGCAAACACAGAGCCCATTACAGCAAATTGAAGCAAATGAGCAGGTTTGCAGTCAACATTTGCACCAACATCAAGTACAACAGTAATACCTTTTTCGGTTGGAAATCTGGAACCTATTGTAGGACGAGATACATTAGCAATTCTGCCAAGCGTAAATAATGAGGCAGCCATAACAGCGCCGGTATTACCGGCACTTATAAATCCATCAGCATTACCGGAGCGGCATAATTTTATACCCTGGACCAAAGAGGAATCCAGCTTTTTTCTAATAGCATCAGCCGGGCTTTCGTCCATAGTAATAATTTCTTCAGCATTAAAAACATTTATTCTGGATGAATCATAAGAGAATTTTTTTAGTTCTCCTTCAATTAAGCGGGCTTTACCTGTTAGAGTAATATTTATATTCTCATTATTACGAACAGTTTCAACGGCTCCTGCAACTTCATTAACAGGAGCATTATCTCCACCCATCGCGTCAAGGGAAATGGTGACTGTATCCTTTGCCCCTTTGCTCAATTTACCGGTTAAAAATTAATTGGGAAAAACTGATTTTTGTAAATGAAGAAAGAACTTCATTTACAATAAAATCAGGACTATTTTTTAGGAATAACTATAGAACGGTTATCATAAAATCCGCAGCTTGGGCAAACCCTGTGCATAAGCTTGGTTTCGCCGCAATTTGGACAAGCCATAGTGCTGGGAGCACTTGCTTTATAATGTGTTCTTCTTTTTCTTCCTCTTGTTTTTGAATGTTTGCGTTTTGGATTTGGCATTATATCACCTTACTAATATTTTTACTTATTTTTTATTCAATGATAAAATTAAAATTCATCTTGAGGATCTTTTTCAGAAAGTATCCCTTTCCAAAAATCTTTTGTTCTATTGCACCATGAGCAATTACCCGCTGAATTTTCTTCAGGAAGTTTTTTCATGGGTATAGTTAATATAACAGCTTCCTTTAGATCATTGGTTATATCAACTGATTTCATGTTAGGATTGTATGTACGGATATAATCTTCATTGATCTCTTCTTCTCTTTGTGATTTCATAACAAATACAAGTTCAAAGGAAGTCAGGAAATCTTTCTCAAATTTCTCAAGACACCTGTCACAATCAAGTAAATTGATACCTTTTAATTCTGCTTTAACATCAAGCTGGCTTGAAGTTTTAAATAATTCAAGTTTAATGTTCAGGGGACCTTTAATTATCCCAGCAGGCAGAGAAAGCTCGTTTTCATCGCTTAAGAGGCTGATAGTTTGAGAACCTTCATTTAAAGAGCCAATGTTAATCTTAATAGCCATAAAATCCGCAAAAATATCTCAATTTGCTCAAATTTCAATAAAAATCTAACAAATATACTGAAAATTTAATTAATTTAGAAGAGAATGAATTATACTAATAAAACAGGCATTCCATTTTACTGAAACGCCTGCAGACGCGGAGCAATTCCTTTAAACTAAGAGGAATTATTACCGGAGGTACTTCAACATTATTTGTACTTTAACATTATTTAATGAGGACAATCTTTTTGGTTTCATCAGAATAATCAGTTTTAAATCTGTAAAAATAAATACCGCTGTTTAGAGCAGACGCATTGAAAACAACATTATACTGCCCTTCAGCTTTCTTTTCGTTTACAAGTTCAGCAACTGTTCTGCCCAATATATCATAAATACTTATTTTAACGTTAGACTCTTTAGGAACATAATAATTAATTGTTGTAGATGGATTAAACGGATTAGGGTAATTATAACTACCCTGTTTGCCATTACTTGAAAGTGTTCTTGAAAGCTCAGAAATACCGATAATACCGTAATCATTAGCAAAAGAACCGCCAAGGTAAATTACCGGGTAAAATGATTTAGCAGCAATACAATAAGCGGCATCGTTACCGTTAGGTGGTCCATTGAAACTTATTTGCCATCTTTCATTACCAGATTCCTTATAACTAACAGTTAAAAAGTCTGTTCCCGCAGAAGTTTTGCTTTCACCTGTAACATACACAAATATATCCCAGCAAGGAATATCTGGTTCACCAACACCGCTGTTTATATTATCACCCATTGCACCGCAGCTTTTGTTCAGAACTTTTATATCCCATGGTTTATCTGAAAGACCTTTGTTTAACCTATTATTCCATACTTGGGAACCATCAAAACCTGAATATTTAATTGTAACATAATCATAGCTAGCAGCGCCTGAAGACTTGCTGTAACCTGTAACATATACATTTCTATAAACATCTAAGTCAAGCCCGGTAGCAGCATCTGTATCATTAACTGCAGAGTTATTGTATCTTGTAAGCCATTGCTGAGTACCTGCAGTATTATATTTAATGGTTACATAATCAAGTTTTGAAGACCCTCCGTGAGAGGAACCTGTAACATAAACATTACCAAAAGCATCAACTTTAAGCTCACAAGCTTTATCATCAAGATAAGCCGGACCGTCATATCTTTTAAACCATTGCTGTGAACCGGATGAATAATATTTTATTGTTGCATAATCGTAACCTTTACTTTGCATTTGGCTTGCTCCAGTAACGTAAACATTACCTGATGGATCAACAGCAATGCTTGATGCAAAATCATTTTTACTTGATGAGCCGTTATATCTTTTTGCCCACTGAAGGTTACCGTTTGAATTATATTTAAGAGTCAGGTAGTCACCATTTAGGTCATCATTCCCCCAGCTTTCACCCGTAACATAAACATTACCAAATTCATCTACATAAATTGCATTGGCATAATCATAATAATAGCAGTCATTTCCAACGGCACCGTCAAATCTTGCAGCCCAAAGCTGCTGCCCGTGATTATTATATTTTATAGTGCAGTAATCTTCTGTACCATAACTGCTGCCTGAACGGCTCCATCCTGTAACATAAACATTCCCCGAGTTATCAATGGTAATTGCAGAAGCATGATCTAAGTTATGCCCGGGTCCGTCATATCTTACAGCCCAGATATAGTCGCCATCTTCACCGAATTTAATAGTAGCATAATCCTCTTTAGTACTATTTGAACCCCAGCTTACGCCTGTTGCATAAACAAATCCAAAGTTATCTTCAACAATACCGGTGCATTTATCAAGCTGATTGCCCGGACCGTTATATGTTAAAACTTTTGTAATTAACTGACCAAATGAAACTGAAGTTATTACAAAAAATACAGCTATGAATATAATTAACTTTTTCATTTCTACCCCCCCATTAGGTTTATTTGAAATTTTGTATTCAAAAAACTTTATTATTTAACTAATACCATTTTTAGAGTTTTAGTAAAAACATCCCCGTTTAATGCTTTCGCTTCAATTCTATAAATATATAACCCGCTGGAAAAATTTTCAGCATTCCATGTAAATGAAAACTTCCCTGCTTCAAGCAAGCCGTTTACCGGTGTGAAGACTAACTCACCAAGTACATTATAAATTTTCAGATTTACATAAGAAGTCTTTGGAATATCAAAAGAAATATTAGTAACCGGATTGAATGGGTTTGGATAATTGTTATAGAGCTGAAAGCTCAGCGGAATTTCTTCTGTAATTTCATTTAACCCTGTCATAGCAGTTACAAAGCTCCATCTTACACTATATGCACTTGTGTAGCATGAATTAGCAGATGATACTTTCCAGTAATACCTTGTGTTTGGGTTTAGTCTGCCTGCAGGAACATTTAAACGAGAGAGCGTAATGTTATTAGAATCTAATATAAGATTAGTAAAACCTGTATCAGTTGCAATTCTGCAGCGATAATGAACTGCAGTTACAATTGAATCCCATTTAAGCAGCGGAGTTGCACTAACATTTGAATTATTTGCAGGAAGCAGCAGATTAGGAACTGCAACATCAGGAACAGCAGTTCTAAAATTTCGCACTGATGACCAGTTTAAACTTTCACCCACCTGATTAGAAGCTTTAACCCGCCAGTAATATTGAGTATTATACTGTAATATTCCCGGCGGCATAGTATATTGAGAAGCATTAATCCCCGCAACATTATAAATTATATTAGAAAAATTCTGGTCAGTTGCAATATTGATTCTGTAGTTGCAAAGAGGCGGAAAAACATCTGACCAATCAAGCATACCTGTAACACTAAAACATGTTTGCCCGTTTGCGGGAGCATTTAGACTTGCTGTTCCCGGCAAAACCCAACCGCCTGTAGTAGTTTTAATAATTTTACCATTTATACCAACAGCCCAGCCGGTATTTGTATCTACAAATGAAACTGCAGTTAATAAACTTGATGTATTACTTGTCTGGCTGTACCAGTTCGTCCCTCCGTTTGAAGTTTTTCTAACAGTACCATAATCACCAACAAGGTAATAAAAATTTGCGTTTTTAACTGATGTTCCGTACAACCAGTTTCCGGTTCCGCTTGATTGAGAGAACCAATTATTACCCATATTTGTACTTTTCCTGATAAATCCGCCTTCGCCAATAATAACAGCCTGATTGGATGCAGTAAAATTAACCTGTTCAATCTGAGCCGATGTTCCCGAGGAAATTATTTGCCAATTTACACCTCCGTTAGTTGACCTTATCAGTTTGCCAAATTGACCGCCTGCCAATCCAAAGTTGGCATCTAAAAAATTTATACATGTCAAATTTGTAGTAAGACCTGTGGGATAAGAGTTCCAAGAAGTGCCTCCATTAGTGGTTCTTAAAAAAGTACCATACCAGCCGGCAGCAAACCCAACAGAAGAATTTATAAAACTGATAGATCTTAACTGATAACCAACCCCGGTTGACTGCACGCTCCAGGTTAAACCGCCATTAGTTGTTTTTAAAATAACACCAACATCTCCTGCAACCCAGCCTGTATTGGCATTAATAAAATACACACTAAACAAATGCACACTTGTTCCGCTGTTAACAGTGTTCCAATTTGTTCCGGCATTGGTTGTTCTTAATATTGTACCAGATTGCCCTACAACAATACCTGTAGAATTGGAAGCAAAATAAACATCATTTAGATTATTACCGGTTCCGCTTGACTGCGAAAACCATCCGTAAGATTGCGAAAATAAATTACAATACGATAAAATAAAAAAGTTAAGAAGAAACAGAAGCAATGTTTTCATAACAATTCTCCCCCTGATTAGAATTATATACTGAAATATACTACTTATTATAGTTAGTTATTTTCAATATAGTCATTATATCAATTAACTATATATACTAACTATGTAAACATAATTTTTTAATATTCACATTGCAAGGGTGTTTAGTAGCTTTTTTAGTGATTTTGATACTACTGCCGTAATTAGAGTAGTTTTACTGTAAGTGCTAATAATAAAAAACCCATCGGCTAAAAAACGATGGGTTAAGTAAAAAATATTATAAATAATTTAATTAAACATTTTTATATGCATCTAAAATTCTAGCTGTTCTTACACCTTCTTTTACATCATGAACGCGGATAATATGTGCACCATTTAAAACTGCAATTGTGTTTAATGTTATGGTTCCTTCAAGTCTATCATTAACATCATTGTTGTTTAAAATTTTTCCTATCAGACTTTTTCTGGAAATACCAATCATAATAGGTGAATCAAGTCTTTTAAATGAGCTTAAATTTTTTATCAGTTTAAGGTTATGCTCAACAGTTTTGCCAAAACCAATGCCGGGATCAAAAATAACCTGTTTAATTCCGGCAACATTTGCCTTCCAAGCAGCATTTTCAAAATACTGTATTACTTCGGCAACAACATCATTATATTGCGGATCAATTTGCATATCTTTAGGAGTACCTTTAATATGCATAGCAACAGCACTTGCATTATGATTAGCGATGGTTTCAGCCATTCGGGTATCAAATCCAAATGCGCTGATATCATTTACTATCAATGCTCCTGCATTTAAAGCAGCAGCAGCAACCACAGACCTGTAAGTATCAACAGAAATGGGAATATTAACAGATTTTGCAAGTGATTCAATTACGGGTAATACCCTTTTGATTTCTTCATCAGCTGTAATTTCTTCAGCACCCGGTTTAGTAGAAGCACCACCAACGTCAATAAAATCAGCTCCTGCCTCAGCCATAGCTTTGCCGTGAGCAATAGCTATATCTGTATTAAAAAATTTACCGCCATCGCTAAAGGAATCGGGCGTAACATTAAGGACACCCATTACAAAAGTTCTGGAACTGAGGTCGTAAACCTTTTTACCGAAGGTATAAGAATAATTATCGTTCATTTAATATAATTTCAATTTTTATTTATCAATTTCTGTATCTTCAATTTTTCTGAAAAGAATTTCAGGATTATTCAGTTTGCTTCCAGCTTTAAGTTTAAGCTCAGCAGCTGATTTCCATGTAATTGCTTCCTCAGAAATATTCAGCATCCTTAAAAGCTTTTCAGAACTGAAAGGCAGAACAGGATTAAATAATACTGCAAAACTTCTGCAAAGCTGAAGGCAGGTATTAATTATAACAGCACATCTGGCTTTATCATCTTTTATGGCTTTCCATGGTTCTGTATCATTAAAATACTTGTTAGCATCTCTGACAAGATTCATAGTTTCGCTCACAGCATCCTTAAATTTGTAATTTTCATAATAAGATGCAATACTTGAAGAGTATGATTTTATACTGTTTATAATATTTTTATCAATTTCAAGGTATTCATTTGCTTCCGGCACAGTGCCTTCAAAATATTTTTGGGCAAATACAAATGTCCGGTTAACAAAATTCCCCAATATAGCACCTAGTTCATTATTATTTTTTGCCTGCAGGTCGCTCCAGTAAAAATCGGTATCTTTATTTTCCGGCATGTTGGTTGCAATGGTATATCTGATAGTATCAGGATTGAACTTTTCCAGAACATCTTTAACATAAATTGCATGCCCTTTACTTTTTGACTGCTTGCTTCCTTCAAGGTTCATAAATTCATTTGCAGGCACATTTTCAGCAAGAACATAATTTTCGTGAGCCATAAGCATAGCGGGAAAGAATATAGCGTGGAAAATTATATTATCTTTCCCCAAAAAATGAACAAGTTTAGTATCATTGCTCTGCCAATATTCCTTCCATTTATCCGGGTTCTTAGAATTTTGGAAAAGTTCAATTGTGTTTGAAATATACCCAATTGGTGCTTCAAACCAAACGTAAATCACTTTTCCCTCGCTGTTATTAACAGGAAGCGGTACACCCCAGTTAAGATCTCTTGTAATTGCTCTATCCTGCAAGCCGGTTTTAAACCAGCCTTTGCAGTAATTTACTACATTGGGTTTCCAATCAGATTTACTGATAATCCATTTATCAAGTGAATCCTGATATTTGCTTAAGGGAAAGTAATAGTGAGTTGATTCTTTTACAACGGGTGTATCTCCGGTAATAGTGGAGCGGGGGTTTTTTAATTCTAATGGCGAAAGTGCACTTCCGCAATTTTCGCATTCATCTCCCCTTGCCTCTTCATATCCGCAAACTGGACATGTTCCGATGACAAATCTATCAGCAAGAAACCGTTTTTCTTTTTCAGAATAAAGCTGTTTTTCAGATTTTTGATAAAGCAAACCTTTATCATATAAAACCTTAAAGAAATCCTGAGAATTTTTTTTATGGATATCAGTTGAAGTTCTTGAATAAATATCAAACGACATACCAAGACCCTCGTAAGACTGTTTATTTAAGAAGTGGTATTTATCAATTATTTCTTTTGGTGAAATACCTTCTTTAATTGCGGACATTTCAATAGCTGTACCGTATTCATCGCTTCCGCAGATATAAATAACATCATAGCCGGAAAGCCGGCAATACCTGACATACATATCAGCAGGCAGAATTGAACCTGCAATATGCCCTAAATGTGTTTCACCGTTGGCATAAGTTAGTGCAGAAGTAACCAGAATCCGTTTAAATTTTTCTGAATTTTCCATAATAATCAACAAAAATACCCAAAATAAAATAAAAAAGCCTGCCAAAAAAAAGAGGCAGGCTTTGTAAAAAAATTTAAAAAATCATTTAATCAGCACCATCTTTTTTTCGTCATTTTGTGTACCGTTAACTGTGATTTTATAGAAATAAACTCCGCTTGGCAAACCAGATGCATTGAACTCTGCTGAATATCTTCCGGGTTGTTTGGTTTCATTTACCAAAATACTTACTTCACTTCCCTTTACATCATAAACAGAGAGAATAATATTACTTGATTCACCAACGTTATAATAAATTTTAGTTACGGGATTGAATGGATTGGGATAATTCTGTTCAAGAGAAAATCCGGCAGGAAGCTGATTTTGGTTATTGTTTAAACCAATAGCTGCATCCTGCAGCTTATAAATAGTGCCGTTTGATCCGACAATGTATAATTCATTATTCTGATCAACGCCGAAAGAAGGAACACCTGTTGGTGATACACCGATAATTGAATTATCTGAAACAACACCTCCTGAGAGCAGAAGTTTCCAAACTTTTCTGCTTCCATAATCAGCGTAGATATATCTGCCAACAAGCCACGGCACCCTTGAGCCGCGGTAAACATATCCTCCTGTAATAGAAATATCACTGCCTGCATTTGCATATTCAGTAATTGGAAATGTAAAATTGTTAATCGGCAGGCAGCCGGAAGTATTGTAGGGGTGATTACCTTCATAGCATCTCCACCCGTAATTTTTGCCAACAGATAAAGTATCAACTTCTTCCCATGAATCCTGTCCAACATCACCGCAGAAGATAGTACCGGTAACAGGGTCGCGTGAAAAACGCCATGGATTTCTCATTCCCCAAGTAAATATTTCCGGAGCACCTCCCCCGCCTGAAAACGGATTAGAGGGTGGAATGCTGTAATTGTTACCACCATTTGGGGTATTAATATCAATTCTCAATATCTTTCCAAGCAATACATTTACATTTTGTGCATTGTTATTTGGGTCACCGCCTGAACCTCCATCACCTGTACCCATATAAAGATATCCATCAGCACCGAACATCAGGCAGCCGCCATTATGATTGCTGTAAGTTGGATGAGCAATTGTAAGCATGTTCAGTTCACTAAGAGAGTCTGCTTTATTTGGGTTTCCGGACATTGTAGTAAAGCGTGAAATTCTTAATGCCCCGTCACTGCTTCTGGTGTAATAAATAAAAAAGTATCTGTTTGATGAATATTGCGGATGAAAAGCTAACCCAAGCAGTCCCCTTTCATTGCCAGACTGACTTACCAGATTTGTAACATTAAGGAAAGTTTGTGAACTTGAAGCAGTTGAATCATTTGGAAAAACCTTGATAAGTCCGCGCTGCTGAACAACAAAGATCCTGTTTGTCCCATCACCTGAATGAGTAAGAAAAATGGGAGATGAAAAAGAAAGGTTTGGAAATGCGTTTACAAAATTTACCTGCGGGTAAATTTTTACGCATAAGGTTACAGCAAAAAGCAAAAAGAACAAATGAACTCTTTTCATAAATAGAATAAAATTAGTTAAGAAAAATACTGCTCAATAGAAAATTAAAAAAAAATTAATTAATATAATAAAAAGAAAAATCAACTCCTTCTGCCAAGTAAACGCAAAAGGAAAAGAAAAAGATTAATAAAATCCAGATAAAGAGTTAACGCTCCCATAATAGATGCTTTTTTTCCATCCTCGCTTGAGGAATCAATGCTTCCGGACATATTTTTTATTTTTTGAGTATCGTATGCTGTCAGTCCAACAAATAAAAATACACCAATAAGTGAAATTATCCAGCTCATAATAGAGCTGTTTAGAAATATATTTACAACCATAGCAACAATTAAGCCAATGAGTGCCATAGTTAAATAAGCACCAAATTTTGTGAGATCCATTTTAGTAATGAATCCAAGTATGCTTGTTCCGCCAAACATCATTGCACAAATAAGAAATGTGGCAAAAATTGATGTACCTGTGTACATTAAAAAAATTGGTGAAAGTGTTATACCGTTAAGCATAGAATAAAATAGGAATACAAGCAATCCAAGTATAGCAGGGATTTTATTTATAGCATAAGAAAGTCCAAACACAATTAAGAATTCAAATATCAATAACCCATAAAAAACAAAGATGTATTCAGAAATCAGATTGTAGAATTGTGTTTCACTCAGCAAAATAAAAGGTGCTGCAGAAACGCATGCAGTTATAAAAAGACCGGCAGTCATCCATAAATAAACTTTCAGGATAAATGTTCTTGAATGCTCTTGAGCACCGGTGTAAGAATCCTGCATAACAGGTAATGGTTCCATGATGTTATTATCTCCTTTGAAAAATTGATATATATTTAAAATTACGTAGTAATAAATATAAAATATAAATATTTTTAGTGATATAAAACTGATTGTTTTTTCAACAAACAGTAGTAAATTCAGTTAATTAATTGGTAATATCTAAAATACTTCATTTCTTTAAATCGTTCCGAAACAGAACAATTTTTGCAATTTCATTGCTTATAATTGCAGCTATACTTTTAATATCAAAATTTATCCTTAATAATGAAAACTCCGATAGCCCATCTGAGAAAAAAGAAACAAAAGATGTAAATATACAGGAACAAAAATTGAGCAAAGAGCAGATTTCAATATTGCTATCACCCGGAATAGATTCTGTTTTGCATAATTTCGGACTAACAGATGAATGGATAACAACATTTCAAACGGATAAGAATATTAAAGCAAGTTCCACAAAAAAAGAAACTGAGCTATTTGTTAAAAATGTTCTTATTCCTACGGATCTTACATCAATAGAAGTAAATGCTGATATAAATTCATATATCACATCACTAGGTTTAACATCACAGGTTAATGAAGATATTACAACCAAGGATATTACCATTCAGATAACAAACACAGATACACTTACAGGAAGTTTACCATTAGCCAAGATAAACATAGAGCATTCAGATAAAGTAAGCAGAGAAAGTGCACAAATATGTATTATAATTAACAATATAAACGAATATACTCCGGAGGAAATTGATAATCTGTTATTAAGTAAAAATGAATTCAGTTTTGTATTTCCGCGAAACCTTGATGATATTAATCTTCAGAATAAACTTCTTCACGGTAAAAAGGATGTAATTATTAATCTGACAATTGGCAATAAAGATAATTATGAAACAGATTTTAATGCATCTATGGATGATAAAGCAATACTTGAGCGGGTAAAAAACTTTACTGTTGATTTTCCAACTGTAACAACAGTATTACTAAGTTTAAAAGATCAGGATATACCCGCAAAAACAATAAATTCTGTTACATTGCAGCTGACTAATTACAAAATTCGTATTCTACCGGAAAGCAGTTTAACAGTATTGCTTACGGCAGCTGAAAAAGATTCAAAAGATAAGTTTAATATGATGGCTAAAAACATCATTACAAAGGGTAAACTTGCAAAAAGTATTGTAAGTACTGTAAATGTAACAAGCGAAGATTTTACAGGTTTTTATGACAAAATACTTTATTTAAAAAAATTGGGATATAAATTCTGCAATTACAGCGAATATGTTTCAAGAAAGGATGCATTAGAAAAACAGCAAAAAGAGAAAGAGGAAAAGCTGAAAGAACAAAAATTAAAAGAACAAAAACAAAAGGAAGAAGAGAAAAAAAATAAAGTAAAGAAGACTGATTTAAAGAAAAGTAATATTAAGAACTCAACAAATAATAAGCCGGGAACAAAAAAGAAAACTGATGTTAAAAAGAAATAATAAAGTACTTATTTTTTCAAGAATCATAATTTTCATTTCATATATTTGGGCATTTAACACATTTTCACAACCCTTTACATCTGAAGAGAAACAAATCCTTAAAATTCAGGATTCACGAGATTATTCACAAATCAACAAAATCACAGAATTTTTAACCGAAGCTGAAAGCAAAACATATTTACGGGCAATTATAGCTTTAGGCAGCATGCAGGATAGCGGAATAATTAAACTTGCGGGTGAACTGCTGAATTCAGATATTGATAAGCATCATCTGATTGCATGGTTATTGGGGAATATCCGATCCAAAGAAGGGATAAGTTACCTTATTGAATATTTATCAAAACCTTTATCAGATAAATCATTAGCCTTAATTGCACTTGGAAAAACAGGAGATGAAACATCAGTTGATAAGTTTTTGCAATACTCCCCTTATAATGGATATGAATTATTTGAAGCTTATACAATTGCATTTTATGCAATTCGCAAAATAAGAAAAGAAGAATTATTTAAAGTATTAAAAGAACTTTATCAATCACCTTCGGGAGAGAAGTCATTAAATGGTATAGCATATTCGTTTTACAGGGGGGGAGATAAAATTCTGCTCGAGCCATATAGGGATATTCTTCTAAAAATTTGTTTAGCACACGACCCGAATGCAGAAACCAGAATGTGGGCTTTTTCAGCACTTGGAAAATTGCAGGATACATCATTTACTGAATTACTTTTAAATGAGCTTAACCAAGAAAATGACTGGAGAGTAAGAGTAAATATTGTAAGTGCGTTAGGAAGTACTTTACCTCATATAAACTCACCTTTAACTGAAAAACTTGTAAACGTGTTAATTCAGCAAGCTGAGCAGGATAACAGCACGCATGTATCAATAGTTTGCCTGCAATCACTTGGAAGATTGTTTGCAGATGCAGATACAAAAAACCCTATATTAGTAAAAGTCAAAGAAAAATTATTATTCTTAATATCATCGTCATTTAAAGGTGCATGGAATATACAGGCAGAAGTCATTAAAACATACGGAAAGATATTTAAAGATGAAGCTAAAAATGATTTGATGTCATTTTTAAAGTCAACTAATAATTACGACTTAAAATCAGCTGCTGTTTCAGCATTTGAATATATGAACGACCCGTTAGTATATAAAGAGCTGCGTCAAACAATTAGCGATGATGTGCAAAAGTATAACTCAATTCATCCCAATAAAGATGGCTCAATGATAGGTTCAAATGATCTTGCAAAGTTATACAGAGCATTTGCAGGTACATTATCAGAGCTTGATGATAAAATGGATAACGAGAACAGAAATATAATAAGACTCATATATTCTGAATTTGCATCATCAAAAGATGCTCCGCTGACGGATATTTGTTTAAGCAGTCTTCAGGATTCGCTTTTTATTGAATACCGGGAAGAAACCTGCAGGATTATGATGTTTGATTTTTCTGATTTTAAACTTCCAAAGGATAAAGATGTTATGCTGATGTATATAGCTTTATGGGACAAAATGAAATATGAACCCGCAGCCGAAATACTGACGAATAATATTTCATCAGATGATTACGATATTGCAAAAGCATCTGCAGATGCTCTTAAGAATATTTCAGGAGAAGATTTAACAAGCAAAATAACTGCTTCAAGATACAGACTTGATCACGATTGGAATTTTATAGATAACCTTAACTATAAAAAATTTGCTTTAATCAAAACAAGTAAAGGTGAAATTAAAATTGAGCTTTACACAAAGATAGCACCCTTTACCGTACAAAATTTTATTAAGCTTTCTGAAAGCGGATTTTATAATAATACAGAATTTCACCGCGTTGTGCCAAATTTTGTAATACAGGGCGGAGACCCGACCGGAACGGGCTTCGGAGGTCCCGGGTACACAATACGAAGTGAATTTTCTCCGATGCCATTTGATGAATATACACTTGGAATGGCTTCCAGCGGGAAAGATACTGAAGGAAGCCAGTTTTTTTTAACACACTCGGCGCAGCCGCATTTGGATGGTAAATATACAGTTTTTGGAAAAGTAATTGCAGGTACTGAAGCAGTTGACAGGATACAGATTGGCGACAAGATTGAATCAATAACATTTTCAGAAGAAAATTAATTTAGTAAAATGAGCGGCGAAAAATGTGAATTAATTGTATTAGAGACCAATAGACTTAAATTAATTCCTTTAGATTATGAACGAGCTGAAATGTTTACTCATCTGGATAGCAGATTGGAAGATTCATTAAAGCTGGAGCGTGCTGAGCGTAACTTAACACTGCATTTTAGAAATGCAGTAAAGAAATACACTCTTCCCTGGATAAAAGCTGACCCGAAAAATTATCTTTTTGCAACAATTTGGGTAATTATAGAAAAGATATCTAACACAATAGCCGGAGATATTGGATTTAAGCGTAAAGCTGATGAAAACGGATATGTTGAGATTGGATATTCAATGCAGCCAAGATTCCGAATTCAGGGTTATATGACCGAGGCAATTGCGGCAATGGTTAAATGGGCATTTACATATTCAGAAGTTAAAGCAGTAATAGCTGAAACGAGCAGTGAAAATATTGCATCTATAAAAGTGTTAAAGAAAAATGGATTTTCAGAATTTAACTATACAAAATCAGCAGAACGAGGTGAATACCATTTAACAGATAAGACAAATATGCTTTGGCATATTAAAGAAAAAGACTAATGAACCGTGGAACAAAATTAATGAAATTACATTTTAATATTTATTATAAATTAAATAATATTTTTTAAAAGAAAGGTACAATATGAACTATTTAAAATTTACAATCTCTGTATTAATTTTCTTTTTTGCCCTAAATCTTTCTATTAAAGCTGATGACTTAAATAAAAAGAAAATGGAACAGGTTACAAAAGAAATTCTGGATTTGATGGTAAAAGGAGATAATGCATCAGAAAAGCTGAGGAAATATATTTCAGAAGAATGGCTTGAAGACAAAAAGATAAATGTTAAAAAATATCTTATAAACAACTACTCCCCCGAGAGTTACGATATTATATATTCAGGCGGAGATATTTGTATTGCAACAATTGGCGGTTCAGAATGGAAGCATTTATTAGTATTTAAGTTTACAGAAGAATACGGATTTTATAAGGTAGTACCACTTGGAATCAGCGAAGCATCAAGCGATTATATTGATCCATGGAATTATGTGAAAGATTATATTTGCTCATCATTTGAAAAAAAGGATGTGCCGAGTGATAAACAGAAATAGGTTAAATTAATTTATTTAATAAACACGGTTAAATACTGTAATTTTACTATTTCAACCTCATTTTTGCATAAAAAATGAGGTTTTTTATTTTTATATTTGCATATTATGTTAAATAAAAGCCCAAATAAAAATATTTTAACCGGCGTAAAATACACTATTGCAGTATCAAGCGGAAAAGGCGGAGTAGGTAAATCAACTGTTGCAGTTAATCTGGCAGCAGTATTAATTAAAGAGGGATATAAAACCGGTTTAATTGATGCAGATATATACGGTCCTTCAATTCCAACAATGCTTGGTGCTGCAACCGAAAAACCCAAGTTAGTAAAAATTCAGGAAAAAAATAAACTTTTACCTGTTGTTAAATATGGTATAAAAATGATGTCTATTGGTTTTCTGGTAGATTCTAAAGAAGCCGTTGTATGGCGGGGACCAATGGCATCAAGTGCGCTAAAGCAGTTTATGAATGATGTTGCATGGGATGAATTAGATTTCCTTTTATATGATATGCCTCCCGGTACCGGAGATATACAACTTACATTAACTCAATCTATACCGCTTACCGGATCAATTATTGTTACAACACCTCAGGAAATTAGTTTAATTGATGCCCGCAAAGGTGCAAAAATGTACGGCAAAGTTAATGTGCCTGTTTTAGGTATAATTGAAAACATGAGCTATTACTCAAATAAAGATGGTACTAAAGATTATATTTTTGGAAAAGGCGGAGGGAAAAAACTTGCAGATGAGCTTAATATAAATTTCCTTGGTGAAATTGCAATTAATACTGATATTAGAGTTGGCGGAGATGAAGGTAAACCAATAGTACTTGGAAAGCCAGATTCAACAGAAGCAGAGCAATTTACAGAAATTGCAAAAAATATGGCACAAAATATTTTACAAAACACAAAACTTAATACAAAACAACCTGTTATAGAAGTTTAATAGTTTATAGTGTTTTCAAAATTTTTATAAGTTTTTTTTATTTTTGTTTGTTGTTATTTATCTGTAAATTGATAAAGATACAATATAATTACTTAAAATTATGGAATTTTAAGTAAATTTAACAGGTTTCAGGTAACGGGTATTAATAATTTATTAATGCTTTTAATTAAAAGTTTTATTATTTTTACGGAGTTTTAATTTCGGGTAATGCTAATTACTGAAAAAACAGCAGAAATTGAGGCTAAAATAAATTCAGTTCTGGAACGTATTAGACCTTATCTTCAGCAGGATGGCGGCGATGTTATATTAGATAAAATAACTGAAGATGGTATTGTTGAATTAAAACTTTTAGGTTCATGCAATACCTGTCCGTTAAGACCGATGACATTAAGGGCTGGAATTGAAAGAGCTTTAATGAAAGAAATACCTGAAATAAAGAGAATTGAATGTTTTAACTGATATATGTTAAATTTAATTATTGTAATATTATTAAGCTATTTAGTAGGATCATTTCCTACTGCACTTGTATTTGGCAAATTATTTAAAAAGATTGATATACGCCAACACGGGAGTAAAAATCTGGGGAGTACAAATGCATTCAGGGTGCTTGGCTGGAAGATTGGCATAATTGTTCAGCTAATTGATATTGCAAAGGGATTTATAGCAACCCTATTGATCTCAAAACTTTTCTACGGTAATTTGCCGTTTGAAAACCGTACACCGTTTCAGGATATAACAGTTGTACAAATTATTGCAGGTATATCAGCAATTATTGGTCATGTATGGACAGTATTTGCAGGTTTTAAAGGCGGCAAAGGAATCAATACAGCAGCAGGTATGCTGCTTAGTCTTGCACCAATAGATGCAACAATATCTATCGCAATATTTATTGTTGTTTTGATATTTTCCGGTTATGTTTCACTAGGTTCAATTAGTGCAGCATTTGCATTTCCAAGCACAATGTTTATAAGAGAAAACTTTTTTGGTGTTGAAATTGACGGCTATCATACGCTAATATATTTCAGCATTGTAGTTTGTGTTTTTTTAATTTATAACCACCGCGGAAATATTAAAAGATTACTTCATGGCGAGGAGAATAGATTTGAAAAATGGTGGAAAGTACGGTGGATACAAATAGATGCCCCGTTTAAACGCAGAAGAAAACAAAAAGATATATGATATTTTTTTAAGCGGGTTTAACCCGCTTTTTTTTATAAGAAAACTTTTTTATATAATCTACATTTATCCTTTACTGGAATTAATTACATTTTTTAATCAGTTAATTTTGGATAAATTTGCAAATGATGAATATCAGTATATTAGGTTCCGGAGGCTGGGGCACAGCCCTTGGATTGATATTAAACAGTAACCGGAATAAAGTTACTTTGTGGGAATATGACACTGAATATGCCCATACACTCAATGAATACCGTGAAAATTTTTATTATTTGCCAAAAATTAAAATTCCTGACCGTATAAGAATAACCAATGATATTAATGAAGCAGTAAGAAATGCGGAACTTATAGTAATTTCCACTCCAACACAGTTTATAAGAAATGTAATTGAAAATATTAAAGATATTACGTTTACAAACCGCGTAATTTTAAGTGTATCTAAGGGAATAGAAACTCATAGTTTAATGACAGTTTCACAGATATTTCAGGATGTATTTACCAAAATTGATAAAAAAAATATAACTGTACTTTCAGGTCCTTCACATGCAGAAGAAGTTGCAAAAAATATTCCTACTGCTGTTGCAGCAGCAGGATATGTTGAAAAAAATTCAGAGATTATACAGAAAACTTTTTCTAACAAACACTTCCGTGTTTACAGGTCAAACGATGTGCTTGGAGTAGAGCTTGGCGGAGCATTAAAGAATGTAATAGCCATAGCTGCCGGAATAGCTGATGGTGCAGGTTTTGGTGATAATACAAAAGCTGCAATAATGACAAGAGGTATAAGAGAAATTACACGTTTTGGAATGCGATTTGGGGCACAGGAAAACACATTTATGGGACTTTCAGGTATTGGAGATCTTATAGTAACCTGTATGAGTAAACATTCCCGCAACCGGTTTGTTGGTGAAGAAGTTGGGAAAGGGAAAAAACTTAAACATGTTCTTGCAGAAATGAAAATGGTAGCAGAAGGTGTGGCAACAACTGAATCAACTCATGAACTTTCTAAAAAAATAAATATTGAACTGCCAATAATTGAACAGGTATATAGGGTACTTTTCCACGGCAAAGATCCTCATCAGGCAACTGAAATGCTGATGACAAGAAACCTTAGGGATGAAAAATAAAAATTCAATTCTTTTTACAAACTGCAAAGTATGGCAGCCGGAAGGAAGATTTGATGAATCATTTGGCATTAACAACGGAATTTTTGATTTTGCCGGTTTAAACAAAGAAGCTGCTGCCCTTGCAGGAAATTATAAACAAACAATCAATTTAAACGGAAAGCTGGTTTTGCCTGCTTTTACTGATGGACATTTGCACCTTGTTAACGGAGCATTAATGCTTAAACATCTTGACTGCTCACAAATTAAATCCATTGATGAACTAAAAAATACTGTTAATGAGTATGTAAAAATTATGCCTGATAAATGGATAATTGGAGGTAATCTTGATATTAACAGTATAATAAATAAAGTTTCTGTTAAAAATGAAAATATTGCAGATACAATTTACAGCGAAGCACCATTATTTATTGCAAACTATGATTATCACTCAGCATTGTGCAATTCAAAAGCTTTGGATATTTCAGGAATTAACAAAAAATCACGAATATTTAGAAACGCAGAACTTGACTATACTTCATCAGGTAAATTATCGGGAATTATAAGTGAGGGAGCAATGAATGAAGTATATACTGCAATTCCTGAACCTCAACTTAATGAAAAAGTTACCGCCGTAAAAGAGTGCATAAACAAAATGCATCAAAAAGGATTAACATCTATTAGCGACATTACACTTCCGAAAGATATTGAAGTTTATAATGAATTATATAAAACAGGAAATTTGAATTTAAGAATAAATTCTTATTTACCCTTTGCAGAGTTTGAAAATATCGCAAAATATATTGATATAACTAAGAGTATTGACACTGAATATTTTTCAATAAAAGGATTTAAAGCATTTTGGGATGGTGCATTGGGCTCGGAAACAGCACTGTTTAGCAGAAATTATAATGGAAAAAATCATAACGGATATAAAACCGAGCTTGCAAATAGCGGAAAAATTTATGAACTTGCAAAAAAAATTGATGATGCGGGTTACCGTATAATCATTCATGCAATTGGCAATAAAGCAGTAACAGAAGTACTTAATCTGTATGAAAATCTTCCGAATACCAAAAAACTACGGCACAGGATTGAGCATGCACAACATATTGACCCAGCAGATTATGAACGGTTTGGTAAAATCGGGGTAATTGCATCTGTTCAGCCAATACATTTAAAGTATGATGTAAATACAGTTAAAGAAAAGCTCCCAAGTGAACTTGTTCCAAATACACATAACTATTATCAAACCACAAAAACAGGAGGGAAAATATGTTTTGGAACAGATTTTCCGATAGCAGGATTTGACCCGATTGAAAATATTAGACTTGCTGTTACAAGAAAAATAGATTCCACAGAGTTTACTCCTGAGCACAAGATACCGCTTGATGATTGCATTAAAGCCAGCACAATAAATAATGCTTATTCAAATGGAAATGAAAATTTGTTTGGGTCAATAACAAATGGGAAAAAAGCAGATTTTATTGTATTAAATAAGGATATTTTTGAAGCGGGATTTAATGAATTGTCAGTTGATTTAACTTATTGTAATGGTATCTGCTGCTTTAAAAGTATGAATTAAAATAATTTTCTCCTGTTTATACAAGAAAAATAAAAAATCATTTAAATACTTTGCTGTTTCTTTCACACTGATAAAGCATGAAGAATTAACCAAAATTTAACTTTCTAACCAATTCCATAACAGCAATACCGTAAGCAACTGAAACATTTAAAGAATGTTTAAAACCGTATTGATGTATTTCAACGGAAAAATCGGCAAGGTCTAATATATCCGCAGAAACACCTGTGAGTTCATTTCCCAAAACAAGACAAAGCGGAAAATCTTCTTGATTAATATCTGTATAAGATCTTCCCCCTTCAGTAATTTCTAAAGGGACAATTTTAATACCTTCACTTTTTAATTGTTTAACAGCCTCAACAGGATTTAAAACATGCTGCCAAGGTACAGCTTCAGTAGCACCAAGAGCAACTTTTTCTATTTCTTTTCTAGGCGGGTAAGGTGAGTAACCTGTTAAATAAAGTTTTTCAATAAGTGCTGCATCACTTGTTCTGAAAATTGAACCGATATTATAAATACTGCGGATATTATCAGCTAAAACATACACGGGATTTCTTTTAACTTTTTTAATTTCATTTAGCGGAATCCGCTTTTTACCTACTTCTTCGTGTGATAGTTTCTTCATATATTAAATTTAAAAACTCAATTAAATTTGGCAAAATATTGGTAAGCAAAATTTTAATATATTAATACAAATGTTAAAAATAAGCTCTTATTTCAGCAGTGCCGGTATGTATTACCCTTGCTTTATCTTCGGCTCTGCCAAAATAATTTATAGTTGCCTGAATAAAATTACTTATCCTGTACTCAAAGTTAAGTGACCAAAAAAAACTCTTGCCTGCAACAAGTCCTTTAGTAAGATCAAACGGAACAAATGAAGGTGTGGAATTCATCAATACTTCATTTCTTGAAATTTCACTTCGCAAAGTACCTTTGCCTGAAAATGAATATGTCAAACGAAAAGTCTGAACATTTATATCTGCTTGAGTTGGATTTACCGGAAAGTTATCTTTAGCACGTTTTAACTGTACTTTAAAACCTGCTTCTATTGTTTGAATTGGTTTATAAATAAGTTCTGAGGTAATACCTTCGGAATTTATATTCCAATTTCTGATTTCAACCCCGGGGGAATTGTTCCTTTCAATTTGTGAAACATAGTCGCTTATAAGTGCAAGGTCAGGGGTGAAAGAAAGACGCAATCTGGCAGTGCGTTCAGTATTTAGAAGTCTTTCATTACCAGAAAAATATTGAGTTAGCCCTTTACGCTGTACAAAACGAAGTTTAATACCAAAATATTCGTGGTTTTCAAATATTCCAAAATCCTGCTGTATAGTTGTAGCACCGGCAATTGTGTTTTCATTATTTTGAAATGTGCTGAACTTAAGGAAATATATATTTTTTTGAACAGGATCTTTGCTTTTTTCAGAAACACTTATGTATGAATCAGATGTAATATTATTGAGAATTGTTTTAAGGATACCATTTTTTAACCCTGCAGTAAACCTTGAGGGAATTATGTTAATGCTTGCAGAACTTTGCAGGTCAGTAGTAGGAAAAAGCTGGTCTGTTGGTCTGAATAATTTTATGTAATCACCATCAAAGTTAGTAAGCACAAATTCATTCTCATCCTGCAGTCCGTTTCCGTTAAGATCACCAATATATTTATAATTTCCTGTACCCATTGTTACCTGTATAAAAACAACCTCCTGTTTAGCTGTGCGTTCGCTGGATACTTTATAAAACAAATTAGTGTTAAATCCCCGGTTAAAAAACCAGATATTACTTTGCGAGGTAACAAGAATTGTACGAGAATCTGTAAGCCCTTTGTTCTGGAATTCAGGAGAATATTTTCTGTCATAAACAACAAGGTCACCGTTTATTGAAATAAAATTAAGGTTTTTAAGTCTTGCACCAAAGGTGCTGGTATATGAATTTGACTGTCTGGTTAAAGTGCCTGAATTAAAAGCGTCATCAAACCTGTAGCTGAACTGGTAACTTAGATCAAGGTTAAAAAGATCTGTTATAAAAAGTTTTGGTTTAAACTCATAAAATCTAAAACTCCCAGAATTAACAGAATCATAGTTAAGTGACCGGGTTTGTTTATCTTCACCATTAATTTCAAATTTCAGATTATACTTGCCAAAACTTTTATTTTTGAAAGGCTGCAATTTATAATCAATGGCACCAAACTGCCTAATCCATTTACCTCCGTAATCAATTGAATTATCTTTACTGGAAATATAATCTGCATTATAGCTTAAAGAAGGAATATTTAAGCTATCACCTGCAAATTTTATATCAAGCGAGCCGCGAAGTGAGTTAAATTTATCACCGCGTTTAATTTTACCCCCTGTTGTTGAAATACTAAAATACTTTTGAGGCTTTATGATTAAACCTGCTTCGGTTGTTACTTCTGTTAATTTTGTGCTGTCATTTATATCCCAAACTCTGTTGTACTCAACTTTATTTAACCTATCAACAGCGTTATAGAGCTTATTAACAACCTTTTGACGAACAGTAAACAGAACTTCACCAAGGTTAAGTTTACCAATTTTAAAAATTTTTGGGTTAAACAAAAGAGATGCTGAAAAAGCACCTCCTTTGTTTTCGTGGTCATCAAGTCCGCTCAGCAGGTTAACATCAAAATCACTTGCAGTGCCTTCCATTGTAAGGGATATATCCTTTGAAATTTTTAAGTCAAGTCCAACATCAGCTGATTGATATGAAGCAGGCAGAGGGAAAAATATAAGGGGAAGATAGCTACCAAGCCCTTGCCCGGCATAAGTATAAGCACTGCTGCTTAAGCTGTTATATTCGCCTTTACCGGTTCCTACAAATGAAAATGTTACCTGATACAGAGCTGCAGTATCACCGGGTGCGTAAATATATTTTTTTACGGACTGGCTGTTAATAACAGTATCGCGCTGAATATATAAGCCAAGTGAATTACCAAGGGAATCCCTTCCAACATAAGTTACGCCAGTTTTGGAAGCTAACAATCTGTTATCACCCGCTTGAGAGATTATTGTACGATCTGAATCAGATAAAGTAAAATCAATAGGTTTGCCGGGGTCATCACGCTCACGCAGATAGGAAAAAGATAATTTAAGTCTATCATTTAATAATGCTGTGTGTGTTTGACCGGCAATAAAACTACGGCTGTACTTTTTATCTGAATATTCAAAGTCAATTACAATTCTAGAGGCATTTGTAATAAGTCTGTTGTTTGTAAATTTCACCTGCCCTGTTGAGTAATCAATTGTATAATCGTTGCTTTCACCTCTTGTTAATAAAACGCCATCAAGATAAACTTTTTCGCTTCCTGCAATAACAACAATATTCACTTCATTATCGGCACCAATAAGCCGGTAAGGACCCTGCACCCCATCCTGACCGTTGAAAGAATTTGTGCTAAATCTTCCCTTGCTTAGTGCACCGGTTAAAAAAAGATCAGTTTTGTTGTAATTTGCAAATCCTTTTGCACCTTGCAGCTTTTTGCTGAAATTGAAAAACTCGTTTCCGCTGAGATTAACTTCAATATCTCCAAGAGTAGCTGTAATATTGCTTGAGCGAAGTTCAACAAACACTTTATCAAGCTCCTGCAGTTTTTGAGTATTGCCTTCGGGCTGAATAGGGGTATTTTCATCAGTAAGGGCAGCAGTAATTTCAATATCATTTGATAGCTTACCGTTCAACTGCAGGCGAAACCCGGATTGCAGAGAGAGATCCCGGTTATTGCCAACAGTAAAACCGCGGAAAATACTGCCAGATTTTGTTAGATCGGTACCTGCAAAAATATCTTCAACAAAATCAGATTTTATTTCAACAACTTTAACGCTATCACCGCTGGAAGTATCTAATTTATTAATGGTTTCAAACCTTGAATAACTATCGGCAATATCAAACGGAAAGTTTTTATAAGTAATTATAAGCTGAAGTCTTTCCGGCTTGCCGGAATTGATAATTTCCTGAATGAAAAATTTTTGCAGCTTTATTATACCATAACGGAAATCAATTGTATAGTTAACAGGATTAACTTCAGCTGAATCTGAAAAAACGGTTAAACTTCCAAACTTTATGAACTTATCCGGGAGAGAAATAAGAGAATCTTCGCTTGCTGCAGTTGTTACAAATTTTTTGTAATTAATATCGTTAAAGGTTTTTGGCTGAGAAAGTACAGTTCCAGCTAAAAGAATTAAAAGAATTGCCGCAATTTTGTGAGGAGGCTTCAAATAATACCATTAAAAAGTTACGCCTGCCCGGGTTTTACCTTAAGAAATTTACCTTAAGCAGTCTTTAATTTGTATTTTTCCCGCTTAAAAAATCATCAAAGTAATATTTTGTATAATTTTTGTGATCATTAAGCAGGTTTTCAATAATTGGTATTAATTTATCATTAGAAAGCTGAAATTGATTTGGTTTATGCATTGCCTTATATTCAGCAGAAATATTTTCAACTGTTGGAAAAGTCATAAGCTCTTCTCTGTCATATTTGCTAATTTGTTTTCCTTTTTCGTATCCGTAGATATCTTTAAAGAACTCGATATAATCGCCGTAAGAATCAGAGCCGACTTGAAAAGTTTTATATATTATTCTCACAGGAAATCTATCTTTTTCTTCTTCAGTTAAATTGTAAATCATAGATTTTTTACTGTTAGCCCACCAGCTAATATCCTGACTTGTCACAATTTTCTTCACAATAAACCGCTTCATTTTATCAATATTTCCGTTATCGTTTCTTACACATCCGTGAGAAAGAGCTCGGTATTCATTTTTAAGCAAGCCGTTTCTATTGGTACCGTGAAAATACCGGAGCGAATTTTCATCATAATGCGCAGCAAACAAACCCAGTGGGTTACCCGGTCCGGGCGGTGTGCCTGGTGAATTTGGATCACTATCAGGATCTTTCCATGAGGGCCAGTTTCTTAATTTAAAAATATTGTAATAACCTGTATAAGTTTTTGTACCCGGTGCTCCAACAACATTTGGCCAAACTGTAATAAGTATTGTATCGTTTTTATAAATCTGGTATATACGTGATGTAAATTCTGGAATGTTAAGCTCCCACAGCATTTTTGGTTCGGGGTCAAGATAGTGCGAGGGAACATTAATTGTTAAATTAATTTCAACATGTCCCAAAGTATCATTAACAAGTTTTTTAGAAATTTCTTTAGAACCTTTAATGGATTCTATTTCCTCATCACTTATTATTGGAAAAAGATCCTTTAAATAATTTTCAATCTGACCATCAATGTTTTCTGCATCAGTAATGGGTAAGGTTACTTTTTCGTAACCTACAGAATTTTGATTTGAATTGTTTTGGCTGTTTGAATTTTGTGATGTATTTTCTTCAGTAATTTTAGTGGATTTATTTGCTTCCTGAGAGTAGTCTAACTGAGTAAAAACAAATCCAAATAAAATAACTGCAGCAGTAATGCCAAAAACCTTAATTTTTAGAGCTTTTTTAAACATTTTTTAATTGTGAATTGTAAATTTAGTGTAAATTCCTTACTTTTTCAAACCATAAAAGAAATATTGAAAATCCATAAAATTTTCAAAATAGATCTAAAATCTTTTTAAACATTATAGAAGGTTATATACTGATTATTTAAAATTGTTCCATAAAAATGAAAGAAGAATTTAAGCAAAAGTTTTACGAAATAACTGATCTTATTCAGCAGGAATTTGACCGGAATTTGGGTATTTACGGTGATAAAATAAAGTGCAGCCGAGGGTGCAACAAATGCTGCTCACAGATTTTTAGAATTACAAAACTTGACGGCTGGATAATAAGCGAGCATGTAAAAACATTGCCTAAAAAGCAAAAACAGGATTTGCAAAATAAAGCAGAAGAATATTTAGAACAATTAAAAAAAAGCAAAAAGGATAAATCAGAGAGGGGAAATTTCAATCCGCCCTGCCCCGCTTTGGGAAATGAAGGTGAATGTACTATTTACAACGCTAGGCCTGTGATTTGCAGAAGATTTGGTATGCCAATATATGATTACAAAGATCCAGGCAAACTTTACGCATGTGAGCTTAATTTTAACGATGGAGATGAGCTAACAGATGAATTACTTATACTAAACCAGACAAATATCGGTAAAAAATGGGATGCACTAAAGGATGATTTTGAAGGCGGGTCAACTACTATTGCAGAGGCAATTGCAAATTCATAAATAACTTCTGCCTTGTCTAAATATATACTTTAAGCTAAATTTGCAGATAAATTACACAAATTTTATAAATATTTAATTACTCCAAATTAGTTTTATGTACGAATCAGATAAAATAATGTTTGAAATTTACCGTGATAAGAATTATAATAAAAAATTCAGAGTGGTTTATTATACTGAACTTAATGAACATAATAAACACGTTGAAATTAACCGAGCTATGGCAGGAGACAGCTATTTTGACGGATTTATAAAGGACTACAAAAAGAATGAAGCAAAAAAAATTATAGATGATATTATAAAACAACTTAATGAAGGTAATTTTATTGAAAAAACTATTATAAAAGAAAAACTCAAAGATTATACCCCATAAAATAGTAAAATACAATTACACTTTATTGAGGATAAAAAATTTAATCATAAAAAGTAAAATACAAAAGTAATCCCTTTTCAGAATTCAAATTTACCTGCGATAATTAACCTCCAATTTTTTAAACTAATGGAACATACTCACAAAAACATATTTGTTGATGAATTAAGTACTCACTGGAAATTCACAGCAGTTGCAGTAATTGTTTCAGGGTTAATTATTTCAATATTAAAATTAACAATTTTCCCCGATGCTTCCCCTGAGACCGAAGATCTATTTGAGGGATTTTTCATTTCTCATCTTTTCTTTGCAGCACTTACACCTGCCTCTCTGCTGGCAAAATATAAAAAATCTGTTTGGCTGGGAGTTATTGTTGCAATAATAACCTCATCTTTAACTTGCACACTTAGTGATATTGTACTGCCGTATATTGGCGGGCTTGCTTTGGGTTATGATATGCATTTCCATGTTTGCATCATAGAAGAACCTGCTTTATCATGGTTCTTCATTATAACAGGGGCAGTTCTTGGATATATACTTTCGTTTTCGGTAAGAAAACTATCACGTTACACACACGGACTGCATATATTTTTAAGTTCAACAGCAGCAGGAATGTATCTTATAACTTACGGCGTTTCAGTCATTTCAATTAAAGCATTGATCTTTTTGCCGATATTGATTTTTTCTGTTCTAATACCCTGTGTAATGAATGATATTGGCGTACCAAGTTATATAGTTTCAATCAACTCCAACGGCAAAGCAAATAAGCGAGAGCTGCTTGATGAGATACATCATGAACATCATGATCATCACCATTAAACAGCGAGATAGATTGTAACTTCACCTTTACAAGGCAGGTGCTCTGCCCTTTCTTAAAAGGAGAGAAATTTTCAGGCAATCAAGAAGCATGAAATAACTCTCGCAAAGGCGCGAAGACGCAAAGAATTAGAAGCACTGAAGTATATATTACATAGATCACTAAGAGGCACAAAGATTTAAGAAATGGAATGGAAAATATTTTGATTATCATCTCTCCTTTACAAGGCAGGGAGAGGGGAGAAATATTCAGGCAGTCAAGAAGCATGAAATAACTCTCGCAAAGGCGCGAAGACGCAAAGAATTAGAAGCACTGAAGTATATATTACATAGATCACTAAGAGGCACAAAGATTGGTTACTTAATTACAACCATTTTTTTAACATCGGAAAATTTATTATCAACGGTAAGTTTGTAAAAATACACACCGCTTGCAAGATTAGATGCATTAAATTCAGCTTCATAAATTCCCTGCTTCTGGAATTGGTTAACAATTATAGCAATTTCTTTTCCGGTGATATCATAAATAACAAGTTTAACAAAGTTTCCAAAGCTGCTGTTAGAATTTTTAGGGATGGAATATCTGATCTTAGTAGTTGGGTTAAACGGATTTGGATAATTTTGCGATAAAGAAAATTCAGCTGCAGTTTGAGAAATAGTTTGAATACCAAAGACATCGTAGTATGAAATTCTGGCATTAGTTTCAACCTCAGCGAGTCCTGCACGGCTTACGCCATTAATTAAACCGGTAAATGATTTAACAATAACTTTAACTTCATTTACCTTTGGCAGACCACTAACGTTAAAGGGTGATCCACCTTCGTTTATTGCACCAGTTGAAGGGATATGATACACCTGATTGCCATTATAATAGAAGAAAACTTCACAATCTGTTACCTGAATATTAGTATTAGTTGAAGAATTATTTTTAATGTTATACAAATTTATTTTTCTAACATCAACAGGAACACTCCATGTTAAATGGACAAACTCATTATTGCTTCCGGCAGCTATCCAGTTTACGCTAAGGGAATCATTTCTAGCTTTACGGTCAACAACCTTTTTACCCGGATACTGCATTGTATCGTTTACAAACAGAAATGAACTTTGCGTAACCTCAGCGGAAGTAGAAACATTAAAGAATGAAGATTCTGTAATATTAGGAGGTACAGGAATCTGAGTATGACCTGAATGACAGCCAACGCATTTTGTTCCTGTCCCCGGTGGACCATAATTCATACCAATAACGTGAGCAACCTGTCCTGTTGAGCCTCGCAGCACTTTTCCGGTTGAGTCAACAACCTGCTCAAACATAGAAACATTTGCCGGCGCATTATCAAATGCAATCTGTCCAGTATGAAAAACCGGTGCATAATTAAAATAAAGTGCTGAGTCACGCCCAGTTGAATCCTGCCGCTGAAAGCTAACAAAGAAATTAATCCGGGCAAATCTTGTAATTGGGGGTGCATCCTGCATAGGAATATCAACATCACCATTATAGAACATATTAACACAATCAAACCTGAATCCGCCATCTTTAAACCATGTAGAAGGATCACGAGTAGGGGGATATTCACTTGCAATATCAACAACTCCATCAATTAGAACAGGGGGAACGGTTTTAGGCAAAAGAACCTCGGCATTAAGCTCCATTTTACCTGTAATATCATAGAATGGTGTAAGTCCGCTGCCGTTAAGATTTACAGTATAGAGACCATAGTCCTGATTTTCAACATTATTGGCATAAGAAATGAGAATTAGATTATTAGGTAATTCAACAGGATCACAGGCATACGGCGGCTGCATAATACCATAAGACGGAGGATTCTGAATATAGAGATGCATACTTTCAGGATTAACTCCGATAACAGGTAAGCCATAACAGTTTCCCTGGTCAAATAATCTGATACCGGATGATCCGGATGTATAAGACATAGAATTATCGGGGGTGAAAAGACTTAGCATTCTGCCATCACTTAACAATGCGGGCTTGTAGTTATTTTGTCCAAGACGCCAGTTGCCGGTGCCGGCATACAAAGCAAGAGCATCACCATCGGGTCTTATTTTAGCTGCTGACCAAACATTGGCAATATCATTGGTAACAGCCAAAGCAGAATCACGAGTTAATCCGTTAGGTGTTAAAATTGAGGGATGATCAATATTTAACCACCATCTGCTGTAAATAATTTTTCCGCTTGCGGGATCAATTGTTGGCTCATCAGCACCATTTCTTTCTGTGGTAATACGGTGAAGGTTTAGTGAAGTTGTATCAATTATATAAAGATTTGTAACCCGTTTTGCAGTGTATTGTGAAAGTGCAGGATATCTGGTGCTTGAAAAACAAATTCTGCCATCAGGCAAATAGCATGGGTCAACATCATCATACCTTACAAATTTATATGCAATAGGTCCAAATTGAGCAAGACTTATATTACGGTCAGAGGAAGTAATTTTTTTAAATCCTGAGCCATCAGCACGGATTTCATAAATTCTCCAGCTGCTATCGCGGTTTTCAACCGCTGAAAACACAATTTTAGAAGCATCCCAGTAAACACATGGTGAAGAAACATCAACGAGCTTTATACCGTTAAAGTTCATAGTGCTATCAACAAGAACTCTAATGGTACCATTTGCTTCGCGAACAAGTAGTCTGCCTCCAGTAACGGATATTCTGGCATAGGGTCCCATACCGGGTACCAGACTTGCCTGAGGATAATAATAACTGCCGCCTGAAACTATATTGCGTGATACAAATACAACAGGATACTGAGAGTAGGTATAATTAATGAAAGTCTGAATAAGAAATATTGAACATAATAGTAACAGTCTCAATATTCTGTATTTTGAATTCATTGTAAAAAATATTATTTAACGACCCTATAACTGAAATTTAGAAATCAATTATTTATAAGTAACAACTACAGAGCAAACATTTTTTTCTTTATCCCATGCAAGCATAATGCTTACTTCACGCTTATCCATTTTCCACATAACCATTCCTCCATCATCACTCATTTGTTCAGCTTCGGATTTTTTAAATCCCGCTTTTTCAACAGCTTCAGTAAATGGTGCAAGAACTGTTCTTGGCTTATCGGTAGATTCAAATGTAACTACAGTTCCTTCAGAGGTATTAAGCGTGCCAAGGAATTTAGAGTTTACCGGCTGAGGAATATCTTTGGGATAATCAGCAGGCATTTCTTTTTTAATACCAAGTTCATTGGATTTATTTTCCTGACCGGTATTATTGGTTTTATTTTCACCGGCAATATTTGTTTGCTGAGTTGTTGATGAAGAATCTTTTTTGTTAACATCTGTTTTTTGATCCTGCTTTGTGCATCCTGAAAAAATGACTGCTGTTGCTGCAAATACTGCAAAAAATAAATTTAGTTTTGTTTTCATGCTTTAAGAATATGTTATATAAAATATTTAATATTAAATTTTAAAAATTAAAATGAGTAAATTTAAGAGCTTAATTATTGCATAAAATTGCATCAAACTTTCCGGCAACCCAGCTTTTTGAAGCATCATTAAAGAAAAGAGCAATTTTACCTTTTACTGATTTATCCTGAATGCTTTCTATTTCTAAAGCGCAGTTCCACTCAATAGCAGATTTATTTAAGCCAGAAGTAAAACTTGCTGAATAAGAAGCTGGATCATCGGCAAATTTTGATTTAATATATAAGCCCTGTTTAATTTCAGCAGCTTTGTTTATTAAAGTAAAGCCCTCAAAGCCATCAATAAATCCGCAGTTTTGATTGGGCTTTACAAGTGAAAAATTGATAACATTATCACCGGCACCGCGCCATTTTTCAAAATTTATATAAGCAAACTGAACATCTTTTCCGTTTATTTTACCTTTAACGGGAAAATCAGGAATATCGGAAGCGGTTAAACCATCTTTCCAGGTAAACTCTCCGGATTTGTTATCACTAATTTTATTATCACCGGTTTTATTTTCACTGGAATTATTCCCTGAATTTTCATTTTTATTACCGCAGGAAACAAAAATTGTTCCTGTAATTGTAAATATAATTATAATAGAAAGAAAAAATAATGATCTGTGGAGTTTAGTCAAAATAGTTGAAATTTTCTTTAAATTTTTAATAAAATAGCACAAATTTTATAAATAATAAACAATTTAAAAGGGTATAAAATCACAGGGAACGGAAAAATCCGTTCCCCGAAAAAACTGAAAAAATACTATAAATTATTTACAGTATTTGTTAAACCTGTCGTTAATTCTGCCCCAATTTAAATTATTGAGGAAGTTATCAATATATTTACCTCGTGCAGGTCCATCTTTATGGTAATAAGCATGTTCAAAAACATCGCAAGCAATTAATGGAATCCCTCCCCAAATAGCACCATACTGATGTTCATCTTCCAAAACATTAATTAATCTGCCGGAATAAAGTTTATCAAAAACAAGCAAACCCCAGCCGCTTAATTTTGCAGCAACAGCACACGCTTTAAACTCGGCTTTCCATTTATCAACGGAGCCCCAGTTAGCTTCAATAGCAGCTTTAATATCAACACCTTTAGAAATATCGCCATCACCGCCTAAGTTATCCCAATAAACATCATGCAGGTAAGCACCTGAATGATTCCATGTAAATCTTCTTTTAAGCTCGCCGATAACAGACCAGTTTCCGTTAGCTTTAGAAAGATCAGCGGTTTCCAATTCTTTTTCAATGTTGTTTAAAAAAGTAACATAGCCTTTATGATGTGTATTGTAATGCCAGTCAGCAGTTTCAGCATCAACAACATCTTTTAAAAGTGATTTTGCTTCATCATCGCTGTAGGGACGCGGGTTAAATTTCCATTCGTAAGCCATTTTAATCAAACCTCCTTCAGGTTTAGAGAGCATTTTGCCCTCTGAATTATTATTTAAATTATTTATTAAATCAATCCCGGAAAGGAACCCAAAGGAAACAGCACCAAGTGCCGAAGTTTTTATGAACTCTCTTCTGCCTTTATCTTTCAAAACGCTGCTCCTTATTAAATATTTAAAATGTTACTTTCTCAGGATGTTTATCTCTATAAAGATGTTTACCTATAGGGATGTAAATCCATTAAGAATGATAAAAATTTTTATACCCCAAATGAGCTGCCACATCCGCAGGTTTTTTTAGCAGTGGGATTATTGAATGTAAATCCTTTGCCATTAAGACCGTCTGTATAATCTACAGTTGTACCTGTTAAATACAGAATACTTTTCCAATCAACTGCAACTTTAATATCATCAAATGTTATCACTTTATCGGAGTCTTTAAGTTCTGCATCAAAACCTAGAGTATAGCTTAAGCCGGAACATCCGCCTCCTTTAACCCCGATCCTTAATACATAATCAGCAGGGATGGAATTTTCTGCTATTATTTTTTTAACTTCTTTAACGGCTTTATCTGTTAATGAAATACCGTCAGAAACTTCGGGTTTACTGATTTGGGGAGTAACAATGTTTGTATCTGCCATAATATTTATTTAAATTTAATTTGCTGCTCTAAAAAAATTTAATTTAAAAGATGGTTTAATAATTATATGTTTCTGTAATTATGTAAATTGAAATTTCAGGAATATTTAATACAAAATACTTTATTTAAAGAAAAAATTCATTCCCAAATACAATGACCAATATGCTATTCTTCTGTTACTATTTAAGCCGTTGGTAGTGCTTTTTTTATCACGAAGCGGAATAACATGCGCATCAGCTATAGTTTCTTCGGCAGGTTCTTTGTTCCAAACATTATCATAGCTATAACTATAGCCGGCTGAAAGGTCTATAGTTTGTTTCAGTTTAAAATTCATGCTTAAACCTGCACTGTATCCGTATCTTGGAACAACTTTAAAGAAATCAAGTCCTGCTTTATGGAATGACTCACCGCCCATAAAATTTAAACGCAGTAAACCAAACACAGAAGGATAAACCGACGAATTGTGCCCAATCGGATTAATTTCAGTTCCAAGCCCAACAGAAAAACTTTGAATCCTAACACCTATATTATAATCAGAAGGACCTGGATAAGTACCAATAAGCGAATTGTAACCAATATTCAGCAATCCTTTTACCTGCCCTTTTTTTAAAAAACTGTACTTCATGAAGGTTTGCACACCATAACCGGCTTTAGTAGCAAAATTTTCGGAAATAATCATTCGCTTGCCATCAATAAAAATTACATCTTGGGTTGAATTAATAGTAACTTTTTCGCCATAGGCCTCAAGCAGAGGTCTTGAATATCCGATACTGAAAGAAAGCTGAATGCGGCTGAATGAGTCACGGTTAAGTACAGTTTTTTTTGACTGAGCAAAAGTACCGTTTGAGAAAGAACCAAAAACCAAAACTGAAGCTGCTGCCAATAATATTTTTTTGTAAAAACAGTTAAACTTCAGCATAATCTCCCTTATTAACTTTATTATTATTTCCACCTTCATTTGCAAAAGGTGAAATGTTAGAAGGGGAATTTTCTCTAAAGTTATTTACTTTTTCAGTAATACAATTTATAACATATTCAATTTCTTCGGAGGTATTAAATCTTCCAATACCAAACCTTATTGCAGAGCGCATAGAATCTTTATCAAGTCCGATGGCTTTTAAGACATGTGAAGGTTCAACTGATTCAGATGAACAAGCACTTCCGGTTGAAACGGCAACATCTTTCATTGCTATGATAAGGGAATCAGCATCAATGCCGGGAATGCTTAAATTCAGATTACCGGGCAAGCGAGAATGAAGATCACCATTAACTTTAACTCCATTAACCCCAGAATTAATTCCCTCAAGCAGTCTATTTCTTAAAGTTTTTATTGATTTAGCTTCTTTATTCATGCAATCAGCAGAAATTTGACATGCTTTTCCAAATCCAACAATACCGGGCACATTTAAAGTACCGGCTCTAAGTCCTTTTTCCTGAGCACCGCCATCTGTTTGCCTTACAATTCTTACTCGCGGCAGTTTACCGGATTTATAAAGAGCTCCAACTCCTTTGGGTCCATATAGTTTATGTGATGAAAAGCTAAGCAGATCAATATGAATTTTACTCAGATCAATTGGAATTTTACCAACTGCCTGAGTTGCATCTGTATGGAATAATATTTTTTTAAGTCTGCAAAGTTTTGAAATTTCTTTTACGGGCTGAATAGTGCCGATTTCGTTATTAGCCCACATTACTGAAACCAGAATTGTATTTGAAGTTATTGCACGTTCAATTTCCTCAATGGAGACTATTCCATTATGATCAACATCAACATAAGTAACATTAAAACCTTTTGCTTCAAGATGATTACATGAATCTATTACAGCTTCATGCTCAATTTTAGTTGTAATTATGTGGTTACCTTTAGTTGCATAAGCTTCGGCAGCGCCTTTTAGAGCAAGATTTATTGATTCAGTAGCACCGCTTGTGAAAATTATATCACGAGGTTCACAACTAATAAGTTTAGCAGTTTGTTTTCTTGCAATATTCACAGCGGCTTCGGCTTTCCAGCCGAACTGATGAGATTTGCTTGATGAGTTGCCATAGTTTTCAGTAAAATAAGGCAGCATAGCTTCCAATGCCAGCATATCTACTTTGGTAGTTGAGTTATTATCCAGATAAATAGGAAAGTTCAGCATATCATACAATTTCTGAAAGTGTTGTTGAATTAAAATAGCTGTTAATTTGTCTTTGTATCTTTTTTAACGGACTACTTAAAATACATGTTTCATATATTGAACAGGTTTCAGAATCCCCATGTTTGCCGCAATCAAGAATATAGGTATTGCCTTCAATTGCATTGAAGATTTCAGCGAGTGTCAGCTCTTCGGGCTTTTTAGTTAGTATGTAGCCGCCACGGGTTCCCTGAACAGAATTAAGGATACCTTCTTTTTTTAATTTCTGAAGTATCTTAGAAAGCAATTCATAAGGTATTTTATATTTTTCAGCAATAACCTTAGCTGATGACGTACATTCTTCACCCGGCAAAGCCATGTGTTTAACAGCTATTAAACCATATTCTACTTTTTTTGAAAGTTTGAACATAAATTAGTACATATACTATTTAAAATGCAAATTTTTATTTTCTCATCAATCGTGCAGCAAAAGAACCATCAATATTATGTTTATGAGGAAAAGTTTCTATGCAACCATCAGAATTAACTAGCTCTGCTTTAACAAATTTATTTGCATTATCAATTTTAAAATCTGGATTTTTTTCAAGAAAATCATTTACTACATCCATATTTTCTTCCTTTTCAGTTGTGCATGTGCTATACACAATTACACCGCCCGGATTAAGATATTTTACTGCACTATTTAGCAGGTTTTTCTGAATTTCAGTTAACGCTGTAATATCTTCCGGCTCTCTTTTCCAGCGGATTTCAGGTTTTTTAGAAAGCACTCCAAGCCCCGAGCATGGTGCATCAAGCAGAATCTTGTTAAACTTCAGATCTTTAATTCTCTCATCCTGCAGGTCTTGAGCATCATCTTTAATAAACTCTATATTTGTTACGCCAAGTCTTTGAGCGTTTTGTTTCATAATATTAATCTTTGCTTCATATTTATCAACAGAATATATCCTGCCTTTGTTTCCTATAAGCTGAGCTATATGAGTAGATTTACCGCCTGGGGCAGCACACATATCAAGTATCATATCATTTTCATTCGGGTTCAATAGTACCGCAGCCAAGCCAGCAGATTCATCCTGCACGGCGTATAAACCGTTTTTAAAATCTTCATCAAGATATATTTTTGACATTAGACGAAGGGTTATAAAATAATCAATATTCCGGCAAGTTCGGTAAACAATATTTTTTTCATTAAAGCGATTTAGTATTTCTGCCTTAGGTAACTTTAATGTGTTTAATCTAAGCGTTAAAATAGGGCGTTTGTTATTTGACTCAGCAAGCTGCTCAGCTTCTTCAAATCCAAAACGTTCAATCCATTTTTTAACCATCCAGTTAGGATGAGACTGCATAATACCCAGATATTTTACTTCGTCAATTTCACGTGTTGGCAAAACAAGTTCGTTTTTGGTACGAATTATAGTGCGAAGCAAGCCATTTACAACATCGGCATGTTTTTGTGTACTTATGCGTTTAACAAATTCAACCGCTTCATTAACAGCAGCAAAATCAGGAATTTTATTTAGAAAAAGTATCTGGTAAAGTGCTACGCGGAGTGTGTTTTTTATTTCAGGAGTGCATTTTTCCCAATTACCGCGGTAAAAACCGTTTAAGAACCAGTCAAGTCTTCTCATCCATCTAATAACTCCGTGACAAATTTCGTTCAGCAGAGATTTGTCATATTCATTAAGAAGTTCAGTACGAATTTCATAATCTATAAGTTTATCAAGGTATGAATCAGTGCGTTCAACTCTTGTAAGGATTTTAACGGCAATACTTCTAGCATCGGAATAAATTGTATCACCTTTTGGGCGTTCGCGTTTGTTAGAGAATCGGGGTTTATCAGCAGGCTTGGACTCTCCGTTTGGATCGGGTTCAGTTTGCTGTTCGTTTTTTACTTCTGTTATTGCTTCAGGTTCTTGTGGATATGTAACATTAGTTTCGGTTACATTATCATTTAATACAGGTGCTTTATTTTCTTCCGGTACCAAATTATTCACATT
>JADZAP010000031.1 GCA_020852705.1 Ignavibacteria bacterium | reverse complement strand
TGTTTGTATAATAGTGCGTGCTTCTCCTATGTTTGAGGAATCTCCGACCACTAGTTGAAATTGAGCTTGGCTTAAGCAAACATTTGCACCTAAAAAGAAACAGGTAAGATAAATAAAAATTGATAAATGCATTTTTTCCATAATTACATTGCTTTAATTTAATTAATATATCAGCAGTTTCAATAAGTTATCATAAAATACACATTTTTCGGCAAATTACTACTTCAAAACCTTTTTAAAGGATTACAGGATTAGCATGATATCATTAAAATAAATAAAAAAATCAGGAAATCATTAAATCAGGCAAATCATTGTTCAGAATTAATGATTATCATTACGGCAGGTTGTGGCTGTATTTTCAGGGTATATCTATAATATCTAAGTAATATCAATAGCTTCATTACAAATATAATAAAGCAATTAAGGCAGAACAATGATATGTGCCATAAAATTTTATACCGTTTTGTAATGTGTTTTATAATAAATTATCGCTTAGTCAAGGGTTAAATCATTATTGCAGATTTGAAAAATCTTTAAAAAAATAATCTGTCTTCCTGCAATGGTAGGCAAGCGACTCCGCTCCTATAGGTAGGCAGACAAAAAAAAAGATAACCTGTCAGGAAAAGAAAACCTGACATGTATATTTGCTCTTCTGATAACTCCGGTTCATCGGACGAGTTTACAAATAATATTTCTTTATCTCACACCGCTGCTTTCTCACTTTTCAGCATTCCGGATACAAGCATAGCTGAAAGATACAGTAATGCGCTGACTATGAACACAACCTTAAACCCAAAGCTCATTGAAAGCATTACTACAAGCACACTGCCAAGCACACTGAAAAACCCGTTAACACCCCAACCATAAGCTACAAGAAAACGCGAATTGTTATCTATTGTACTCATTCCAAAAGGGAATGGAATTCCCATAAAAAATGCAAGCGGAGCTATCATTGCTACTGATATTATCACACGCCACATAATATCCTGCCTTGCCAATGATTCAAATAACGCTGCATTTGCAAGTCCAATAACCGCTGTTAAAACGGCTATTATAATATAAATTACCTTTACATTTTTAACCAGTCCAATTACCTTATCGCTCAGCATACTTCCGATACCTGAAAATATAAGCATTGTTGAAATCACAGTAAGCATTGTATAAACCGGCTGACCTAAAAATAAAGTGAATTTCTGTATCAAACAAATTTCTATTATAATATAACCAAGCCCAAGCAGTGCAAAGTAAATAATATATTTTCCCTTTTTCACTTTTTTTATTTCAGGATCTTTGCGGAACTTAACATATATCGGTAAAAAAATAAGCAGCGCTGAAATTAATATAGTTTGAACAAGTAAAATTACTAAAGTTGACTCAGCAACAGGTTTTTGCACTAATGAAAGCATTGCACGATCACCTTGCGAAAAAGATTCTTTTATGCTGCCAAAATTTATCTTTGTAAAATCTGTGTTATGCTCAAAATACGGATTATCATCAGTTGCAGGATATAGCTTTAATACTGGATATTTTCCTGCAATATCATTTATATTGTTTGATTCAATAATATCCTTAAATATTCCTTCCTGTTTTGAAGTAGGGTCATATATAGTTTCAAGATTCAGAAGTGCAGCCATAGTTTTAAGTTTCTGAATATCAAATTCATCAAAACCGCTCTTTTTAAATAGTACACCTGTTAAATAACTAACATCTTTTTCAAATTCCGAAGGCGGTCTTTTAAAAATATAAAACTGATTTTTCAGGTCACTGCCTCCGTTAAGTTTTTGTGCTTCCTTAATTGAAGCAACAAGTCTCGGCATTTGCGGTTCAGGTCTGGTAATATACAATATTCCGTTTATATCTAAATGCTGTAAGTATTCACGCAATGCTTCTTCAGTTAAAATATAATTTTCTACTAAGCTCATTGCACCGCTGTTTGTTGCAGAAGCTGAAATTGTATGAGCACTGATAATAACATCATATTTAATTCTTTTGCCTCTTAACCAGCTTCTTGCATCATCGGTTATAATCTTAACCCGTTTATCTCTTGTTATTCCACCAGTCCAGTAGTTAGCAAGATCTGTTTCAATCAACTGGTTTAATATAGGGTTTATCTCTACCGCTGTAACTGATTTTGCATTATTTGTCAATGCGCTAAGTATCTCACCTCCTCCGCCGGAGCCAACAATAAAAACTTTTGCTGTATCTTCGCGCTTTAGATACATTGCAAGCATCGAGGCATCAAAAGGGGGGCGTGCTCCGCTGTCAAGCAAGTTTGGAACTTTAGGGATGTTTGTTGTGGAGTTACCTGCATCTATTATAGCAGTGTAAACTGGATAGTCATCAACTGCCTCGCCATCATCCTTCATTACATCTACTTTACTGAACGAATTCCAGCGGGTTTGAAGCATTAAGTCAGGATGCTCTTTTATATAATTTCCGTAAACTTTATTTGATGAAATATATATTGGCAGAAATGTTTCAGGGTTAATAAGAAATAATCCGTTAATAACCAGCATAATCATAGCACCAAACATACCAAAATATTTTCTTCGGCTTGGCTGTGTGCCAAAAAGCAATGTACCCAAACATGCTAAAATTGATGCAAATACTATTCCGCCAGACCCGCCAAATGCCGGAAGTACAAGAATGAAAACAAAACAGCTTAAACCTGCTCCAACAAGATCATAAAAATAAAGCTCATTTATACCTGTTTTAAATCTTGTAAAAAGCTGACCTATTATAAGTCCGGCAAGAAAAAAGGGGAGTGTGATCAAAATATAATATACCGGTAAATATATGAACTGAGATGAATCCAAAAGTAAACTGAATGGTTCAAAGGGAATTTTATTTATTGCAGAAAAAGATGCAATGATTGAAACTGCATAAATTATTGATGTAATTGTTAAAAATGAGTTTATCTCAGCTTTTGCAATACGCTTTGAAATTATAATTGTTACACCGCTTATCCCGATACCAAGCAATGCTATGCTTATTATCATAAATGCAAAATGATACCACAATGATACTGAAAGCACCCTGATTAATGTGAACTCCAGCATAAGTGCACTAAGTGAAATAAACATCAGCCCAAACTTATGCATTACAGTTAATTTTTCTTTTTTAAAGACTGTTTCTTTTTGAAATGAATTTCTTTTTGAACTCATGAAATATCTAATTCTTATTTAACTGTGAAATTTGTTATAATTGTATCCTTTAAATATTTTTTATTTAATTTAGGATAATCAGTACTGTAATGCAGCCCTCTTGATTCCCTTCGAAGCAGGGCAGAGTGGATAATAAGATATGATACCTGTGCCATATTTCTTAACTCAAGTAATTCTCTGCTTATTCTGGTTTTCTTATAAAAAGTTTCTATCTCACTTTTTATGAGCTTTATGCGTCGTAACGCTCGGTTTAACCTTAGATTCGATCTTACTATTCCTACATAATTAGACATTACCTGCTTTATCTCATTTCTGTTTTGAGAAATTAGCACCCATTCTTCTGTATTTTCTGTGCCACTTGAATCCCACTCAGGTATGTTTTCGGTCTTAACATATTTACTGCTTGCTAATTCTGCACGGCATTGCTTTGCTGCCTTATCTGCAAACACTAATGCTTCTAACAGTGAGTTTGAAGCTAATCTGTTTGCACCATGTACTCCTGTCATTGATGCTTCTCCAAGTACATAAAGTCTGTTAAGCGACGTTTTCCCGTTCAGGTCGCTAACTATCCCTCCGCACATGTAATGTGCTGAAGGTACCACCGGTATCATATCTTTTAACATATTAATACCTTTTGAAAGACATTTTTTATAAATGTTGGGGAATTCATTTTTAATATCTTTTTCTTTCAACTGAGCTGCATCCAAATATACATATTCATCTCCTGATTTTTTCATCTCATTATCAATAGCACGAGCAGCAATATCCCTTGGAGCAAGTGAACCTCTTGCATCATATTTGTGCATAAAATCTTCTCCGCTTCGGGTTTTTAGTATTGCACCCGCACCGCGTAATGCTTCGCTTATAAGAAATGCCTGACTGTTTTGATCTTCCGGTTTATTTTCGTAAAGACTTGTAGGATGGAACTGAACAAACTCCATATTGCCAATTTTACAGCCCGCTCTGTAACCAATTGCTATACCATCACCTGTTGCTATTGCCGGATTTGTAGTATGTAAATATACCTGTCCAACTCCGCCTGTACATATTACACAAAGTTTTGAAATTACTGTTATTATTTTCTCATTCAGTTCATCAAAAACATAAGCTCCGTAACAACTTGTGTAATTATTTTTCTTTTTCCTTATCAAGTTATGTTCTGTAATAAGGTCAATTGCAGTGTGATGCTCAAGAATAGCGATATTTTTATTTTTAGAAACATTAAACAAAAGAGCTCGCTCAACTTCTTTGCCTGTAAGGTCTTTTGCGTGAACAATTCTATTGCGTGAGTGACCGCCTTCCATACCGAGTTCCAATTTCCCATTTGAGCGGCTGAAGTTTACACCAAGCTTTATAAGTTCATTAATTAAGTGGGGACCGTTTTTTACAATCTGTTCAACTGCATCAAGGTGAGAAAGTCCTGCTCCGGTCTCAAGGGTATCCTTTATATGAAGTTTGTATGAATCATCGCTTGAAATTACACTTGCTATTCCGCCTTGAGCATAGTTGGTATTTGACTCTGCCTGTTCCTTTTTTGTTATAATTAAAACTTTGGCATATCTCGCAGCTTTTAGTGCAAATGTAAGTCCTGCTATACCGCTGCCCATTACCAATATGTCAGTTTGCAGCTTCAATTCAGTTATGAATAATTTGCGGTAATATCTTCGCCTGTTTTGACATGTATAAACTTGAAATCCTGAAACGCAAGAGATGAGTCTTCTTCAAGTGTTATCCTGAGCAGATATTTAAATGACATTTTTGTCATACTGCTAATTGTTCCTTCTCGCAGTGTGCTGTAAACCATTGGATGTACCTTTAGTAAAAGCTTACCTGTAATTCGTTTTTTATCAAGCTTAAATCTTTTTATCCAGCGTTCAATTCGGGTTATAATGTTATCAGAACTTTCAATTATGCCGCTTCCGCCGCATAAGGGACATTGTTCTGTTATTGAGCGAACAACATTTTCTCTAACCCTTTGGCGGGTTATCTGTATTAGTCCAAACTCAGACATAGGCAGAATTGTAACCTTTGCCCTGTCTTTTTTAAATTCTTTTTTAAGTTCATCATAAACCTTTTTCTTGTTCTTATCATCATATACATCAATAAAGTCTACTACTATAATCCCGCCAAGGTCACGAAGTCTTATCTGCCTTACAATTTCTCTAGAGGCTTCAAGATTTGTTTTAAGTGAATTTGTTTCCTGATCCTTACTTTTTGCATATTTACCGCTGTTAACATCTATTACATACATTGCCTCGGTCTTTTCTATTACTAAATGACCTCCAAGCTTTAATGGAACACGCTTGCCAAGTGTCAGATGTATTTCTGCTTCAATGTTATAATTATCAAAAAGTGCTTTATTCCCTTTATATAGCTCAACTTTATCAAGCAGCTCAGGTGAATTAATTTTTACATACTGTTGAATTTCCTTAAATAATTTTTTACTGTCAGTACGTACAATCTCAACATCATCTCTAAAAAGATCTCTGATAACACTTGTTGTAACTGTAAGGTCTTTATAAAGTAAAAGCGGAGTTACACCGGTTTTAACCTGCTTTTCAATTTCTTTCCAGTTTTTATACAAACCTTCAAGATCTTCTAATATTGCTGCCTCATCCTGCTCTTCTGCTACAGTTCTTAGTATTGCTCCAAACTCCAAACCTTTAGCAATACGGTAATTGCGGACAATATTTTTTAATCGCCGCTTTTCGCGCATGTTTTGGATCTGTTTTGATGCGTTGACTTTATTTTCAAATGGAAGGAAAACCAAGTATCTACCGGGAAGCGAAACTTTTGAAGTAACACGAACGCCTTTATTGCCTACTGGCTCTTTTGTTATCTGGACAATTATCTTCTGACCGCGCTCTAGCCGCGGCATTGGTTTACGTTTGTTATGCTGATTTTTTCTGGGGGTTGTTTCTGTTTCATCTTCATCGTCATCATCATCCACTTCGGAGTCTTGTCCTAAAATTGCTTTCATATCATCAGCTTGGTCGCCAACATCACTGAAATGCAGAAATGCATCCTGTTTAAATCCCAGATCAATAAATGCTGCTTTAATTCCGGGAATAACTTTTGCTACTTTGCCTAGATAAATATCGCCAATAACCCGTTCATACTCTTCATTTTCTATGAACAGCTCAGCAAGTTTTCCGTCTTCAATAATTGCAATACGGTTTTCATCTGTATTTGAATTGATGATTATTTCTTTTTTCATTCAGTCACAATATTCAGCTGCAATAAAGTAAATGCAGTTATTAGGATATATTAGCTATGGTGTAACACATAACTCAATTGATGAAATACATTATACTCTTGTACTAAAGGATATAAATCCTCAGCTATGAGTTCATGCTTTTCAGAAATTCTTTGTTATGCTTGGTCCCTCTCATTTTACCTAAAAGGAACTCCATTGCTTCGACCTGTGAAAAATCACTTAAGATTTTTCTTAAGAGCCATACCTTAGAAAGTTCTTCTTCATCTAAAAGAAGTTCTTCTTTTCTTGTGCCTGATTTATTAAGGTCTATTGCGGGGAAAATTCTTTTATCGGCTAGCTTCCTGTCAAGAACTATTTCCATATTACCGGTACCTTTAAATTCTTCAAAAATAACTTCGTCCATTCGGCTTCCGGTTTCAACTAAGGCAGTAGCTATAATTGTTAAACTTCCGCCTTCTTCAATGTTTCTTGCTGCACCAAAAAATCTTTTAGGTCTGTGCAATGCATTTGCGTCCACACCTCCGGAAAGTATCTTTCCGCTGTGCGGTACTACTGTGTTATGTGCCCTTGCAAGACGGGTAATACTATCTAATAGTATTACTACATCCTTTTTAGCTTCAGTAAGTCTTTTAGCTTTTTCCAGAACTATATCAGAAACCTGTACGTGTCTCTCAGGCGGTTCGTCAAAAGTTGAGCTTATCACTTCTGCCCTTACTGAGCGCTCCATATCCGTTACTTCTTCAGGACGTTCATCTATTAAAAGGACTATTAGCTCTACATCAGGCTGGTTCTTTGCAATAGCGTTGGCTATTTGCTGAAGCAAAATTGTTTTGCCTGCTTTGGGCGGTGATACTATCATACCCCTGTTACCTTTGCCTATCGGAGTAAAAAGATTCATTATCCTTGTGGCATATTCTCCCGGGGCTGACTCCAGATTAAGTCTTTCATTTGCATAAAGGGGTGTTAAATTATCAAACAATGTCCTCTCACGCATTTTCTCCGGTTCTACTCCGTTTACCTTATCTACGCGTAATAACGCAAAGAACCTTTCTCCGTCTTTTGGAGGACGTACCTGTCCGCTTACGGTATCACCGGTTCTTAATGCGAATTTTTTTATCTGTGATGGAGAAACATATACATCGTCAGGGGATGAAAGATAGTTGTAATCAGCTGATCTTAAAAAACCGTATCCGTCAGGCAGAACATCCAAAACTCCTTTGCTGTATGCAACACCATCTGCCTGTGTTCCGGTTTCAAGTATCTTGTATATTAGATCCTGCTTTCTTAGATCACTGTAACCGTTTATGTTTAGGTGTTTTGCTATATCATATAGCTCTGCAATTTTTTTCTTCTTAAGCTCTGCTAAATCCATAGAGGGTTTTAAATCGTCTTTTTTATCTGATGGCATTTTTCACTTTAATTAATTTGATTTTTATATGTATCGTTTATAAATTTAATAATTTTGAATATAAAATAATTTTATGATTAGACCAAAATACTTAAAGAATTAAGTATGACCGGAAGTGAAATATTTGATTAATGTTTAAATGGATTACTTAGAAAGTATGCGATTTTTTTCAGATTTTTTAAATCCGGGTGTCTTTTGATGAGTTAATTACCTGCAAATATAATAAACTATGCGAATTAATACAATAGTAATTTAAATTAATGAAATTATTTAAATTCGTAAATTTAACCCGCTATTTCAGCAAATTTTTCATTATTTTTGTTTATATTCAATAGCTATTTTTATCTTTTAAATGGAATTACTGAACAAAAGAATTTTATTCAATAATTTAATCATTCTGATACTATCAATTAGTTTATCAGCATCATACCTGTTTGCTCAAAATCCAACTGTTTATGTAATTAAAGTTGATGGCTCTATTAATCCTGCTGTAAGCGATTTTATTCACCAAAGCATTCAGGAAGCTAGTAATAAAAATGCTGAGTGTCTTATAATTCAGCTCAATACTCCCGGAGGATTACTTAAATCAACCAGATATATAGTAAGCGATATTCTGACTGCTCCTGTTCCTGTTATTGTATATGTATTCCCGGGCGGATCACAATCTGCAAGCGCCGGTGTTTTTATTACTCTTGCCTCACATATTGCTGTAATGGCTCCCGGTACAAATATCGGGGCTTCACATCCCGTAAGCGGAGATGGCAGTAAAATGGATTCCACTATGAGCCAAAAAGTTACCAATGATGCCGCCGCTTTTATCCGATCAATAAGCGAAAAACGTAAACGCAATGTAAAATGGAGCGAAGATGCAGTCAGAAACTCTGTTTCTATTACCGAGTCAGAAGCTTTAAAAGATAGCGTTATTGATCTTGTTGCCAATGATATGAATGACCTTCTTGCAAAAATTAATGGCAGAGAAGTTGAAACATCAAATGGCAAAAAAATACTTAATACCAAGAATGCAACCATAGTTGTTTACGAAGAGAACTGGTTCCATAAAATTTTGGGATTTATCAGCGACCCAAATATTGCATACATTTTAATGATGCTTGGAGTATGGGGAATAATTCTTGAATTTTATCACCCGGGTGCAATTCTGCCCGGAGTTGTTGGTGCAATTTGTATATTACTTGGTTTATACGGGCTGCATACTTTACCTGTTAATTATGCAGGTGCAGGTTTAATTTTACTTGCCATAATTTTATTTATTGCTGAAATTAAAGTTACAAGTTACGGAATGCTTACAGTTGCAGGAGTAATTTCTATGTTCTTTGGTTCTATGATGTTAATAAATCCAAGCTCACCGTTTGAAGAAACTGTTCATATTTCATTGAGTGTTGTTATAACATCTGTATTGATAATTGCAGGATTATTTTCTCTGCTTGCATGGCTGGTTTTAAAAGCGCATAAACGCAAACCTATGACAGGGGAGTCTGGGATGCTTGGTGAAATTGGTGAGGTTTTTATTGATATTATTGATGGATCAGGTACGGTTAAAGTTATGGGTGAAATGTGGAATGCAGTTTCATCACAGAATTTAACAAAAGGTGAAAAAGTCAAAGTTGTTGGTGTTAAGGATTTGACTATAACAGTGGAAAAGATTTAATCTTACCCTAAATCCATAACCTATCTCACGAAGGGATAGCGGAGAAATAACTCAAAGTTTTGATTTCCACCTCTCCTTTAAGGAGAGGGGGCCAGGGGGTGAGGTAAATAAAAAAAGTATTTAACTAATTTAAACCATAAGGAGATATTATGGAGGCAGTAATAATAACATTTATATTTTTTATACTCCTTTTCTTTGTCATTATTATTTTCAGCATGATAAAGGTTATGCGTGAGTATGAACGAGGTGTAATCTTCCGTTTAGGAAGGTATTCTCAAACCAAGGGTCCTGGACTCATCATTCTTATACCTTTTGTTGATAAGATGATAAAAGTCAGCTTGCGGACTCTTGTAATGGATGTTCCGTCGCAGGATATTGTTACAAAGGATAACATATCAGTAAAAGTTAATGCAGTAGTGTATTTCCGTGTACTGCAGCCAGAAAAAGCTATTATAGAGGTTCAGGATTTTCTGTTTGCAACTTCGCAGATTGCACAAACCACACTTAGAAGTGTACTTGGACAAAGCGAGCTTGATGAACTTTTAACTGAACGGGATGAGATTAATAAACGCCTGCAGGCAATCATTGATGATCATACCGAACCTTGGGGCATAAAGGTATCAAATGTAGAAGTAAAACAAATTGACCTGCCAATTGAAATGCAGCGTGCTATGGCACGCCAGGCAGAAGCCGAAAGGGAAAGAAGAGCCAAAATCATTCATGCTGATGGTGAGTTTCAGGCATCGCAAAAACTTGCAGATGCTGCAGAGGTCATTAACAAACAGCCGGTATCTTTACAGCTCCGCTACTTGCAAACTTTGACTGAAATTGCAACAGAAAAGAATTCAACTGTAATCTTCCCGCTGCCTGTTGATATAATAAGTGCATTTATGAAGATGGTTGAAAATCCAAAGTAATGACATGAATTTACAAACATACCCGGCAGGAAATTAATACCTGCCGGGATTTTAATCATTAACTCCTCAAACTCTTTTCAATCTTTATCTGCTCACGCTTTAATTTTTGCTGTGTATTCAATAATCTCAATATTTCAGGTGAGTAATCATTTGATGATTTTATCTGTATCTCAATATCTTTAATTTTATTCCTGATATTGTATAGTTTTAATTGACTTAAAACTGAATTTGCTTCACCCAAATGATTTTTACTTTTAATATCCTGCATAATAAGATTCTCATCTAAAAGCGCTTTGCCTATAATATCCTTTGCTTCTTCATCCTGGAATTCATTGAAAAGCTGTATATGCGTTATCTTTTCGGGTGAATCAATATTGAGCATGATATAATTCACTATTTTACGGACAGTATCATTGGAAATCAGCTCCATTTCAAGCTCGTTCATAAGCAATGATTTTGTTTTATCATCTGAATCAATTAACAGCCTTATCAGCACAAGCTCAACTGCAGAAAATTTTGAAACCCGTTCCTTAGGTTTCTTAACAGGTCTATCAGTATTTGTCTCCCGCGTTAAACCTCTTGACTTAAGCTTTAGTACTGAATCCAGCTCTTTGCGGATTATGCTTTCATAAATCGAGAACTTTTCCGCTATACCTTTAATATAAAAATCCCGTTTAATTGCATCACGCATTTTGACAATAAGTCCGATAATTTCCCTAACAAACTCAGTTTTTCCTTCAGGTGAATTCATTTTACCGTCTGTTTCATAGCGCTCTGCAATATAATCTATTATCGATAGCCTGTTATTCAGCAGCCGCTCAAATCCATCAATGCCGTTCTTCTGTATATATGTATCAGGGTCATCGCCATAAGGCAGCTCAAGAATACTAACGTTTATATCATTTTCAACCAATAATTCAATTGCTCGCCTCGAGGCATTCTGCCCCGCAAGGTCAGCATCATATACAACAACAACTTCCTTTGTGTAACGGCTCAGAATTTTTGAATGTAATTGTGTAAGTGATGTACCGCTTGAGGCAACAACATTCTCAATCCCTTTTTGGAATAATGAAATCAGGTCCATATAACCTTCAACAAGCAATACAAATCCTTTCTGCTTTATTGCATTCTTTGCAAAATTAAGCCCGTATAATATTTTACTCTTATTGTATATCTTGGTTTCTGGAGAGTTGATATATTTTGCTTCATCGGTTGATTCATCATACATGCGCCTGCCGCCAAAGCCAACAACCCTGCCTGCCTCATTAAAAATAGGGAACATAAGCCTCCCGCGGAAACGATCTCGGATTTCACCTGCACCAAGCTGTAAAATTAAACCTGAACCCTGTATATCTTCTGCAGTGTAATCATTTTCAAACTCCCGGTATAAAGCATCTTTATCGCGCAGTGAATAACCCAAACCGAATTTAACAATTGTATCATCCTTTAATCCGCGTGTATTCAAATATTCTTTTGCATAAGCACCTTCACGGCTGTTTAATTTTTCGTAAAAATATTTCCCCGCTTTTTTATTGATATCATAATATATTTCAACTTTATTTCGGTCAGGGTCAAATGGTTCATTTTCAAATTCAATTGTTATGTTTGCTTTATCAGCTAGAAACTTTACTGTATCAAAAAATGTAAAATTCTCCATATCCATAACAAATGTAAACATATTTCCGCTTTTACCGCAGCCAAAGCAGTGGAAAACACCTTTTTCCTGTGAAACACTGAATGATGGTGTCTTCTCCTCGTGATAAGGACATCTGCCCATAAAACTTTTCCCCGCTTTGCGAAGAGGAGTGTAAGCAGAAATTACATCAACAATATCAAGAGATGCTGATATTTCATCTATTTTAGATTGAGGAATATTCATTTAAATACTTAAATCTATTTAACGCTATATTGATTTATAAATTAAATTTTCTGTAAAGCTAATGATAGTGTTTAATAATAATAATTTAGTATTGATTTGAAAAATAAATTACTGTTAAAAATATATTTTTAAAAATTTTGATATTTTATTGTAATATTTGCAGTGTTAATCATTAAGGGCATACTTGTTTAAACACTCTCATAAAGTTACCTCCAAGTATTTTTCGTATATCCTGCTCGCAGTACCCGCGTTCAACAAGTTTTTTGGTTATTATTGGATAACATGTAGCATCATATATTTCATTTATAGTAACAATACTTCCGTCAAAATCACTTCCAAGCCCAACATAATCTATCCCTGCTAATTTAACAATATGGTCAATATGGTCAATCAATATATCAACTGATGTTCCGTTTTCAGTTGGATTTTCGGTTATGAACTCATACCGCTTTTCATTAAACAAAATCAGGTCATCTCCGTATTCACTCATTAATTTATCTGCAGCATTTCGGTATTTAGCTTGAACGTTTTTAATTGCTCCGGGATTTCCGTTTGGGTCAAGAAATTTATAAAAGAAATTTATGCCGATATATCCCCCTGATTTCGCTATGGCTTTTATCTGATCATCTGTTAAATTTCTGTAATTCGGACATAATGAATAACAATTTGAATGGGATGCAATAATAGGTGCATTACTCGTTTTAACAACATCCCAAAATGCTGTTTCGCCCAAATGAGATACATCAACAAGCATTCCAAGTTCATTCATACGTTTTACAACATCTATTCCGAATTCTGTTAAACCGCCTTGTTTACCGCGTTCTGTTTCATCTCTTGCCGATGTTCCGATTGCATTACTTGTATTCCATGTTAAACCCAGATATCTTACTCCCCGGCTGTAAAGTGTTTCCAGGTTTTCCATTGATCCTTCAATCATATTGCCGCCTTCAGCTCCCATCAGTGCAATGAATTTCCCGGTTTTTAATGCAGATTCCAGCTCCCGGTAATTACTGCAAAGTGCAAATGTTCCGGTATTTTCAGATTGAAACGATTCTAATTTATCAATAAGTTTCATAACATAGTTAAAATGGTTTGTCTTGTACCTTTCAGGTACATAAATAGAAAACATCTGGCAATCAAGTCCGCCTTCTTTCCATTTTACAAGATCTGATTGTGTTCCTGGATTATCCTTATCAAGTTCTGCTCCCTGTAAAAATACAGGCATCAAAATATCATTATGAGTATCTATAACGATTGCATCATAATGAAGTTTAAATGCATCTTTGTTTAAATCACTGAATTTATTTTGTGCTAACATCAAAGTATCTTTTTTAGATTGATTTATACTGTCATTCAATTTTGTACTATTTAGTGTTTCTGGTTTATTATTGTTTCCATTCCCATCGTTGCCTCCTGATTTGCCTGAAAAACAAGCAAAATTTATGAAGAGAATCCCGGTAAAAAGAGTTAATAATACTTTTTTCATTTTTTTAAATGTTTAATTACATCTTTGCATAAATTTAGGAATGATAAAAATTTTTAGTATATTTAGTATTTAGAAAAAAATTTATATTGAATATATAAATTTACTAAAAAATCGCAAAAAATACTAAATTAAACGAAAAGACAATACAAATTAGTCCAAAACGCATTCTTATTTGCAGAACGGATAGGATTGGTGATGTATTACTAACATTGCCTGTTGCAGATGCTTTGCGAAAGGCTTTTCCAAATGCTAAAATTGATCTGCTGGTCAATAGCAGAGTATGGGAATTAGTTAATGATTATCCGGCACTTGATGAAGTTCATAAAATGGATAGAGTTTCGGTTAATGCAATTAAAAAACTTTGCAAAACAAAAAATTATGACCTTGCAATTATAGTTTATCCCAAATTTAAAATTGCCCTTGGAATCCTGCTTGGAGGTGTAAAATATAGAATTGGAACTGGTTATAGATGGTATTCATTATTGTTTAACTTTAAACATTATCAGCACAGAAAACATTCTCTTAAACATGAAAGCACTTATAATCTTGATTTATTAAACGCTGTTAACCACTATATTGATAACAAAATAGAGCTTGTAATTAAAGTTAAAGATGAGCATATTGTTCATGCATTTAATAAAGTGCAAATTCTTAAACATGATGAAAAATTCATTGTAATTCACATACCTTCTTTAGGTTCAGCTAAAGTGTGGAGTGATGATAATTTTATTGAATTGATAAACCTTATTTTAAATAATGTAAAAAATTATTACAAAATAGTACTAACCGGAACAAGGGGAGATGAAAACCAAGTTAAAAAGATTATATCAAATTTACCTGAAAACAACAGGGTAATAGATATATTTAATTTGAATTTGAAGGAATTGGCTGCATTGTTATCTAAAGCATCATTATTTTTGGGTAATTCATCAGGTCCTATACATATTGCTGCGGCTGTGGGCACTTTTGTGATTGGATTGTATTCTCCCGTTAAAGTTGAAAGTCCCATAAGGTGGGGACCATTAACCAATAAAAAAAAGATATTTGTACCCGAAATTGATGATAATTCAAGAGATGTTATGAACGATATTAAACCAATTGAGGTTTATAGCTTTATCAATGAATATATTTCTTCAAGTAAAATTTAATTAATATTTATTAAAATGATAAATTACTTAACTTTTTTTATTACTTTATTAATAGTTCTAAATTCTTCTGTATTTTGCCAAGAATTTAAAACTGTTAATACCGCGCAGGATGTTATTGATAATTATATTACTGCAATTGGTGGTAAAGAAGCTTTAGCAGATATAGAGTCTATAGAAATGAAAGGTACTACGGGGATTGATGATGAAAAAGGTGCAATTGATGTTTATTTAAGTAAAAAATTCATTTATATGAATATCAACACAAAGCAATTTAAATTGATTCAGGCAATTGATGCTGAAAAACATAAAGGGTGGATGAAATTTGGTGATATTATTACAAACCTGAAACCGGAAGAAATTGAAAAAAAAATAAATAATGCTGATGAATCATTATTCGGAAATTTTCTGAATCCTGAAAAATTTAATGTTAAATTTGAGCTATTACAAAATGAAACAGTTGATAGTGCTGATTGTTATGTTATTGATATGCTGAAAGATAGTTTAGCCATACGGACAAGTTACTTTGATGTTAAAACATTTATGAAAGTTAAAGAGTTAAAAGGAGGATTTACTAATGAATTTTCAGATTTTAAGAAAGTTCCCGGAACAGATGTTATTATGCCGTATATGATAAAGAGTAAAACAGGCAATGTTTCTATTTCAGATATTAAATTTAATTCAAAGTTTAATAAAGTACTTTTAAAAAAAACAGTTGGTAAAGATAAAAAAGAAGAAAATAATTAAAATTACAAATACAGGAAAATTTATATATGAAATTTATTAAAGTTTTAACATTTTTATTAGTTTTATCATTCTCCATTTACTCACAATTCAGAACCCAAACTAATAATGCATTCAGTTTCGGAGAAAGACTTTCTTTTGAGGTGAGTTATGGATTTATTACTGCCGCAGAAGCATTTATGACTATATCGCCAAATGTTTTTATGTACAATAACAGAGAAACTTATGAAGTTAATTTTGATGTTAATTCTCGCTCAAGTTTTGATGTAGTTTATAAAGTTAGAGATAACTATAAAACATTTATTGATGTTCAGGGTATATTTCCATGGCGATTTGAGCAGCATATTCGTGAAAATGACTTTAAAAGGGATTTTGAAGCAACTTTTATTCAGGAAAGTCTGAAAGTTTATACTAAAGTAAATTTTGTTGAAGATAAATCATTTACCTCACAAAACCAGTATGTTCAGGATCTTATTTCAGCTTTCTATTATGCACGTACTCTTGATTGGAAAGGTAAGAATACCGGAGATGTTGTAACTGTTAATTATTTCTACAAGGATAATTTCTATCCTTTGAATATCAGGTTTGAAGGCAGGGAAGAAGTTGATGTGGCAGCAGGTGAATTTAAAACATTTATTTTAAGACCGATGCTTAAAGAGGGATTTACTAATAAAACAAGTGATATCTATATTTATTTAACAGATGATGACAGAAAAATTCCTGTAAAGGTAAAGATGAATATAGTAATCGGAGCTTTAGTAGCAGAGCTGACTCAATATTCCGGACTTAACGGACCGCTTGATGCTAAAATTGGCGATTAAATATTATTATAATAAAAATAATTTTATACCGGTTTTAATTAAACTGTTAAACCTAAAATGGAAGCTCTATGGTTTCCATTTTAGGTTTAATCCGCTGCCGTTATTTCCTATCCAGGGTGATATATAAACCTTTTTTTCAGGACTATCTTTAAATATAAAATTATCAACTATAGCGCTTATTGCAAAAGCTCCCGCAAAAAATGTTATTACGCCGCTTTTGATTGTACCTGAATCAGATTTATCTTCGCTAAAAACCTGATTTTTTAATTTCAATAACTCTTTGCGCAAAGAAAACATCAATACAGATGATCCTGCACCTATAAGCATCCCCGAAATAACATCGCTTGGATAGTGCATTCCAAAATAAGGTCTTCCGTATGAAATTATCAATGACCACGCAAACATCGGTAAATATACAGCCGGCTCATTGGGATACCGCAATGCAAACATTGTTGCAACTGAAAATGATGTGCTAGCGTGTCCTGATGGAAATGAATATTTATCAAATTTGGGAATTTGTTTACCATGGACATTTTGCAATGCTTGGATTGGTCTTTTTCTTTTAATTAATGTTTTTAACCCAAAAGTAAATGCAAAATTTGTAATTTCTGAGGTAATTGCTAAATATGCCGAATTTTCATCATAAGTATGCTGCTTAGCTCTGCTATATAAAAATAATGAAGGAGGCAGAATTAATGATACCGGAAGCATTGAGTTATCAAACGTATTTAATATTTTTGTTTTTAAAGGTGAGCGTGAATTGTTTATAGATCTAAATAAACGAATATCAATATTATCAGGTTCCTTATAATTTTTGAAAATAGCAACGGACTTAGTACTATCTTCTAAATTTATCTTTTTATGGGAATCTTCAGTCTTGGTTTTAAGTGAATCAAATAACTTAAAATTAATTGTATCTTGAGCGTATACTGTAAGCGGTAAACTGATAATTATGATTAATAGTTTAAATTTTGCCGGCATATATAAAATCAATCTTAATTTCCATCATACCTATTTATTTTTCTTTTTATTTCCGGTTTTCTTTTTATTACCCGTTTTCTTGTCATCTTCTGGTAGTGGATATAGTTTTTTGTATTGCTGCCAATACCACATTATATTTTCAACGTAATAGTACGGTTCTTTCCAGTTTGCAAATATCCCGTTAGGCGGGCGAGTGCCCCATACTAACTTATGAAGTGAATCATTACCCGGTGCAAGAAGTTTCATGTATTCTTTAACAACATCCCAGTTTTTATAATCCTCATTAAAGTAATATGCCATACTCATTGCGTCTTCAATATGTCCAGAACCTGCATTATATGATGCCAATGCGAAGCGATATAAATTACTATCGCCGGTACCGTAAAACCTGCCTGTTAGCATTGCAAAATAATATATACCGGCTTTCAGGTTATTTTCAGGTGAACGGTGATCTTCCAGATTTAAAGTCTGTTCCAGCATGCTCCCCGTTCGCGGCATTATTTGCATAAACCCGTATGCACCTGCATGTGAAACTGCATCTGATGTGAAAGCAGATTCCTGCTTTATCATTGCAAGAATCAATCTCCAGTCAACATTATAGTATTTGCATTCATCAAGTATTACATCTCCGTACTCGGCAAGTATTTCATCACTTGATCCTTTACTCAGCTTACGGTTTGGGTTGCGTATTATCTTTACCATATTTTCATATCGTGCTATTGAGTCACTTGAATTTATGGTACTATCATTAATGTTATAAGTAAAAATATCAAACAGGTTTTGCCAGTTATATAAAGCATTTTCAATGCTAATAGCATTTTTAAAACTGGCTTCCTTCAGATAACTTCTTTCCGTTTTATCTGCTCCGGTTTCAATTGGCGGAATTACCCCCTCTGGATTAGAAGATTTTGGCTCTATCTGACTGTTTTTCAGCAGAGTCTCATCTATGCTTGTTGTATTCCCTACATTACTTAATTTGTATATGCCAAGTATCAATGCAGCAATTAGTAAAGCCGATACAATAATTACCGGAACTTTTAAAAAACTATCAATTTTTATGAGTTTAATGGGCAATTCCACACAGGATTAAATGCATTTGCAGCTTCAATAGTTTCCAATTTTAGCATTTTTTTATGCATAATGAAATGCTATTATTTAATGAAAAACATATCTTTTGGAATTTTAAGGTTTTATAAAATATATTATTTTCATTAAACTTTTTAGTTATCTAATTGTCTTATATATGGAAAGTAGGGTTAAGCGAGCTGGAAAGATTAATGAAGTTTCGTAAATTATTTATAAATATTAGTTTATAGATTTTAAGATTTTACCGGACTCGCTAAATGACGGGGAACATTGTAAACAAAAAGAACGATAATGAATTAATTCAGCGGTTTAAATCCGGTGATATAACAGGATTTAATGAAATTGTAAGGAAATATCAGGAACAGGTTTATTGGGTTATTAGAAAAATGGTGCAAGATCACGATGTGGCTGATGATATTACGCAGGAAGTATTTATTAAAGTTCATACTGCAATTAAAGATTTTAGAGAAGAAGCAAATTTATTTACCTGGTTATACAGAATTGCAGTTAATTATTCTCTAAATCATTTAAAAAAAGTAAAGGTTAAAAATACTGTAAGCGTTGAATTGATTTCCGAACAAATTACTGTTTCCGAAAAAACTGCTGATGAAGAGATTGATGAAGATACAAATAGAAAATTGCTCTATGAAGCCATTGAAACACTTCCTGCACAACAAAGAGCTGTATTTAATATGAGATATTATGATCAGCTTCCGTATGATGAAATTGCCGAAATACTTGGTAAATCAACAGGCGGTATTAAGGCAAATTACTTTCATGCAGTAAAAAAAATAGGGGAGTATGTAAAAGATAAAATTGATTTTTAAAAATTGATTTAAATAATTCTAAATACTCATATCTTCAAAAAATAGAAGGTTTGGAGATGAGGTTAAAAATGAATAACAAAATAAATATTGAAGAAATAATGATGCTGCTGCCTGATTATATTACAGGCAATATCAGCAATTCTGATAAAAATTTGGTCCAAAATGCTTTAAAGGATTCTGATGAGCTTAATGCACTTTATAACCAAATGAAAAGTGCTTTAAACTTTGCTCAATCAGTTAAGCATTCAGAACCGGCTCCGCAATACTGGAATTCACTGCTGCCAAGAATCCATAACCGTATTGAAGAAAAGAAAGAGAATGGTTTTTCATGGGAAAAACTCTCTGCTCTTTGGAAAGTAGTACTTCCTGTTGCTGCAATAATTCTTATTGCTATTATTTATTATATTATTAAACCATCTGATATACAGCTTACCGATGATAAAAAGTCCGATGAGAAAAAAATTGAGAAAATTCAAAATGATTCAGCTGAATTATATAAAAAGACAATTAATAATGAAAAGGAAGAATTAGCGCAAGATGATAAAAAAACAAATAAAATTGGAAATAAAGAAAATAAACAGTTTAAACAGCAAAATAATAAAATGGTAAAGAAATATTTGCCAAAAAACAATGAGAATATTTTAAAAGAAGATAAATCTGTTCAGGATGAAGAGATTCAATCTCCGGATATTACAAATAATGACCAGCTAGCAGATGATATTGATCTGGAATCTGAATCAATTTTTAACGGTGAGTCAGCCGGGCTTGATGAAGATACCGAAAATGAGCTTTCGAAACTGAATAACAAAGAGCAGTATGAACTTTTAAATGAATTAAAAGAAGTTAATCTATAAATAACGTAAAGTTTAGATTGATGAAAAAAATTTATAAATTTATATTAATTATTTCTGCGGTGATTTTAATATATTCAGGCAGAACATTCTCTCAGGATGATTTTCGTGAAAAACTTCAGGAAATTAAACTTGATAAACTTACCAAAAAGCTTGAGCTTGATGAAAATACAAAAAACACTTTCATTGATAAATATAAAGCATTTTCTTCAGAAATGCGTGAGCTGAATAAAAAAAGAGCTAGAACCTATAAGCTTATGAATGAAAATTTAGAAAGCGGAAACGGCCTTGATACAATAGTTTCGCAATTGCTTGATTATGAACAGCAAATAAGTGAAAAAAGGGAATCTTTTGTTTTAGATATGAAATCAATATTAACATCACAGCAGATTGCTAAAATGATTGTTTTTGAAAGAAAATTCAATAATGAAGTTAAAAAACTTCTTAAGCAGTATCAAAAGGATAATAAAAAAGAAAAACCTTTTAAAGAATAATTATTTTCACAAGGCTAATTAGGAAGTTTTTTATACCCCAATACCTGTAAAGCATCTGATACCATAAAAAATGATCCCATTACAGCAATTTTAAAATATCCTGCATTTCTGGCTATTACTAATGCATCCTTTACATTTTCAGAAAGCATGTAATTTATTTTTGGCTCTATTTTTAAACCGGCTGTATATAATACACCCGGCTCTTGAGCTCTGCTGTATTTTGGTTTAGTCAATATAATATTCTTAACGAATTTAGTTATTATTTTCAATGCTTCTAAATGATCTTTATCTTCCATAATACCAAAAATAACAGCATCAGGTTTAAATCCATTCTTATTAATTGCCTTAATAGAATTTTTAATCCCATCAGGATTGTGTGATATATCAAACATGTATTGAATTCTCCCATGATTTAGAAATTCAACTCTTCCAAAATATCCTGTATTAACTTTTACATTCTTAACACCATTTTTTAAACTTTTTAAATTCAGTTTTTCGCTGCTCAATTGCAAAAATAATTTTGCGGCATAATAGGCGGCAGCTGCATTTCTGCATTGGTAAACAGCAGGCAGGGGAGTAAATAACTTTATTGAATTATCATTTTTCCGGTAAATTTCAAATTTAATACCTCCTTTAATAAATTCAACATTCTTTATTTTACAAATATCATTAAGATAATATAAATAATTTAAATTAATTTTATGTTTAAATAATTTTTTTAATTTAATATTTGAATCACTAACTACAATATTTACCTCCGGTTTAACAATGCCCAGTTTTTCTGCAGCTATTTTGTTAATAGTGTTGCCAAGCCATTTTGTATGGTCTATTCCAATTTGGGTAATAACAATTACATCCGGTTCTAAAATATTGGTTGAATCTAATCTGCCTCCTAACCCGCACTCAATTACGGCTGCATCAATTTTGCAATCAGCAAAATACTTAAATGCCATTGCTGTATTTACTTCAAAAAACGAAGGTTTAATTCTCCGGATAAGATAAAAATTCTCATTTAGAAATTCTTTTATATAGCTATCCGGAATACATTTATTGTTTAATCTTATTCTTTCATTATATCTAATTATATGCGGTGAGGTAAATATCCCTGTTTTGTAACCATGCTCCTGCAGTATTGAAGAAATATATGATGCGGTTGCACCTTTGCCGTTTGTACCTGCAATATGAATTGAACGGAATTGTTTTTGAGGATTGCCTAATGCTTTGCAAAATTTTGTAATATTAGAAAGATTATATTTCATTCCGAATCTTTCTAACTTAAAAAGCCAGTTAAAATATTCATTTATATTCTTAAATTTCATTTACTAATTTATTTAAAAGGTAAGAATGATAAAATGATAAAATGATTAAAATCTTATATAAAATATTGATAATATTATAGTATTGGGTAATTAACTAAATGGAGAATTGTTACATACGTAATAATATGAATATTTAAACGAAAAGGATAGATAAAATTATTATGTCAACTATAAAATAAAAAACCCCGGTTATAAACCCGGGGTTTTTGTTAATCTATAGTTTCAGATTTAATCAGCATCTGCTGTTTCTTTAGACTTTTTCTTTGTAGCTTTTTTCTTCTTTGGTTTCTCTTCAGCTTGTTCTTCTCCATCCTTGCTTGTTACTAACAAATCTTTATATGCTTTTAAACCTGTTCCTGCAGGAATCAATTGACCTACTATCACATTTTCCTTCAAACCTAAAAGTGAATCAACCTTACCTTCAATTGCTGCATCAGTAAGTACCTTAGTTGTTTCCTGGAATGATGCCGCTGAAATAAAGCTATCGGTAGTTAGTGATGTTTGTGTTATACCAAGCAATATCGGATTTGCTATTGCAGGATTTGCTTCACGGAACTCGATAAGTGTTTTGCCTTTTTTCTTTAGCTCTGAATTCAGCTCTTTAATCTTCTTTTTATCCATCATATCATACATTTTTACTTTACTGCTGTCTCCTTTATCAGTTACAATAATTTTGTTCCTTAATGTTTCATTTTCAGTAAGGAATTTGAATCTGTGAACTACATCACCTTCAAGGAACATTGTATCACCCGAGTCAACAACACGAACTTTCTGAAGCATTTGCCTTACTATAACCTCAATATGCTTGTCATTTATTTTTACACCCTGCATTCGGTAAACTTCCTGTATTTCATTTACAAGATATGCCTGTACGTCTCCAACACCTTTTATACGCAGAATATCGTGCGGGTCAACAGAACCGCTTGAGAGAGCTTCGCCTGCTTTAACGTAGTCAGCATCTCTAACAAGTATATGTTTCCCAACCGGGATCATATATTTTCTTTCAGTTTCCATATCAGCAGTTTTAACTTTAACTTCGCGTGAACCTCTTTTTAACGAGCCAATTTCAACAAATCCGTCAATTTCAGTTACTACTGAAGGTGAACTTGGACTTCTTGCTTCAAAAAGTTCTGTAACTCTTGGAAGACCGCCTGTAATATCACGGGTTTTACCTGTATCTCTTGGTATTTTAACTAATATTTGTCCTGCAAAAATTTGCTCGCCATCATTTACAAGCATGTGTGCTTGAGCCGGAATTATATACTGACTTAAAAGATCACCTTTTGAATCAGTAATCTGTAATGTCGGGCTTAACGTCTTATCTTTTGATTCAATTACAACTTTCTGGATATGACCTGTTGTTTCGTCAGGAGCTTCTGCATAACTGACATTTTCTTTTAAATCTGCGTACCTGATTGTTCCTGTATGTTCTGCTACAATTACAGAATTATACGGATCCCACTCATAAAGTACCTGATTCTTCTCTATTGGTTCATTATCCTTAACCATAAGGTGAGCGCCATAAGGAACGTCATATTTGGATACTAGTCTGTTGTCTTCGTCTAGTATCTGAATTACACCGTTTCGGCTGTGTGTAATATAATATTCACCTTCGGTTGAAGCAGGATTTGAATATTTAATAGATTTAATACCTTCAAATTTTACTTTACCCGCAAACTTTGTTGGTATCCTTGATTGAGTTACAATCCTGCTTGCTGTACCTCCTATGTGGAATGTACGCAATGTAAGCTGGGTACCGGGTTCGCCGATTGATTGAGCAGCAATTACTCCAACAGCTTCTCCAACATCCACAATTTTACCGGTTGTTAGGTTTCTGCCGTAACATTTAGCACAAATACCTTTTCTTGATTCACATGTCAATACAGAACGTATTTCTATTGTTTGAATAGAGGTACCGGCAATTTGCTGAGCAAGATCTTCATCAATAATTTCACCGGCTTTTACTATAGTTTTCCGTGTTAATGGATCAACTACATTCTGTAATGTTGCACGTCCCAGTATTCTCTCAGATAAAGGCTCTTTTATATCTTCTCCGTCTTTCAATGCTTCAACTGTTAATCCTCTTATTGTTCCACAGTCAAGTTCTGATATTATAACATCCTGAGATACATCAACAAGTTTACGTGTTAAGTATCCTGCATCAGCTGTTTTTAATGCAGTATCTGCAAGTCCTTTACGTGCTCCGTGTGTTGATATAAAGTATTCTAAAATTGAAAGACCTTCTTTAAAATTCGCAATAATTGGGTTTTCAATAATTTCTCCGGCTTGGCCTGTCATACTCTTCTGAGGTTTTGCCATTAGTCCTCTCATACCTGCCAACTGACTTACCTGATCTTGTGAACCTCTTGCACCTGAATCTATCATCATATGAAGTGAGTTGAATCCGTTTCTTGAAGAACGAAGTTCACTCATTAGTTCACTCTTAACATCATTGGTTGCATGTGTCCATATATCTATTACTTTATTATATCTTTCACCTTCGGTAATAAGCCCCCGCATTCTTGATTTTTCAATTGCATCTACTCTTTTTTGTGCATTTTCAATTATTCTGCCCTTGCTGTTTGGCACAACAATATCATCAAGATTTACTGATAATCCGCCTTTCATTGCGTAACGGAAACCTGTTTCCTTTAGGGCATCAAGAAACTCTACAGTCTTTTTGTTGCCAACGCTCTTAAAAACCTTAGCAATATTTTTTATGATTCCTTTTTTCGTTAATAGTTCATTAATAAAAGGTGCACCTTTGGGAACAATTGCATTAAATATTACTCTGCCTACAGTTGTTTCAATTAATTCTCCGTTAATACGAACTTTTATCTTTGCATGAAGTCCAACCTTACCGTTATTATGTGCTATTACAACTTCTTCAGGGCTGGTAAATAGTTTGTCTTCACCAATATCACCTTTTTTAAATTTTGTCAGATAATAACAGCCAAGTACTATTTCCTGATTGGGAACAGTAATAGGATCACCATTTTGGGGTGACATTAAATTATGGCTTGAAAGCATAAGCACCCTTACTTCAAGCTGTGCTTCAGGCGAAAGCGGCACATGCACTGCCATTTGATCTCCGTCAAAGTCAGCATTGAATGCTGTACATACTAAAGGATGTAAACGTATTGCCTTTCCTTCTACAAGTAACGGCTGAAATGCCTGAATACTTAATCGGTGCAGGGTAGGGGCTCTGTTTAGCATAATAGGATGTCCTTCTATTACGTTCTCAAGAACCTCCCATACCTCCGGTGTACGCCTCTCGATTAGTTTTTTTGCACTTTTTACAGTTTTTACAAGATCTCTGTCTATAAGTCTTCTTATCACAAATGGCTTAAACAATTCAAGTGCCATATCCTTTGGAATACCGCATTCATGAAGCTTTAGTTCTGGTCCAACTACAATTACTGCGCGACCGGAATAATCTACTCTTTTTCCTAAAAGATTCTGTCTAAACCTTCCCTGTTTGCCTTTAAGAATATCAGAAAGTGACTTTAATGGTCTGTTCTCTGATTTTACAGCTGTTGCTCTTCTTGAGTTATCAAGTAATGCATCAACTGCCTCTTGAAGCATTCGTTTTTCATTTCTTAATATAACTTCAGGTGCCTTAATATCTATTAATCTTTTTAAGCGGTTATTTCTTATAATAACTCTCCTGTACAGGTCATTTAGATCTGATGTTGCAAATCTTCCGCCTTCTAACGGAACTAATGGCCTTAATTCAGGTGGTATTACAGGGATAACATCTAATATCATCCATTCTGGTTTATTTAGTCTTCTGCCTTCTTTTTTCTTGAAGGATTTAAGCACTCTTAATCTTTTTATCAGATCCTGTTTTTTCTGAACAGATGTTTCTTCATAAAGCTGAATTCTCAGCCGGCTTATATCTTCTTCAACTTCAACTCTTCTCAGAAGTTCTTTTACTGCTTCTGCACCGTTTTTACATACAAATTTATTTGGGTCAAAATCATCCAGTTCTTCATGCTCATCCGGAAGATTGTTGAATGCATTTAAGTATTCATCTTCTGTCAGAAGATCATTCTTTGAATATTGAGTTGGACCAGGATTAACCACTACATAATTTTCATAATAAATAATTCTTTCAAGCTCTTTGTTTGTTAAGCCTAAAAGATAACTTATCTTACTCGGGGTTGAACGGAAATACCAAATATGTACTACAGGCACACTTAAGGAAATGTGACCCATCCTCTCTCGTCTTAAGCTTTTTAAATTTACTTCTACTCCGCATCTATCGCAAACTATACCGTGATATCTAATTCCTTTGTATTTTCCGCAATGACATTCCCAATCTTTAACCGGTCCGAATATCTTTTCACAGAATAAACCATCTTTATCCGGTTTAAATGTTCTGTAATTTATTGTTTCTGGTTTTAAAACTTCACCATGGGAGTTCCTGATGATCGAATCTGTCGATGCCAGGTTTATTCCTATTTTTGTGAATACCTTTTTTACTTTTTTCTGATCTCTTTTAAAAAACATATTTATTTATGATTTTAATTAGTCTAATGAAATATCAAGGCATAAGCCCTGGAGTTCTTTTACTAAAACATTAAATGATTCGGGGACTTGAGGTTCCGGAGTGTTTTCTCCTTTAATCAATGTTTCATAGGTTTTTGATCTTCCTGTTACATCGTCACTCTTTACAGTAAGAATTTCTTGTAAAGTATATGCTGCACCATAACCTTCAAGTGCCCAAACTTCCATCTCTCCGAATCTTTGTCCGCCAAACTGGGCTTTTCCGCCTAATGGCTGCTGAGTTATTAGAGAATATGGTCCAATTGATCTGGCATGTATCTTATCATCCGATAAATGTGAAAGTTTCATCATATAAATGTAGCCCACTGTTACCATCTGATCAAACTGATCGCCTGTTTGTCCGTCATATAATATACTTCTCGAGTTGCTTGGCAGCCCTGATTGAACCAGAATATCAGTGATATCTTCAAATGAAGCTCCGTCAAATACCGGTGTAGCAAATGTACATCCTAATTTTGTTGCTGCCCAGCCTAATGCTGTTTCATACAACTGTCCTATATTCATACGAGAAGGAACACCAAGAGGGTTTAGAACTATATCGACAGGTGTTCCGTCTGGAAGAAACGGCATATCCTGCATAGGAACAATTTTAGCTACAACACCTTTGTTCCCGTGACGTCCTGCCATTTTATCACCAACAGAAAGTTTTTTCTTTTTTGCAATGTAAACCTTTGCCATTTTTACAACACCGGTTGGAAGTTCATCCCCTAATATGATCTTATTCTTGTTGCGTTTTGTTCTTTCTTCAACATCGCTTAACCTTGATTTAAAATTTCTGTATAAATGCTGAAGGAGTGACTGTTGTTTCTTTGAAGTTGTCCAGTCATTTGAAACATCTAAAGTATCTATCCTGAAATTTGGATTTTCCAGATGCTTAACAAATGTGTCTTTCTTTAAAGCTGTTCCGCTGCGGATAATTATTGTTCCATCTATATTACGGATACCTAATGATTCTTTATTGTCAAACATCTGACCTAGCTTTTCAGCAAGTTTTCTGTTTAATTCATTTATTGAATCGTATCGATCCTGTTCAAGCTTATCTAACTTTTTCTTTTCTTCCTTCTTGGTTTCAGTATCTCTTTGCTTTCTGGTGAAAAGTTTTTTGTTAATAATAATACCTTTCATTCCCGGAGGAGCTTTCATAGATGCATCCTTAACGTCTCCGGCTTTATCACCAAAAATAGCTCTTAACAATTTTTCTTCAGGTGTTGGCTCAGTTTCACCTTTTGGTGTTACCTTACCTATTAAAATGTCATTTTCTTTAACCTCTGCACCAATCCTTATAATGCCGTCTTCGTCAAGATCTTTTGTTGCCTCTTCACTTACGTTAGGTATATCACGGGTTAGCTCTTCTTCGCCGCGTTTGGTATCTCTTACTTGCAAATTATATTCTTCAATATGAACAGATGTAAAAATATCTTCAGCAACAATTCTTTCACTTATCACAATTGCATCTTCAAAGTTGTAACCTCTCCACGGCATAAATGCTACAAGCACACTTCTGCCTAATGCAAGCTCACCTTTATCAGTTGCGGCACCATCAGCAAGACACTCTCCTTTTTTAACCCGTTGACCAACATTTACAATTGGTTTCTGATTTATTGATGTATCCTGGTTGGTTCTTAAAAACTTAATAAGATTATATTCTTTTACTTCTTCATCATCAAAACTAAGTAATGCTTCATCAGAGTTTTTATCAATATCATATTTTACTACAATCTTATCTGCTGATACATGCTCTATTACTCCATCAGCTTCAGCAAGTATAAGTGTTCTTGAATCATTTGCAACTTTCTTTTCAAAACCTGTACCAACAAGCGGGGTAGCCGGTCTTAACAGCGGCACAGCTTGACGCTGCATATTAGAACCCATAAGTGCTCTATTAGCATCATCATGCTCAAGGAAAGGAATTAATGCGGCGGCTGCACTTACTATCTGATTAGGTGCTATATCCATATATTGAACTTCCTCTGGATTTACAATAGGAAAGTCACCCTTAAATCTAGCGTTAATTTTGCTTTCTGTAATTTTATTGCCGTCAAGATCTGAAATAACCTGTGCGATTGTAAAATCATCTTCTTTTTCAGCTGAAAGATAATCTATTTCATTCAAAACCTTTCCATTTTTTACTTTACGGTATGGCGTTTCAATAAACCCAAAATCACTTATTCTTGCATGTGTGCATAATGATGAAATAAGTCCAATATTTGGACCTTCAGGTGTTTCTATCGGGCATAACCTTCCGTAATGAGTATAATGTACGTCACGGACTTCAAATCCGGCTCTTTCACGCGTCAATCCGCCAGGTCCAAGTGCTGATACCCTGCGTTTATGTGTCATTTCGCTAAGCGGGTTTGTCTGATCCATATATTGTGAAAGCTGGCTTGTCCCAAAAAATGATACTAATGCTGTCGTAATAGTTCTGGCACTCACTAAATTTCCGGGTGTAATGTTCTCTTCATCGTGAATGCTCATTCTTTCACGGATCGTTCTTGACATTCTGGCAAGACCAACATTAAATTGTGCAGCAAGTTGCTCGCCTATTGAGCGTACACGCCTGTTGCCTAAATGGTCTATATCATCAATTTCTCTTCGTCCGGCTTCCAGATCAACAAGATAATTTATAATTGAAATTATATCCTCTTTTGTTAATACTGTTTTATCTGACGGAATATCAAGATGTAATTTATAGTTAAGCTTATACCTTCCAACTTCACCTAAATCATATTTCTTTTCATTGAAAAATAGCTTATCTACTAAGTTCTTTGCTGATTCATCATCCTGATCTGGTCTTAACTGTTCTGATATCTGTTCTAATGCATCAATTTCAGATTGAGCTGCATCTTTATTTAATGTATTTGCAATTAATGATTCTTCATATGGTCTATCTGATTTAAAAAGCTTAATTTTTGAAATTGATGATTTAGAAATTTTTTCTAAAAGTTCATCATCAATTTCAGCTGCTTTTTCGGCAATCAATTCACCTGTTTCTTTATCAATCAAATCATCTGATAACTGTTTACCGATATGGTTTTTAAGGTCTTTCTTTTCAACTACTTCTAAAAGTCCAAAAAGATCTAAAATTTCTTCATTTGTTGAATATCCTAAAGCTCTTAATATAGTTGTTACAGGGAATTTTTTTCTTCTGTCAATATATGCAAATAAACAATTATTAATATCTGTTGTAAATTCAACCCATGAACCCTTCATTGGAATAATTCTTGCAGAATACAGCTTTGTTCCGTTCTGGTGAGTTGATTCACTGAATACAACACCCGGTGCTCTGTGCAGCTGAGATACTATTACTCTTTCTGCACCGTTTATAACAAAACTTCCATAAGGTGACATATAGGGAATGTTACCCATATATACATCCTGTTCAACAGAAGTATTATATTCCTTAGCTTCTTTGTTTGGTTTGGTTGAAAGGCGCAATTTTGCCTTCAGTGAAACAGCATACGTTAAACCCTGTTCCTGGCATTCACGTATTGAATATTGCGGCTTCTCTAAATAATATTCAAGAAATTCAAGCAGTGCAGTATCTCTTGAATCTGAAATAGGGAAGTTTCGTTTGAATACACCCTGCATCCCTGTATCTTTTCTTTCATTTGGTGCAACATCTTCCTGAAGAAAATCTTTGAAAGCCTCTAGCTGAACCTGCAACAGGTCCGGTGTATCAGGCTGTTTTCCAGATTTGGAAAGAAAGATACGCTCACCATTGAATTTGAATTTAGATATGTCTATTGGCATTTTTTTTTCTTCCTCCCGGCGGGGATAATATAAAATAGGTAATAGACAAGCTATTAGGACATAGCTTGCCTATAAATTTATAATTTTAAGTATTTTTTGAGTTTATAGGTTTCAGTTAGAACCTATTTTCCTGGAATAGAATTTATATTCTTAAATATTTTTTTAACAGAAAAAATTCCGCAGAACCAGGGTAAAAATCCGGTATTAAATTTATACCGGTATAATTACTTTAATTCTACTTTAGCACCGGCAGCTTCAAGATCAGCTTTAAGCTTTTCAGCGTCAGCTTTTGCCAGATTTTCTTTTACCGGCTTAGGAGCGCTTTCAACTAATCCCTTTGCCTCTGTTAAGCCAAGACCGGTTGCATTTTTAACTGCTTTTATAACATTTATCTTTGATGCTCCTGCTTCAAGTAGAACTACAGAAAATTCTGTCTTTTCTTCAACTGCAGCAGTTGGTGCATTACCACCGGTTGCCCCTGCCATAACAACAGGTGCAGCTGCAGTTACTCCGAATTTATCTTCAAGAGCTTTCTTTAAATCAGCAGCATCTGCAAGTGTTAATGCACTAATTTTTTCAACTAATTCTTCTACAACGGACATTTTTTTATATCTCCTTAATGATTAAATTTTTAATTTACATTCTTTTTAGCTGCTTCTTCAATAACAGAAGCGAGATCTCTGATAACAGCATTGATTGCACCAACAATACCAGAAATAGGTGCATGAAGACTGCCAACTATCGATGATATGATCTCCGGCTTTGTTGGTAAGGAAGCTAACTGATTTAGCTGTTTGCTTTCATAGGCAACATTTTCTACCAGTGCAAGCTTCAGTTTTGGTTTTTCGCCTTTATCATAAAACTTTTTTATGATCTTTGCGGGTGTTACAGGGTCATCAAAAGCAAATATTATTCCTGTTGGTCCTTTAAGATGCTCGTTAAGTTTTTCGCTCTGAGAGTTAAACTTTCCATCACTCTGTTCTAATGCTTTTTTAACAAGTGTGTTCTTTAATACCTTGAACTCAACTTTTGCATTGAAAAGATCGTCTCGCAATTCATTCGACTCAGCAACTGTTAAACCGCTGAAATCTGTTAAATATATGCTTGATGCGCTGTTTAATTTTTCTTTTATTTCAAGAACTGATTGTTCTTTATCCTGCTTAGTCATGAAATTTGTTAATTTATAAATTAATGATGTGCCAGTTCATTTTTGCTTATCATAAGCCCCGGACCCATTGTACTTGAAAGTGTCACACTCTTTACATACATTCCTTTTGATGTTGCCGGCTTAAGCTTTAGAACCTGGTTGATAAAAGTATGTATATTATCTTCAAGCTGTTTTGGTTCAAATGATGATTTACCAATACATGCATGAACTATACCTGCTTTTTCTACACGGAACTCAATTCTGCCTGCCTTAACCTCTGATACGGCTTTGCCTAGGTCATTTGTTACTGTCCCGCTTTTTGGATTGGGCATTAAACCTTTTGGTCCTAATACCTTGCCAAGCTTGCCAAGCTCGCTCATAGTATCTGGTGCTGCAATAATAACATCAACATCAGCCCAACCTTCTTTTATTTTTGCAAGATAATCTTCAAAACCAACATGATCAGCTCCGGCTGCTTTTGCTTCTTCCTGCTTTTCAGGTTTTGCAATTACAAGCACCCTTACTGTTTTGCCGGTTCCGTGAGGCAAGGCAACTGTTCCCCTTACAAGCTGGTCTGCCTGTCTCGGGTCAACTCCAAGCTTCATGGCAATATCAATCGATTCATTGAATTTTGCCTTAGATGTTTCTTTAAGCTTTGATACAGCTTCGGTAATTGAATATTCTTTTTTAAAATCTACCTTACTGTTTATATCTTTTCTTCTTTTTGTAACTTTCATTTTATTTGGTTATCCTTCTACAGTAATTCCCATGCTTCTTGCAGTACCTGCAATTACTTTTGCGGCAGAGTCAATTGTGCGTGCATTTAGATCTTTCATTTTAAGGTTTGCAATTTCTTCAACCTGTTTCTTAGAAACCTTGCCAACTTTATTCCTGTTTGATTGTGCGCTTCCTTTATCTAATTTTGCTGCCTTTAAAAGCAATACAGCTGCAGGGGGAGTTTTAGTAATGAATGTAAAAGACTTATCTGAATATACAGTTATTACAACCGGTATTATCAAACCCTGGTCTTTTGAGGTTCTTGCATTGAATTGCTTACAGAATTCCATACCGTTCACACCTCTTTGTCCTAAAGCAGGACCAACAGGCGGTGCCATTGTCGCTTGCCCGGCAGGGATCTGAAGCTTTACAAATCCAACTACTTTTTTTGCCATTTTAAATTAATATATCCTTTACTTTGTGAGTGCGTAATATTTTTTGCGTTTTCGGCAGGGAGAAACTGCCTTTGCATAATTGAAGGTATTGAAGCGATACCTTTTATTAAAACTTTATAATTTTATTTTTCTTTTTCAATTTGTGTAAAATCAAGCTCTATCGGAGTTTTTCTTCCAAAGATGCTTACCATAACCTTAACTTTCATCCGTTCAAGATTAATTTCATTTATCGTCCCGTTAAAGTTAACAAATGGTCCGTTAACTACTTTTATTAGATCTCCTTTTTCAAACTGCATATCAATCTTTTCCTTTTCATCTGAATCGTTAATTCTGCCTATAATTCGTTTTACCTCATCATCCCTTAAAGCAATTGCGTCATTTTTATCACCCACCATTTTAAGAACGCTTGGCGCGTGATTTAACATATAAACAACTTCTTTATCCAGATTTGCTTCAACAAGTACATAACCAGGGAAAAAATTCTTATACTTTATTTTTTTCTTGCCGCCTTTTACTTCAAATACTTTTTCTTCGGGTATAAGTACCTGTGCAATTTTGTGCTGTATATTAAGCTCTGCAATTTCTGAATCTAGATAATTTTTCACCCGCTTTTCATGACCTGTAATTGTCCTTACGGCATACCATTTCATACCCGGAATTGCTGTCTGTGTAACCTGTTTTGCTTCGCTCATATCCATTAAAATATAACTTTCAGACCTTCGTTAATTACTTTATCAACTGCATATACAAATGCAGCAAAAATAACTGATGTTATTATTACCACCATTGTGGATTCTTTAAGTTCTTCACGCTTGGGCCATGTTACTTTTTTCATTTCCTTTACTATGTCGGTAAAGAAACCAATTATCTTATCTTTCAATTTTATTTATTGCTCCGTTAATTTATTTAATTCAGAGATGTTTTGTGAAAGTGATTGCACGTCAGGAGGGACTCGAACCCCCAACCTGCGGTTTTGGAGACCGCTGCTCTACCAATTGAGCCACTGACGTAAAAAATTCAGGCTTAACCGATTTAACAGCTTATTTCGTTTCCTTGTGCATTGTACGTTTTGTACAGTGCCTGCAGAATTTTTTATATTCAACTCTTCCCGAATGTTTTGTTTTATTCTTTGTTGAGCTGTAATTTCTGTTTCTGCACTCTATACACTCTAAAACTATTATTAATCTTCCGTCTTTAGCCATTATTTTGAATTATTTTTTTTCAGTTTCTAATGTTATAATAAGGATAGTTACTTTTAAAAATTTTGCGAGCGGGAGACGAGACTCGAACTCGCGACCAACAGCTTGGAAGGCTGTGACTCTACCAACTGAGTTACTCCCGCTTATTATCTGTAGAGCTGATGACCGGGATTGAACCGGTGACCTCTTCCTTACCAAGGAAGTGCTCTACCAACTGAGCTACATCAGCAATAAAATATTAATGAACAAAAATAAATTGCCGTGGGTAGAGAAGGATTCGAACCTCCGAAGGCATAAGCCGACAGATTTACAGTCTGTTGCGTTTAACCACTTCGCTATCTACCCTCAAATTCCAAACTTCTAAAATATCTAAAAAATAATCTAAAATCAAGTGATTTTTAACGTTATAAGGCGTATTTTGCTAAGAAATGACTAGTATCTTTATTTCTCCGCTATGATGTTTTTCTGTAATATTATTTGAAATTATTTCAATACTGCCATCAATATTCAAATTGCTGATTTTTCCATATTTTAATGTTCCATTATTAATTGAATATTCACATGATTTTCCAATCAAATTTGTGCAATTTTTCCATGATTTGAAAATTTCTGTGTAACTATCATTTATTATTAAATCGTAATTATTTCTAAGTGTTCTGATGATACCATTCATTAACAAATTTAAATCTGTTTCTTGTTTAATAATATTCTTTATTGAAATTGCATTCAGTTCTTCCGGAAAAACTTCCTGGTTACAGTTTATTCCGCAGCCTAATATATAATTATTCCCCGGTATTTTTGATTCTATCAATATGCCGCAAAGTTTTTGCCGGTTAAATATTATATCATTGGGCCATTTTATTTGAAGTCCATTTAACTCAATTTCAGAAATATATTTTAAAAGGTATTCCTTAATTGCAGTATAAATACTATATGAAAAATAAAATGCCGCAATTTGATTTAGCGAATAGGGGAGTGGAAGTAATTTCTTTATTGTGAAAGTTAAATTTGAATATTTATCCGAAACCCAGCTTTTGTTAAAACGACCTTTCCCTGAATTTTGAAATTCAGAAATTATTAATGAATCAGCCTGAGTTTCTATTCTTGAAGCAAATATATTTGTAGAATCAATTTCATCAAAATAATAAATTTTTGAAATAAAACCTTTGCATTCTAAATCATTCTTTAACTTTGCAATATCTATCACTTATCTCATTGCTTTTAAAAGTGGAAATTTTAAAAATTTAAAAACATCTCGTTAATAACGGTATAATAAAAAAGAATCAATTATCGTCAGCTTTTGGTTTTTTAGCCCGGTTATTTTTGTTCTTTTCTTTTCTTTCATTATCATCATTCTCATTAGCTTTTGCTCTTGTGCTGTTTCCATTTTCATTATTTTTATTGTCTTCGTATCTTGGAGGATTATCTTCTTCGGAATTGTTTTCGTCCCTTTTTTTCTTTTCGTCTTTTTTACCGCTAGAAAATTTACCATAATTAACAGCTTCATAAAGATCTACTCTGCCGTATCCATAATATTCATCCCATCCCGGTTTATCTTCCCGGGGGTCACCAACCTGGTCAATTGCAGTTTGAGTGATAATTTCCCTAAGATCTTTGTTTGTCCTTGCTGGATCCTGTCCAAGCAGTACTGCTGCAATTCCGCTTACATAAGCTGTTGCCTGTGATGTTCCGCTCCAATAAACATCATAGTTTGCGTTATCCTTAAAGTCAAGTCCGTAAATTTTATTTCCAGGAGCAACTACTGCTATATGTTTTCCCCAATTGCTTCCTCCGCCCCAAGTAAATTCTCTGCAGCGGCTGTCATCTGTATCTGTTGCGCCAACAGCAAGAACATTCTTAAAACTTGCGGGGTAATAAGTATCTCCGTTATTTTTGTTCATCATACTTGCCACTATTAAAGCACCGGCATCGTATGCGTAATTGATTGCATTTTCTAGTGTTTTGGAGTAATCATATCCTCCTTCACTCATATTCATTACTCTGGCACCATTGTTTGCTGCATAGTATAATGATGCTGACCACCATGAATATTCACCCAAGTTCTCATCGTCAAGATTTTTACATATCATAAGTTTACAGTTTTGATCAATACCGGCATATCCCAGATTATTATTTGTTGAAGCACCAATAGTGCCGGCTATATTTGTCCCGTGCCCGCCGTCATCTCTGACATTTGGATTATCGTATGCAAAATTAAATCCGTTAATATCATCAACAAAACCATTGCCGTCATCATCTCTTCCGTTTTTAACTTCCTTGCTGTTAGTCCATATTCTTCCATCCAAGTCAGGATGATCAATCTTTGTCCCAGAATCCATTATTCCAACAATTACATCACTGCTGCCTGTAGCTACTTCCCATGCTTTTAGAACATTCATATCGGCATTAACTTTACCTTTTTTCCCCGTAGTAGTTTTTTGTGACCCGTCATTATATAAACCCCATTGCCTGCCAAAGAATGTATCATTTGGTGAAAAACCTTCTCCCTTAACACCCGCGGATTCTCCGATAAAATCCGGTTCTGAAAAATCTACATTTTCGTTTTTATTTAATTCAGCAGTCAGTTCAGGAAGATCTTGATCTTGATTAAAATATACTAAATAGTAAGTATCAATTTCATATTTATTCTGTAAGTTTTCATTATGTTTTGTATCTCGAGGAAACAGTCTTTTTATCTTTTTTACATTAATATTTTTTGCAGTGAATATTTCATTAAGTATCGCCTCATAATTTTCTTTACTGCTGTATGATGCTGCAAGAATCGGTTGTTTTTTAAGTTTAACTATAATATGATCCTTGGCATATCTTGAGTTATTTATAGTTTCTTTCAGCTTAACGTTATGAACCGGTAAAATAACTATCGTTAAAATTATTAATGTAATAAGTAAAATATTTTTCATAATACAGATTTAATTTTTTTAAAAATGATATTTTATTCCTGCTGAAATTCTTGCTCCGTCAATTAACAATCTGGAGTAAACCGGATTATCCATGCTATAGGTATTTCCGTTAATCGTTATAAAGTCGGTTTCAAATTTATCTTCAGAATCAAAATTAGGCTCTCTAAATTTAAACTCAAAATTAACAGATAAGTTCCTTTCTAAAAAATATTCAAGCCCTGCTAAAACATTCATACTGTAACCTGCTTTTCTGGATATTGCCATTGTTTTGTATTGTCCTATTTGCCTTGTTCTGTTGCCAAAATATATTCCTGCACCGCCGCCAATAAACACTTTAAATCTTTCAGTACTTACCGGAAGATTCCACTTTACACCGGTTTCAATAGGTATCATATTATACTCTTCAGTGAACCTGACTGAATTAAATGCTGAATCATTTTCAAATCTCATTACCAGCTCATTATCCTTTACTTTTAAATATTCAGAGGAGAGATAAAAGGTAATATCAATATCCTTAAACTCCGGATTGTAAGTAATTTCTCCCCCGTATCCGTAACCGCCTTTAAGTTCAACCGCAGCATCTCGTATAAATGAACTATTGGATTTTATATTATTTTGCAGTTCAGCAGATGAAACATACATTATATAAGCCTGAAGGGTAAATTTTGAATTAAAATTGTAGTTCAATAATTCATCTTTTGGAGATTGTGAATATAATAGAACAGGGCTCAATAGTAAAATTGAGCCCGCTAATTTTAATTTTTTATTGAATAATTTTATCAATTAATGCTGTTTTTAATAATTACAGCAAATTAATGCATCTTAGATTAAAATGCAATAAATTATTTTTATAATCTAAATCACAATTATTCTCTGAACATTTTATCTCTGTTATCAACAATCACAGCTTTTTCCTTTAAGTCTGCAAGCCAATCCTGTACGATTGTCTGTTTCTTGTTGTTTAAAAGCTGTGTTTTTATATTTTGATATTCCGCCTGAAATTTTGTCTGATCTACAGGAAGAATGTTTCTCATCTGAACTATATAATAACCTCTCTGGGTCCTAATTGGGTCTGAGATCTGTCCATTCTGTAATTTAAATACTACATTACTAAAATCAAAATCTGCACCAATCATCGGGTTTGGAGCCGAAACGGTTACTGTATCTGCTCTGTTAATTGTAAGCTGAGGATTAATATTTTTAAGGGTATTAATATCATTACTCTGAATTTTAGATTTCAAATCAGCTGCCTGATTTTGTAAATAATCTAATTTTTTCTGTTGTTTAACTAAAGTTGGCAGCTGCTGAACCTTTAGCTCATCATACGAGTAAAAACCTTCCGGGAATTTATCTACTATTACATAGACTGCATAACCTGTTTGTATTTTAATAGGATCACTTATTGTCCCTTTATTTTCATTCAGTGCAAATTTGGTTACATTATTATTTTGCCCTGCACCGGGAATGAATGCTCCTTTGGTAACATATTGGGGTATATCAACTATTTGCAGTCCCAGTTTTTTAGCTTCTTCATCAAAGTTTCCCTTTTTTGAAACATAGGCAAAATCTTCAGCACGCTTTCTTGCAGCATCTTTGGTTTTTTGAGTTGCTTTAACTGTCTTTTTAATATCAGCAAATTTGAATTCTTTATTTTGTCTTCCTTTAACTCTGATAATGTGATATCCAAAGTTAGTTTTCACAGGACCAACAATTTCTCCAATAGCAGCATTCATAACAGCATCTTCAAATGGTTTTACCATTGAACCTTTTCCGAACCATCCAAGGTCTCCGCTTTTAAATTTGTTTGCAGCATCATCTGAATTCTCAGCAGCAAGTTTAGTAAAATCTTCACCGTTTCTCAAACGTTGTGCAACTTGATCAGCTTTAGTCTTTGCTGCATTTGTATCAGTTCCAAAATTTATTAAAATATGCTGTGCATTTGTGAATGTTTCAGAGCCTTCTTTTGTATCAATTAACTTTACCAAATGAAAACCGTCAGATGCCTTAATAATATCCGAAATACTATCTTTGGCAGCATTGAAAAGGAATGATGCAACTTCAGGAGTAATTTCATTTGGTTTAACAAATGTATTTGTGAATTTATTCAATGAATTATCATTTACAACTGTAAATGTTAACGAGTCTGCAGGATTAAGTTTTTTAAGATCCTTAACCAATGCTCTCATCATTTTTTCTGTTGCAACAGTATCTTCCATTGTAGGAGTATCTGAAAATAGCACGTATCTTAATTTTGCAGATGCATCACGCTTAAAATCATCTTTATGGCTGTCATAATATTTCTTCATATCATCTTCTGATACCTGTATTTGTCCGTCTGCAACACTATTAACATCCATAAAAACATAATCAAATGTTGCTTTTACATTATCATCTTTAAACTTCTGCAGTACTTCTGCCTCGCTAACTCTTACGGTACCGGTTATAACACTTTGAAGTTTTTGTGAAAGTAAAGTTTGCTTTAAATATTCTTCTACCTGCGACCAGAATTTTGTTACTTCAGGTGTTTTTGTTGCCAGTGCCTGCTGGTAAATTGACATATTAAACTGTCCGGTAGAATCAATGAAATTTTTCTTGATAACATCAGGCAGCGTTTGAGGTGAATTATATACCCAGTTCAATATTTCCTGATTGGTAACAGTTATACCTAATCTTTTGATCTCCTGTTCAGCAAGAATTTGGGTAACCATTTGATCCCAAACCTGTTCTCTTATCATTTTAACAAGGTTTTCATCAGGCTCTTCTCCGGTTTGCTTTCTTTGCTGATCAATTGCAAAATTTACCTGGTTTTCATAATCGGCATATTTTATTTCCTGACCGTTAACTGAACCAAGCTCATTTACCTGTCCGCCCCTTAAGCCAAGATAATCCATACCCCACTCAAAGATAATTGTGGCTAAAAATGCAAGGATTAATATTATCAGAATAATGTGCGTTTTATCGCGCAGCTTATTCATTAAACCCATATTTCAATAAACCTCTCTATATATTATCATTACCATCTGAAATTGTTCTCCAGAGTAATTTTGTTAAATTGAGGAAAAAACAAACACAAATATAGTTTTATAACAGGCAATAATCAATGTAAAATAGACTCTGATAAATTTAATAGATTTGCCTTTATATTTTTAATTGAAAATTTGATAAAATTGAAAAAATATATTATTAATTTATATAAATAAAAAAATTTAAAAAGGCACCCTTTATGGAAATTTTATTATTGTAAAATCTTAAATAATATATTATTATATTTACAAATTAGAATTTAAAATATAATTGATAAGATGAATTATACCATTGACTACAAAATATCAGGTAAATTTTTGAGGGCTGAAGTATCTGGCGAATACCCAATTTCAAAATTTTATGAAGTTACTGAAAATATAGATAAAGTAATTGATGACAATAGCATAGATAAGATTCTTGTTGACCTTAGAAATTTTAAACAAAGATACGGAGTATTTGACGGCTTGCAAAGCATAGAAAATTTCAGAGAAGAATCAAAGCTGCTTCAATTTGCTGTTCTTGACAGGATAGAGAATAAACAGAATAATGATTTTTATGAGAACGCATCATTTAACAGGGGATATAAACTGCTTTTCTTTTACAAAGAAGCAGAGGCATTAAGCTGGCTTGATGTAGTTGATAACAAGGTTTACGAAAAAACTCTTCAGCAGAGCTATTGAGTTTTATTACATTAATTACTTATTCGTGCTTCCCGGTTTTGTGACCGGGATTTTTTTAAGCCATTCCGGAATCTCATCGGGCTTGAAAGCTATGACATCCATTTTAACAAGCGGCTTTAACGGAATTCCAAAATCAACCTTCCCTCCTGAACGGTCAACCAAACATCCAATACCTACTATCTCAGCTTTAAACCGTTTCACTTCATCAATTACTTCCTGTACGCTTCCGCCTGTAGAAATAATATCTTCAACAATCAATACTCTGTCATCTGGCTTCACATCAAAACCGCGGCGAAATTTCATTTTGCCATCAACCCTTTCGGTGAAAATTGCCCGGGTATCCAGATTTTTACCTACCTCATAAGCCAAAAGAATTCCGCCTGTCATAGGTCCGACTACCAAAGTAATATTATCATCGCGGAATTTTTCAGCAAGCTCCCTGCAAAGTATTTCTGTGTATCGGGGGTGCTCTAATACTCTGAATTTTTCGATGTAATGAGGTGAATGCATTCCTGAAGTCAAAATAAAGTGACCGTCAAGCAGTGCACCTGTATTTTTAAAAATTTGAAGTATTTCCTCTTCAGTCATATTTTATAGAATTACCTTATGTACATGTTTAAGCTCTTTTGATAAAAATCTCTGGCTCACTTCTTTAAACTTATGCGGAAAATCTGATACATAAAATACTGAATGATTTTTCACGGTTTTATTTCTGTTGTTTATCAGATTTTTCTTCTCAAGAATTCGTTTTACTTCCCCTGCTGTTTCTTTACCTGAATCAATCAGAATAACATCTTTACCCGCAGAATTTTGTATAACATCTTTAAGCAGGGGATAGTGGGTGCAGCCAAGTATCATTGTATCAATTTTCTTATTCCTTAAGGGTTTTAGATATTCATCAGAGATCAATTGTGCTATTTTATTCTTATTCCATCCGTCTTCTGCAAGGTGCACAAACAAAGGGCATTCTTTTTGTACAACATTTACGTTTGTTCTGATTTTTTTTAATGCTTTTTTATATGAATTGCTCTTAACCGTGCCAAGTGTTCCAATTACACCAATTTTATTATTTTTTGAATTTTTTATTGCTGCTCTTGCACCGGGTTCTATAACCCCAAGTACCGGAATGTGAAAATGCCTTTTTAAAGTTGGAAGTGATACCGAAGATGCTGTATTACATGCTACAACTAACATCTTAATCTTTTTCTTCATTAAAAAATATGCTACTTGCAGTGAGTAATGTACAATTGTTTCCTTAGATTTATTTCCGTAAGGGACCCTGCCTGTATCACCAAAATATATTATCTTTTCATTTGGCAATAATCTGTTAAGCTCCTTAACAACTGTTAAACCGCCTACACCTGAATCAAATACACCAATCGGACGTTCGGATCCATCATTTTTTTGCTTAAGTTTATTCATGTTAATCTTTTGTATCTAACAAATAACTATTGATATTTAAAATTTTTATCCACCGGATGTTTAATCTTTTCAATTGCATTCTTAAAATCAAAATCATTTTCATCAAATGGACATGCGTCATCTTTTAATATACCTTCTTTGTTACCAATAGATGAATGGCATTTTAAACAAACCTGTTCACCACCTCTTATACCGCCCTCACGTTCAAATGCTCCTTTATCCTTCATTATCTTTGCAGGTGAGTAATTTGAACCGGCTCCGTGACAGCTTTCACAGCCCACTCCCTCGTTTATGTTATAATCTTTAGCTTTATCCGTTCCTTTTAAAAAATACTCTGTTGTGTGGCATTTAAGACATTTTTCTTCTTTTTCAGGCAATAAAAGTCCGTTTTTTAAATTGAACTCCTTTGCCTTTATACTTAGCAGTGATGTGTATGCATTTGCATGTTTGGAATTTTTCCAGATACCACTTTGATTACCAATATTCTTTAAACCATGGCATTCACCGCATTTTTCTGAACCGGTTATTATTGAAGCTGATTTATCCGGCTCGAGTGCATTTTTTAAAAAAAATAGCAGCAGCCCCGTAAATATAAAAAATATTAAATATAAAATGTATTTCATTTACGGGTTTTGAATATGTTTTTTTAACTGATTATTTTTTTCTGTATTCTGAATATTGTTTTACTTCTTTGAAATTTGAGCCAAATAATATATTTATACTGTTTTTAATCTCAGACCTTTTATCATTTGTTATATAAACAGATCTTGCTAATTTTATAAATTCCTTATCAAATGTACTCTTTGATTCTTTTTCTCTTATATTATTTTCAATATTCCATAATTTTATGTTAATTTTATACAGTTTATGTTTTAATTGTGAAAGTTTAGTTTGATTTACTCTGGAGAGTTTTATATGTATCCTGTAAACTTTCTTTAAAGAAACAAGCTCAGATTTAATTGATTTAAGTTTTACTGTACTTTTTATCTTTCTTGATTTTATTTCAAGTATAGTAATTTTATCAGCAAGTTCACCCGGTGAAACCGGAATAAAAACATTCATAATTCTGGCTTAATTTAGATTTTTCTTTATGCTGGCTATTATCTGTTTAAAATGATCCTTATTTTTTACAAAATCAATATTATCCGATTCAATTTCCAATACTCTGCCTAACTTATACCTGCTTATCCAATTCTTATAGCTGCGGTTAAGTCTTATGATATATTTTTTTTCAATACTCTGCTCAAAATCTCTGCCCCTTAGTTGGATCTGCCTGAGCAATGTTTTTACATCTGCCTTTAAATATACCACTAAATCAGGCGGCTTAAGATAAGATACCATTTCATTGAATAATGCCCTGTAATTATTGTAATCCCTTTTTTCCATCCTACCCATTAGATATAAGTTTCTTGCAAATATTTCAACATCCTCATAAATTGATCTATCCTGAATTACTGATTTTTTGGATTCAATTATCTTTTTATGAGTATTAAATCTATGAGAAAGAAAATATACCTGCAGCTGAAAGCTCCATCTTTTCATATCATCGTAAAAATCAGATAAATAGGGATTATCCTGAACTGATTCAAAATACGGCACCCAGCCAAATTCTTTTGCAATCATCCTTGTAAGCGATGATTTACCGGAGCCAATGTTACCTGCTACTGAAATGAAATATTTTTTGCCGTTCTTCAATGATAAATATGTAGTTTCATTTTTTAAAACTTGAATTGAATATCAAAAATAACAATAAATAATGTAGCATTCATTATAAATGTTAGGGGATAAGTACTATTGTCATCCCTGCGCAGGCAGGGATCTTTATTGACTAAAACATTAAGTTTGACTTTCCTGGGTCGGAAGGAATCTTTATCAATTTTATCAACTTGTTTGTCATCCCTGCACAGGCAGGGATCTTTATCAATCCAATCAGCATTTATCTTTATCCGCGTGAAGGCGGGAATCTTTTAAGCTTTGTAAAAAATTTAATATCCTTTTCATATTCTTCACCACCTATTTCATTATATAGATCACGCCATTCATGGTTATCTTTTTCTATCAGCTTGATCTTCCATTCTCGTTTCCAGCGCTTTAAACATTTTTCCCGGGCTATAGCTTCTTCAATATATTTATACTCTTCAAAGTAAACCAGCCGTTTTACAAAATATTTTTCGGTAAACCCTTCATTTACGTTATGCTTGTGTTCTGATACTCATTTAGTAAGGCAATTTGTAACGCAGGTGTATATCACACCATTCTTATTACTTGCAAGAAAATAAACGAAAAAGGAATACATTGCATTTTTGTGTCTATTTATAAAGATGCCTGCCTTCGCAGGCATGACAATGATAAGAAAAACTTGCTAAGGATGCCTGCCTTCGCAGACGTGACAAGTTGTTTATAAACCAAAAACCGTTAATTTATTATTAACGGTTTTTATTGAAATCCAATTATTTATTTAATTTACTCTGCTGTTTCTTCAGACGCTGTTGTTTCTATAACGGGCTCTTCTTTTTTAACGGGAGCAATTATCTCCGGAGAAATTCTTTCTTTAATTTTAGTAGCTGATTTACCTTTTAGTGCCCTTAAGTAATATAGTTTTGCCCTTCTTACTTTGCCCTCTTTTATTTTTTCTATCTTTGCTATAGAAGGGGAATGCATCGGAAAAATTCTTTCTACGCCAACTCCGTTTGATATCTTTCTTACTCTGAATGTCCTGCCAATACCCGAACCCTTTATTCCCATTACAATACCCTGATATTGCTGAATTCTTTCCTTATCACCCTCAATAACTTTAACGTGAATATTTACCGTATCACCTGAGTGAAACTTGGGAAAATCACTTCTCATTTGTGGTGTAGTTACTAAATTTATCTTATTCATTGTTAATCCTTTAGTGTTTCTTATTATTTAATTATTTTTTTTATCTGTATAAATAAAACTTAAATATTTTTCTTTTTTACTTTTTTATACTTTTTCTTTCCCTGTTCCACTCTCCATTCAGCAATTTCTTTGTGGTTTCCGTTTAGCAAAACCTCCGGAACTTTCATCCCTTCGTATTCCGCAGGGCGGGTATAAACCGGTGCATCAAATCCTGATTCTGTTTGAAATGAATCTGTTAATGCAGACTCGCTATCACCTAAAACTCCCGGTATAAGTCTGATAATTGCATCTATCAGAACAATTGCTGCTGCTTCGCCTCCGGTTATTACATAGTCACCTATTGAAATTTCTTTGGTAACAAATTTATCAATTATCCGCTGATCAATTCCTTTATAATGACCGCAAATAACTATAATGTTGTTTAAAAGAGAGAGCTTATTTGCCTTTTTTTGCGTAAACTTAACTCCTTGAGGTGAAAGATATATTATCTCATCGTATTTACGCTCTTCTAAAAGATTAGTGATACATTTAAATAGCGGTTCGGGTTTTAGTACCATTCCTGCTCCGCCCCCAAATGGTTTATCGTCAATCTGCCGGTATGAACCTGATGCATAATCACGCAGGTTATGAACAGCAATTTTAGCCAGCTTTTTATCCTGTGCCCGTTTTATTATGCTTTCATTAAACGGACTTTCAAGGATATTTGCAACTGCAGATATTACATCAATTCTCATTAATCTAACTTTGCAGTTTTCTTAAAATTCGGAGAAAAGAAGTTAATCTAAACTATTCTTTTCCTTCCTCAATTTCAAGGTGACCGCTTTTATTGTTTTTTGCTGCTACCGCTGTAAACAATGTTCGCATTGATTTTGCGGTTTTACCCTGTTTGCCAATTACTTTTCCAAGATCGCCTTTAGCTACATGAAGTTTCAGTGTTATTTTGTTATCTTCATTGCTTTCTTCAACTCTAACGCTCTCGGGTTCATCTACCAAACTTTTGGCAATGTACTCAATAAATTCTTTCATAAGCATCCCCTTGTTGGGTTGTTAATTAGTATATAGATTATTAATAGTAAAACAATAATCAAACCAATCAGCGGGGTCCGGTTTTATAAGCTCTGTTGCTATACAGCAGCGATGGATGAAGTAAACTGGCTATACTGTATTTTAAAGAGCTGGCTTATGCAAAGTTATGCAGGCTGAGTTTCAGCTGCAGGCTGCTCTGCTGCCGGTGTTTCTGCCGCTTTTTTCTTCTTCTCTTTCCTTCTCATCTTTTTATCATGAATCCGCTGAAGTTTTGATGCCTGCATGGATTCCCACTTGGCAAATTCAGCTGCTATTTTTGTGTCATCCGCTCCTTTTTTAGTAAGATGAAGCTTTAACATTAAACCTTTACCTGAGAGAAGGTTTCTTACTGTTACAGTTGGCAATGCACCTGATTTTAACCAGTACATTGTTCTTTCTTCAGATATCTCAAGTTTTACCGGGTGAACATTAGGATCATATTGACCAATTGCCTCAATGAACTTTCCGTCTCTTCTTGAACGTGAATCTGCTGCTACAATTTTATAAATGGGAGCTTTTTTTCTGCCCATTCTTCTTAATCTAAGTTTAACCATTTTATCTTTCTAATCCCGGGTAATTTAGAGCGAAATGTTTCAATCGCCATTGCCTTTTTCGGGATGTTATTATTTAATTATATTTATTTCAAACTAAAATTAGCCGGAAGACCCATGTTACGAAGCATGTTATTCATACCCCTTCCTTTTTTAAATGTCTTAATCATCTTCTGCATATCATAAAACTGCTTTATCACACGGTTTACTTCCTGTATTGTTGAACCGCTGCCTGAAGCAATACGCTTTCTGCGTGAGCCGTTCAGTAAATCAGGATTTGTCCTTTCTTTATTTGTCATACTGTTAATTACTGCTTCAACTTGACGCAATGGTTTATCATCTATTTCCTTGCCTTTCATAACTCTATCCATTCCCGGTATCATTCCCATAAGCTGTGAAAGTGATCCCATCTTCTTTATCTGCTGCAGCTGATCTAAAAAGTCACCAAAATCAAACTTGTTTCCTTTTAATTTCTCTTCAAGCTTGGCTATTTTCTTTTCATCAAGCTCCTCAGGGAGCATTGTTGAGGCTTTTTCAACAAGTGACTGAATATCACCTTTTCCCAATATACGCGATGCCATCCTGTCGGGATAAAACGGCTCAATTGCATCTAACTTTTCACCAACACCTACAAACTTAACCGGTTTATCAACAACAGCTCTTATACTTAAAGCCGCACCGCCTCGTGCATCACCATCTAACTTTGTTAATATAACACCGTCATAATTCAGTCTGTCATGAAATTCTTTAGCTGTATTAACAGCATCCTGCCCGGTCATTGAGTCAACTACAAATAATATTTCAGAGGGTTCTAATTTTGCTTTTAATTTTTCAACTTCACGCATCATTTCTTCATCAATTGCAAGCCGTCCTGCTGTATCAACAATCAAAATATCTTTGTAATTCTTTCTGCAAAACTCTCTGGCACCAAGTGCAATCTTTACCGGGTCTTTGCTATCTTCGGAATATACCGGAATTTCAATCTGCTCGCCAAGTGTTCTAAGCTGTTCAATAGCTGCCGGTCGGTAAATATCACATGCTGCAAGAGCCGGATTTTTACCTCTGCTCTTTAAATACTTTGCCAGCTTGCCTGAAAATGTTGTTTTACCTGAACCCTGTAAACCTACAAGCATAATAACAGATGGTATATCTCCTGAAAATTTTATATCACTCTTTTTTTCACCCATCAGCCGCACTAATTCAGAGGTGATTGTATCAATTACAATCTTGCCAGGATTAATACTGCGTATTACATTTTTTTCAAGAGCTCTTTGCTTAACATCATCAATGAACTGTTTAACTACTTTGTAGTTAACATCAGCATCAAGCATTATACGGCGAACTTCACGCAGAAACTCATCTATTGTGGCTTCAGATACTTTACCTTTGCCTTTGATGAAACGGAATACTTTATCAAATTTACTGCTTAGATCTTCGAACATTTAATTCGCCCCTTTTGAGCGAAAAATTTTCACTTTATAGATATAAAAATAAATTAAGGGAATAGATTTCCCCTAATTGCAAATTTTGCTATTAAAATTGAATTTAAACCTATATAACTTACTAAATTAATGAAATTTTTGCTATTAATCAAGGTTTTGAAATAGCACCAAAGTATAAATAATATTGTATTAACTGTTATCTTTATTACAATCTGGCGGGCTGTTTAACTGCCATACGGAAAAAATGCAATTTCATAATATATTTCAATAATGGTTCAGATGTGAAATTTATAAACATATTTACTTAGTTATTTTAAGTAATGACCTCTATTTACAATTTTGGTTTTTATTTTAATTTTTGTAGTGAAAAACTCGTGAAACAACTTCCATGCAGTTTGACTTTAGACAATTTTTTATCAGAAAATTAATTGGGTTGCCTGCAAGATGTATTTTCGAATAACAAAAAACCCCGCTTATTCAGCGGGGATTAAAGAATACTCAAAAATTCCTGTTTATGAATTTTGCAGTTTGATAATTTAATTATTTTTTACCGTTATCTTTTGATTCCCTGTTGCTCTCATTATCTCTGTTCCCGCTCTCATCTCTTGGCTTATCCTGTTTTGGCTGTTCATACTTTGGCTTTGTATGTTTATGAGTCTCTTTTTTGGGCGGTGTATATTGCCCGGGTGAATCATCTTTTGGCGGTGTATAATGTTTATCTGATTTTTTTCCGTTATTTCCATTGTTATTCTTGCCTGTGTTATTATTTCCGTTATCATTGGTTTTGTTATTATCGTAATCCTTGCTGTCATCATTTTTATTCACATTATTTTTCTCATCTTCATTTTTCTCGCCATAATTTTTCTTGTCATCATAATTTTTGTCATTAGTATTATTATTATATTTTCCGCTATTGTTATTTACATCTTCATTTTCTTTTTTATCGTTACGTTTTACTGAATTTGTGTATTCATCATCTGTTTTATCGTTATACTGCTTTACATTGTTGTACTTTGTTACGTTATCAACTGCAATTTTTCTTCCTGTTGCATTTTCTACAGAAATAACCTCAGGTCCGTTGTTATGTACACCGGTTTTGGTGATATAGGTTTTATCATCAACCTTACCTGTGCTCACAATTTCTTTTATACCGCTTGGGTCAACAACCGGGGTAATTACTGGAATTGGATCAACGAAATGTTTTTTCTCCACATAGGTCCAGCATCTTACTTTGTAACGCATTCCATTGCACCAGTAACCGCTTCCATGGTGCCACCTTGCCCAGGGTGAAATTGGATACCATCCGCAGTAGCCGTCATTATACATCCACACTACCCAAGCGGGTGCCCAAATAAAACCGGGTGACCATACCCAGCCCCAGCGGCTTGACCACCACCATCTGCCGTAATGGCATGTACGCCATCCCCAGTTATAATATGAAACCCACATCCATCCGCAATTGGTATATTCCCAATATCCGTTGCTGTAAGGCGACCATCCTTCTTGTACATTGTAAGGACGCCAAACCCAATCAGTATTTAATTCATTATCTAATCCGCTTGATTTATCATTAACGGCATCGGGGTCAATTTCATCCTTTGTAACTTTTATCCATTCACCTTCCGTCCCCAACTCTTTTTGTACACCTTCAATAGTGAAGGTTGAATCATTTTGGAAAACAACGGAGTCAGCATCTGCTGCAAAGAATTTTGCCTCTAACAGCAGTATAAATACTGCTATAAGCAGAATTCCTTTGTGTAACTTATGTAGTTGCATTTTAATATCTCCTGTTAATTAGTTTTGATTATTGTCAATTTTATTCCCCAAATGCAATTTCAATTCAAACTTTGATATTTTAATATCATTGCTTCATAATATAATTCTGCAAATAAGCTGCAATATCTTCAGTTATTTGTTTCAATATTTAAAACAATTTGCATCATAGAAAAATAGCATAAATTTACCGAAATATGAGTAACATTTTGTAAAAAAGTGTAACAGTTAAAATCGTTATTATTTTTAATCCACTCTTCTCAAAAGGAGAAGGAGTGTTAAAACTTTATAATTATTTTTTCACCTCTTCTTTGAGGAGAGGGGCAGGGGAGAGGTGATAAAAATCCATTTTCATTCCAAAAGGTTATAAGAATTGACTAAAACACATTCCACAATTAATTCTCCCTCTCCTCGTAGGAGAGGGCAAGGGAGAGGTGATAAAAATCCATTTTCTTTCCAACAGGTTATAGGAATTGACTAAAACACATACCACAATTATTTCTCCCTCTCCTCGTAGGAGAGGGCAGGGGTGAGGTAATCAATAATCTCCTCGTAGGAGAGGGGCAGTGGAGAGGTGATCAATAATTTTCCACTCAGCAGAATGCTGAGCTAAAAAAAACAGGGATAGTATTTATTACTATCCCTGTTTCTAATTAAATCTTAGTTTATGGATTCTTACAAAGTTTTTACAGCTTTTTCAATTACATCAAGTCCCTCGTTTATCTGTTCTTTTGTAATATTCAAAGAAGGGCGGAAACGAATACTTTTGTCACCGCATCCTAACAATATTACATAATTCTCAAATACCTTTCCAATAGTTTTATTGCGAAGTTCTGTATTTGGTAAATCAATTGCTGCAAATAGTCCTTTGCCTCTTGGATTGGAAAGTTTACCAGGATATTTCATTGAGAGATCTTCAAGTCTGTTTAAAAGATGAGCTCCAACAACAGAAGCATTTTCTACCAGATTATCTTCCTTTATTATTTCAAGATATTTTTTAAAACGTATCATATCCACTATATTTCCTCCCCAGGTGGAATTTATCCTGCTGTTTGTATGAAAGACATTTTCAGGAACTTCATCAACTCTTGATGTTGCCAATATACCGCATACCTGTGTTTTTTTGCCGAATGAAATTATATCCGGCTGAACATAATGCATGTGTGCCCACCATTTTCCGGTCATACCTACTCCTGTTTGTACTTCATCAAATATCAGTAATATCTCATTTTCATCGCAAATCTTTCTTAGCTCTTTAAAAAATTCAACTCTAAAATGATTATCTCCGCCTTCACCTTGAATAGGTTCTAAAATTAAAGCTGCAATATCATCAGGGTTATCTGTTATTGCTTTGTGAATCTCATTTATTGCCTGTTTTTCAAGTTTAATTACTGCATCAAGATTATTTTCATTCAGTGGGAAAGTTACTTTTGGGTTTGTAATTCTTGGCCAATCAAATTTTGGATATAAAGCTACTTTAACCGGATCAGTATTTGTTAATGACATTGTATAACCGGTTCTGCCGTGGAATGCCTGTTTAAAATGTATGACTTTATGACCGCGTTCCTCTTTATAACCCTTTTTAAAATTCTTTCTTACTTTCCAGTCAAACGCAGTTTTTAATGCATTCTCAACTGCCATACCGCCGCCTTCAATAAAGAAAGCATATTTAAAATAAGATGGTATTGCAATATCAAAGAATGTTTTCACAAAGTCTGCAAATTCTTCATAATAAATATCACTGTTAGAAGGTTTATTCAAAGCGATTTTGCCAATATATTCAATGAACTCCGGGTTATTCATTTTTGGATGGTTCATTCCCACTGGATTTGAAGCAACAAATGAAAAAAGATCAAGATATGGTTTGTTATTTCTTGCCTCATATATATATACACCGTTTGATTTCTCAAGGTCCATTACTATATCAAGACCGTCAACTTGCATATAATTCTTTAGTGTATCAAGAACTGTGTTGGGATTAATTAAATTTTTTACTTCATTTCGGGTGGTAATAGTTTTTGTTATTACATTTTCCATTGTCTTACGTCTCCTTTCATTTATTAACTCGTTCATTGCAATGTGAAAGAGTTAACTTTATTTGTATTACTTAATTTATTTTTCCGTTTATTTGCCTTTAATATATTCTTCGGCAATTTGAACGGCGTTTGTTGCTGCACCTTTGCGAACGTTATCTGCTGCTATCCACAGGTTAATGCCATTTTTAACAGAATTATCTTTTCTGATTCTGCCTGCAAATATATCATCCTTTCCGGCACATGTAATTGGCATGGGGTAAAGATTATTTAAAGGGTCATCAGCTATTTTTACCCCCTTTGCTTTTGAAAGTACTTCTCTGACATCTTCTGGTGTAACTTTTTTATCAAATTCAATATTAACCGATTCACCATGACCATACATTGCGGGTATCCTTACGCAGGTTGCAGTTATTGCAAGATCCTTTTTACCCATTATTTTACGGGTTTCATTAATCATCTTAAGTTCTTCGCGGGTGTAATTATCATCAAAAAAAACATCTATGTGGGGAATCGCATTGAAGGCAATTCTGTGAGCAAAAGGGGAGTTAGGTGCATGTCCCTCATTTCGCAATTCACTTTCTAGTGCTTCAATACCTTTGTAACCCGCACCTGAAACACTTTGATATGTTGAAACAATTATTCTTTTAATCTTAAACTCATTATCAAGCGGTTTTAAAACAGTTACTAATTGAATAGTCGAACAGTTAGGGTTTGAAATTATACCTTTGTTTTTAAACATTTCCTGCCTGTTTACCTCCGGTACAACTAAGGGAACATCATCATTCATGCGGAATGCAGAACTGTTATCTATAACAATTGCACCATCTGCAGCTGCCTTTGGTGCCCACTCTCTGGAAACAGGGCTGCCTGCTGAAAAAAATACGAATTCGATATTTTTAAATATATGGGGTTCAAGCTTATGAAGTTTAAATGACTTTCCAAGTATATTTAGTTCTTTTCCGGTTGAGGCATCGGAGGCAATAGCGGTTACTTTTCCAACCTGAAAGTTTCTTTGCTGTATAACTTCTAAAATCTTGCGTCCTACAAGTCCGCTTGCACCAACTACTGCAATATCGTGTAATCTCATTATTTTGTTATTTCTCCAATTATATAATTAGATATTTTTTGTTTATTCAGTTCTTTTGAAATTTTACCTGCATCTTTTTTGCTGGCTATAAATATAAGACCTATTCCCATATTGAATACTTTTCTCATTTCAGCATTGCTTATCTTTCCTGTTTGCTGAATTAAATTGAATATCGGGTTTGGTTCCCAGGAATTCCAGTTTATTTTAATCTTTAGATTCTTTGGCACAACTCGTTTTGTATTACCAAGAATTCCGCCTCCGGTAATATGTGAAATAGAGTGAATCCTGAATTTTGAAGTTATTAATTTAATCTCACTTAAATATGACCTGTGAACCCTCAAAAGTTCTTTAACTAAAGTACTTTTAATTGCAGGTATTCTTCTATATAAATTGTATTTCTTAAATAAAACTTTGCGAGCTAATGAATAACCATTTGTATGCAAACCATTGCTCTGTAAACCAATTAAAATATCACCTGCACGGACATTTTTTTTATCAATAATCTTATTCTTTTCCACTACTCCGATAATTGTTCCTGCCAAATCAAAATCATTTGTATCATAAAGCCCGGGCATTTCTGCAGTTTCACCGCCAATTAAAGCAGCCCCGTTGTTTTTACATCCTCTGGTTAATCCTTTTACTATATCAATTGCAGGTTTCGAGCGGAGTTTCCCAAATGCCATATAATCAAGAAAAAACAGTGGAGTTGCTCCGCATACTGCTATATCGTTTACACAGTGATTTACAAGGTCTTCGCCAATTGTATCATATTTTCCTGATTTAATAGCAATTTTTAACTTAGTTCCAACTCCATCCGTGCTTGCCACAAAAACTGGATTTTTTAAAGATTTTGGGATTTTAAAGAACGACCCAAAATTACCTATTCCGCTTATTACATTATTATTAAATGTATTTTTAACAATAGGCTTTATTGCATTTACAAACCGGTCTCCTTCTGAAATGTTAACACCAGCTGCGGAATAAGTAGATTTCATATGCAAATATACCGAAAATAGCTTATTTTTACAATTCTATAAAAATGCCGATAATATCCTGTTTTAAGCACTTATGCGATTTAAAATGTTTAAATAGCAAATCAAAACTAAAGTATTTGGGTATTTTTAAATAGCCTGAATAAAATAACGGAATTAAGTGAGTGAAATTTGAACTTATAACGGTATTTTTGAGCATAACAAACTAACAAAAAGACGTGAGAGCTGGCGAAAACAAAATCGTATTCACAAAAGAAGAAGCAGAAGCGGGGAGAGAGAAAATTAAGCAATTTAAGATAAACATCTCAAAAGTAATTACTGATGAGGCATGGAAACATTTCCCTGAACTTTCTAAATTAGAACTTGAAAAGTTCGTTAGATTTCAGGAAATTGTTGATATTGTTTCGGATGATCTTACTTTTAAGATTAATAATCTTTCAGGTAAATCAAATCGTAAAACAGCTTAATTTTTAATCTTTTCGGGGTACTTGGTCTGCTCCGGGTTTCTTCTTGGGTATAAAAACCGTTTTTGCGGAGATAGATTTAAAAATCTATCTCCGCTTTTTATTTCATATTTATTATTATATATGTTAATTTTGTAATAAAATTTTAATTAAGGAGAAAGCAACATGAAAATGAATTGGGGAATGATTATTGGACTAATCGGAGGAGGAATTGGTTTAATAGTAGGATTTGCTGCAGTAATTAGCACTGGTTCTTGGTTCGCTTTAATAATAATGATTGCTGTAGTAGGATTTACGGGATCCATTTTCTGGAAAGTTTTATTTGGTCCAATGTTTCTAAGCAGAAGGTTAGAAAAATCAGGGATTGCAACTAATGCCAAAGTTGTTGAAATGTCTGATACAGGAGTAACATTAAATAATCAGCCGCAGGTTAAACTGTTATTGGAAGTTACTCCGCCAAATGGTTCTGCTTACATGGTTGAAACAAAACAGGTAATTTCCAGACTGCAAACTTCGATGTATATGCCCGGAAATATGATTCCTGTACTTATTGATCCAAATGACAAAGATAAAATTGTAATTAATTATGATGGTACAGGAGGTGCAGCAGGGCAGAGTTACGGAGGGTCTCAGCAATATTCAGCAAATACAGTGCCTACCGGTCCGTGGGCTGGTATGAATCAAGCTGAAGCTGAAAAAAAACTTGTTGATATTGATGCAAAGAATAAGGAAGTATTTGCTTATGGCAGATCTTGTAAAGCAATTGTAACTAAATACACATGGCTTGGTATTTATGTAAACGGTAATAATCCGGCAGTAGAATTTGAAGTTCAAGTTTTGCCTGCTGATACTCCCGCTTTTCCTGCAAAAGTGATTGGTGTAATTCAGGAAACAGCTATACCAAAATATCAGGTTGGTGAAGAAATTTATGTTAAATATGATCCAAATAATTTATCTAAAATAACTATTGAGCATTCTTGATTTATAAGCTCTTTACTTATTTACAATTAATGCCGCTAATACTGTTTTAACGGTATAAATTGAATATTAATTTTTAATAACAATTGCCATACCATATTTTTAATTTTTGTAATTTGTTCAGTTAATAGTTATTATAAAATTAAAGGTTAATTTTACATTGCATTTAAACATAAAAAATGATAATCAGTATTTAGAATTAATCTGCATAATTTGGGGGAATGCAGAATGAAGTTCGAAAAAGCGGGTTTTAAACCCGCTTTTTTATTATATAAAGTATTAATAAATTTGTAAATCTATAAATTAATAATCTATATATGGTTTATACTAATCTAAATGAATTTTTTGATGATTGGGCGTATGAAAGTAACTCAACTTTGAAATACCTTAAAAATATTACAGATGAATCAATGCCCCAGAGTGTAACTGCCGGAGGCAGATCTCTTGGGTTTTTAGGGTGGCATTTAACTGAAACTATAGGCGAGATGATGGGAAAAACAGGTCTTAAAATCTTTACACCGGATCTTAGCAGCGGAAAATGGAAAGAAAACAGTGTATCTGATTTGAAGGAATGTTATACAAATGCCTCTGAATCATTAATAGAAAAACTTAAAGAAAACTGGGATAACGATACGTTGAAAATTGAAGATGATATGTATGGAGAAAAATGGAAAAGAGGTTTAACATTAAACATATTAATTACTCATCAGGCACATCATAGGGGTCAAATGTCCGTTTTAATGAGACAGGCTGGTCTATCGGTTCCTGGAATTTACGGACCGAGTAAAGAAGAATGGACTGCAATGGGTATGGAACCATTGGAATAAAAATAATTACTTATCATTTATTAAATAACTCTATTAATATTAGATCATAAATGAAAATAAATATTCTGCTAATATTATTTTTTTTAATTGCTGTAAAAAGTTATCCACAGATAAATCAATCGTGGATTGGAATTTGGTCTGGTGAGCTGTTTATTTATAATTCTTCAGATCAAAAAACAATAAATACAGTTCACATGGAGCTTCATATTTCACCCGCAGATTCCGCTAGTTTGTACCGTTGGAGAATGATTTATAAAGATTCTGCTAACGATGACAGAAAATATCTGTTACGAACTCTGAATGAAAATCAGGGTAAATATGAAATTGATGAACGAAATGGTATATTAATAGATGCTAAAATGTTTAATAACAAACTTCTCACGAGATTTAATGTACAAGGATATTTATCAGATGTTTCTTACGAACTTGATAATGATAAGATTATATTCGAAGTAATTTCAGGGAGCGATACACCATTAAGAACTACTGCGGAGTCAGAAGAAAATGAAAATGTAGTCTCATTTAATTTATCAGCTTATCAAAAAGCAATATTATACAAAATACAATAAAAGTTAACCGGCTCTAGTTGGCTAAATAAAAAAAAGGGAAGATTAAAACACTTCTCTTAAATAAGTGAATTCATGAAAACTTATTTAATAAGCAACATTTTTTTCGTCTCGTAAAATCCATCCGCTATAATTGAGAAGAAGTAAATCCCTGAACTTAAAAAATCACCGTTAAAATTTATTTTATAATTTCCTTTTGTAAAATTGGAATTTACTGCATCAGCAACCAGTTTCCCTGTAACATCATAAACAGATATCTTAACATTTGAACTCTTAGGAAGCCCAAACGATATGGTAGTTGAAGGGTTGAACGGGTTTGGGTAATTTTGCAGTAAATAAAAATTCTTTGGAGTTGTTAATGTATTTACTATCCCTGTTAAATAAAGTTTTTTATATTTTACTGTTATTAAATCACAGCTAAAGAGTGCATCTGAATTTGGTTCAACTCCAATATAACCGGCAAGGTAATAATTATCTGATTCATCTACAGCTATCCCAAAGGCACCATCACTTTGATTTGTTTCACCTCCGTAAACAGCGGTATTGAGCATTGTACCGGTGTTTGAATAAGATATAACAATTATATCTTCACTTGCTTCATTATTTCCGTTTCTGATTGTTCCTGCAACAAATAGATGTCTGTTTTCTGAATTGTGTGATAATGCAATTGTATAAGCAATATCATCATTATTGCCGGGACCGTTATAGTTTCTTGACCACTTAAGTTCACCGTTGGAAGTATTTAGTCTCATTGTAACGAAGTCTTTTCCATTTTGCAAAGTACCTGTTATACCGGTAATAAAAATTGCATCATGAAAATCATCAACAACAATTCCGTAAGGTTTGTCATCTTTATGATGAGGTCCGTCAAATCTTGTGGTCCAAAGGACTGAACCTGATGAATTGTATTTAATTGTTACAATATCTGTATTACTTTGTGAATTATCTGACTCACCGGTTATATAGACCTTTTTATCCTGATCAATTACAATTCCCCATGCTTCGTCTTTCCCTTCTGATACTCCGTTATAATTTTTTGACCATTGAAGTGTACCGCTTACCGAATATTTTAAAAGTATAAAATCAGAATTGTTACTATTGTATTCGCCGTAACCTGCTATATAAAGATTATTATCTTGATCAATTGCAATTTTTCTGGCTCCGTCATTTTTATGTTTTGGAGCATCATAGGTTTTAACCCAAATTTCACTTCCTGTTTTAGAATATTTTATTGTTGTTATATCTTCTCCGGAAGCAGATGAAGTGCTGGTTCCCGTTACAAAAATATTATCAGACTGATCAACAACAATACCAAACGCTTTATCTTCGCTGTTTGCAGTACCGTTAAAAGTTTTTGCCCACTGAAATATCCCTGAGGAGTTATATTTCACTGTTAAATAATCTATATTGCCGTTATCTCTGGTTGTGTAACCGCAGATTATAATATTGTTTGTATTATCTACTACAATCCCAAATGGTCTATCTGCATAATTACCAGTGCCTGTAAAAATTTTACTCCATAATAATGTACCGTTATTACTGTATTTTAGAGCAACAATATCCATTCCTGTAGATACTGATGTAGTATATCCGGTAGTAATAATGTTACCGTCAGAATCTACTACAATTCCGTAACCCCTGTCTTCAGAATTACTGCCGCCATTATATGTTTGATACCATTCCTGAGATTGGAGTGATGCCGCAAGGAAAATAATTAAACTTAAAATTCTTAGATTTCCCTTAATTAAATACATGACAATTTATTGAGTTAATAATTATAATTAATATAAAATTATCATTATAAATAATTTATTATGATACCCGATTCAAGTGGTACTACACTTTGTACGGTAGGGAAGTTTTAGTTTTTTGAAAAATTATTCAAAATAAATTAATAATTTTATATTTTTGGAAGGAAAATTTCTGCAATCATACATCTAGCGCTTCCGCCTCCAATAGATTCAATTGTATTTATATTTACTTCAATAAGTTTGCCGAATTTTTTTAATATTTCTATCTGATTTTTTTCAAAACTCTTTGCTGCGCTGACGGATAATACTATTAATGATTCACCCTCATTATTTGCTATATTCAGTATATTTCCGCAGAAATTTTTAAGCTGGAAATATGTTATTTCTATGATCTCCAGATTGAGATGTTTCAGTTTTTCAAGCACATAATCCTGTTCACTTTCTTGAATACACTCCCTGCAGATTACTGCAAAACCATCGCATACTGACATTATAACATTTGTATGATAAATTGGTTTTCCCTCTAAATCATTTGCGTGAAAAAAAATTCTGTTTTCATAAGGAATTTCCATCTCATTACAATATTTATCAAACAATATTTTATTTGTCCGTTCAGACTCAATTGCAAAAACTGCATTATTTTTTCTATCCAGCACCAGACTTCCTGTTCCTTCAAGTATTATATTCTGATCCTCATATTTACTGTAATCAATATATCTGTTAACTTTAAAATCTGATGTATCAAATATTTCTTTAAGCATATTTTGATCACGTTCAAGTCTTCGGTTTTCGTTGAGCATAGGAAAAAGAATAACCGTACCATCTTGGTATGTACAAAACCAATTATTTGGAAAAACTGCATCAGGCAATTCGTATTTATCATCATTAGAAAGTACATGAACATTTACTCCGCTATTGGTTAGCTTTTTAGCCATTTCATTAAACTCAAAAATTGCTTTTTGCCTTATAGTTTCAATGTCATATTCAGGTCTATTTTGAAATGAATTTGATTTTGCCGCTTGGAAATTATAGCCAAATGAATTTGGTGAAATCATTAATATATTATTCGTAATACGTGATATCATAATTTAATCTGCAGTTTTCTAAAGAATTTTTTCTTTTAGATGAACAGGAACACTTGATTTAGACCTGATTTTAATATTTATCATTTCAACAAACACGCTGAAAGCCATTGCAAAATAAATGTAACCTTTTGAAATATGCTGGTCAAATCCTTCTGCTAAAAGTGTAACTCCAATTAAGAGCAAAAAACTTAATGCAAGTATTTTAACAGTTGGATGCTTGTGTACAAAATCACTTACAGCACCGCTTGTAAACATCATAAATATTACCGATATTACAACTGCAGCTATCATTATCCAAAGCAAATTTGTCATACCAATAGCTGTTATAACTGAATCTAGTGAAAATACTATATCAAGTATCATTATTTGCACAATGGTTGAAGCAAATGAAACACTCTTTTTACCTGTTGACTTTTGATGGTCATCTCCTTCAAGTTTTTCATGAATTTCGTAAGTACTTTTTGCAATTAAAAACAGCCCGCCTGCAATTAAAATCAAGTCACGACCTGAAATTTCTTCACTAAAAACTGTAAATAGGGGAAACGTCAGTTTCATAATCAGACTTAATGAAAACAACAACAGTACTCTCATAATCATTGCAGCTGCTAGTCCTGCTAACCTTGCTTTTTTTTGTTTATCGGTAGGAAGTTTACCCGCAAGAATTGATATAAATATAATGTTGTCTATTCCAAGTACAATTTCAAGTGCAACCAGGGTTAAAAGTGCAATTGCTGTTTCCATTCATGTTTTAATTAGTTTTAAAAATAAAAATTCTATAAAATTACCTAAAATTCACATTTAAATAAATCTTAAAAATAATATTATAGAATATATCAAAATATAAAACATACAGTTATATTTGTAATATTATTTTAATACAAAATTAATGTACATCTTAATCTGTAAATTATATGTATGAGCATTCACATTCTAAACTTGCACCTAGAAAAGTTTACAGGAAAAGACTTTTAAAATCCGGTTTAATTAGCTTAATAATTTTTACAATTTCATTGTTCGTTGGGATTGTTGGCTATCATTACACTGCCGGTTTAGGGTGGGTGGATTCATTCTTAAATGCTTCTATGATATTGGGAGGCATGGGTCCGGTTGATTTACTGCAAACCAAAACATCCAAAATATTTGCCGGTTGTTATTCTCTCTTCAGCGGAGTTGCATTTCTTTCTGGTATGGCAATTTTTTTAGCTCCAATTCTGCACAGATTTCTCCATAAATTCCATCTTGATATTGAGGAAAGCAGTAAAAGATAATATTTCTTAAGTTTTAATATTGTTGATAAATAAACTTTCAATAAAAACTGTATTGTTTGATTTTGACGATACACTCTTTGATCATCATCATGCAACCCGCGAAGGTTTAAGGGCTGTGTGGAAACGATATACCTGCTTTCATGAAACAATACTTGATGAACTGGTAAATGAATACTATAATCAGTTAGAAAAACTCCATTTTGAAGATGTGTTTTATGGTAAAATGACTCCTGAAGAAGCAAGAATTGAAAGATTTAAATGTGCTTTTATAAACAAGGGAGTAGAAGTTGACTTTGATACTACAAATAATGCCGCATATATTTACAGAAATTCATACCTGAAAAACCGAAAATCAACTGAAGGCGCTGCTGAACTCCTTAAAAAATTCAAAAAGAAATATAAGATTGGTATTGTTACAAATAATCTAATTAATGAGCAAACAGAAAAATTACAGCACCTTGGGCTTAGTGAATATGTTGACCTGCTTTTAACTTCTGAAGAAGTTTGTTCAAGGAAACCCGAAAAGAAAATATTTCAAACGGCACTTTCCCGTCTTGATTCCTCACCGGAAAATACGGTTATGATTGGTGATTCATGGGATAACGATATTGTTGGTGCACATAAAATCGGCATAAAATGTATTTGGTTTAACCGCTGGAAAAAAGAATGCCCCGATACTAAAATTGTTCAGGAAATAAGGTCACTTAAAAATGCTGAATATATTGAGTCTCTTTTTAGTGTATTATAATTATTTTTTTTTAGATAGCATATATTTAATTATGTATATTTAATTTAAATAATTTTTAATTTAAACTATATAATCTCCGCAATTGCATTTTAAACTTATTAGTATAAACAGAACAATTTCATTATATTTGTATTAATCCGTGCTGCGAGTGCAGCAAACCGTGTAACATTTCTCTAATTAAACCTCTAAAATATTTCTCTTGAAGTATTTTTGTGAATATTCCAGAATCCGTTAAACGGATTAAATAAAACTATTATTAATTGGAAACATTAAAATTTGAAGATTTAAATCTCTCTAAAGAGATCTTAAAAGCTATTGCCGAGCTTGGCTTTGAAGAAGCTACACCAATTCAATCACAGACAATTCCATTACTGCTAAATGGCAAAGATTTGATTGGACAGGCACAAACCGGAACAGGGAAAACTGCAGCTTTCGGTATTCCTGTAATAGAAAAAATTGATCCAACTATAAAAGCTACACAAGCTGTTGTACTTTGTCCTACTCGTGAGCTTGCAATTCAGGTTGCAGAAGGATTCAGTGATTTGTTAAAGTATAAAAAAGGTATTAAAGTGCTTCCGGTTTACGGGGGACAATCTATTGAACGTCAGCTTATGACACTTCGCAAAGGTGTTCAGATTATTATTGCAACACCAGGCAGACTTATGGATCATCTAAACCGCAGAACAATTAACTTTTCTGATTTGCATACAGTTGTACTTGATGAAGCAGATGAAATGCTGAATATGGGATTTCGGGACGATATTGAAGATATACTGAAAAAAATACCAGGTGAACATCAAACCATATTGTTTTCTGCTACAATGCCTAAACCAATACTTGATCTTTCTAAAAAATATTTAAATAACCCTCAGTATGTAAAGGTTGTACATAAGGAACTTACTGTTCCAAACATACAGCAGTTTTATTATGAGCTTAAACCAAATATGAAACTTGAAGTTCTTTCCCGTCTGCTTGATGTAACCGACCCCTCACTTTCTCTGGTGTTTTGTAATACAAAACGAACAGTTGATACATTAGTTGCTCATCTAAAAGCAAGGGGGTATTCAGCAGAAGCACTTCATGGAGATATGAAGCAATCACAGCGGGATAGGGTAATGGATAAATTTCGCTCAGGTAAAATTGAACTTTTAGTTGCAACTGATGTTGCTGCCCGGGGTATTGATGTAGATGATATAGATGCAGTATTTAATTATGATATGCCGCAGGATGAAGAATATTATGTCCATAGAATAGGCAGAACCGCTAGGGCAGGTAAAACAGGGCAAGCTCATACTTTTGTCTCAGGACGCGAGTTCCGCAAAATAAAGGATATTGAACGCTATACCAAATCAAAAATATTAAGACAAAATCCTCCAAGCTTTGAAGATGTTCAGGAGCTGCGTGAGTCAGGCTTTCTTGAAGAAATAAAATCAGCTATTGGTGATGGCAGTGACCTTAAAAAATATGATCACTACATAGATAATCTTGTAAATGAAGATTTTACTTCTTACGAAATTGCAGGCGGTTTAATTAAGATGATTTTGAAAGCAGAAAAAAATAATGCAAAAGATTTGCCCGAATTCACTGAATATGAAGAACGAGGTAAAGGTGATAAACGAAGTAAAAATCAGGATAGAAGCAGGAAGAATGAAAGTAATAGATTTGGAAATAATAAAAGCAAATGGAATAGACACGATAAAGCCGGAAAAAATGACAGGAAAAATGATTACAGGAATCGTAATGCTGATAAAAAAGAAACAAAAGGAAAAAGACTTGCTTCCGGCAGCACAGAAAGACTTTTTTTTAGTACAGGTAAAAAATATAATATTTCAGCTCGAGATATTTTAGGTGCTATTATTGGCGAGAGCGGTGTACCTGCATCATCAGTTGGGGAAATTGATATTTATGATAAATTTACTTTTGTTGATGTTGATAAAAAACATGTCAATGAAGTTCTGCACTCAATGAACAACAATCAGATAAAAGGAAAAAAAATTATGGTAGAAATAGCAAAAGATAAAGAGTAAAAATTAAATAATTATTAAGTGAAAACTGTAGAATTCATTGAATTGCAATTACCTGAAATTTTTGCTAATTTTGTTAAATTCATTAAAAAATTAAATATAATTATGGAGATTTAAATGTCAGTAGTTGATATAATAATGCCCAAAATGGGTGAATCTATAATGGATGGCAGAATACTTAAATGGTTTAAACTGCCTGGTGATAAAGTAGAAATGGATGAAACATTATTTGAAATATCAACAGATAAGGTAGATACAGAAGTGCCATCTGCAGAAGCGGGAATATTAATTGAAGTTCTGTTTCAGGAAGGTGATACTGCAAATGTTGGAGATGTTGTGGCAAGAATAGAAACCGATGCTTCAAATGCACAGGTTAAATCCGGCAGTGTACCAAAAGAAGAAAAGAAAACTGAAGTAAAACAAACAGAAAAACCTCTTGAAAAAACACCGGAATCTCCCCAGCAGATTATTGCCCCTGTTATTCAAAATAAAGAAATTAAATCAGGCAGCGGTTCAGGATTCTACTCTCCTTTGGTTTTAAATATTGCATCTAAAGAAGGTGTTTCTATGGATGAGCTATCTTCAATTTCGGGTACTGGAGTAGGAGGAAGAATCAGAAAACAGGATATACTTGCATACGTAGATGCCAGAAAATCAGGTAAAATTACTAAACCAGAAACAACTACAACTCAAGGTCCAACTACACAAACTTCAACGGCAAAAGCAGTTATTGTTGAAAAGAAACAACAGGAATATAAAGCACCGGAAATTAAACCATCTGTAGATTTAACTAACCTGTATAACATGCCGGGTGTAAGTGTTGTACCAATGGATACTTTACAGAGTAAAATGGCTGAGCATATGGTAATGAGTATTCAGACTTCTCCCCACGTTGCAGCAATTGCAGAGTGCGATATGAGTGCTGTTGATAAAGCAAGAAAAGAATTGGGTGATGAATTCCTAAAACGTGAAGGGTTTAAATTAAGCTATATGCCGTTTATTTGCGAAGCTGTGGTAAAAGCTTTAAAAGATTTTCCTCTTGTCAATTCATCAATTGACGGAACAAATATTCTGGTTAAGAGTTTTATTAATTTAGGGATTGCTGTAGCTATGGATAATGGCGGTCTTATTGTCCCTGTTATAAAAAATGCAGATTCAAAAAATATTACCGGAATTGCACGTGAAATGACCGATCTTGCAAAAAGGGCTAGGGTTAAAAAGCTAACACTTGATGAAATTCAGGATGGTACATTCACAATTACCAACTACGGTATATTTGGCAATATTATCGGAACTCCAATTATCAATCAGCCACAGGTTGCTATTCTTGGTACAGGTGCAGTTAAAAAACGCCCTGTTGTAGTAGAAACATCAGAAGGTGATGCAATAGTTATAAAACCTATGATGTACTTAACACTTTCATTTGATCACAGACTTATTGATGGGGCATTAGGCGGTAAGTTCGTTATGAAGGTTGTTGAATACCTTGAAAACTATACTGTATAATTATAATTTTAGGTTATAAAATTTTTTCGGCTCAAATGGCATTAGTATGAATTAATTAATTAAATAATTTATATGACAAATTCATTCGGAACGCCTCCAGATCCTAACAGTTTACAGGGAGATGAGAAAATGTTGGCACTTTTTTCTCATCTTTCCTTATTTCTGGGCGGTATTATTCTGCCTGTTATTTTCTGGGCAACTAATCGGGATAAATCTAAATTTGTAACTTTCCACTCCCTGCAGGCACTTTGGTTCCATCTGGCTTACATTGCATTAATAATTGTCTGGGTTCTGTTGTTTGTTGTTATTGCAATAGTAGGGGGTGTTGGAATTGGAATGTTTTCTCATGCTGCCGGCTCAAAAGAAATGCCAGTCATTTTCATGATAATGATGGCAGCATTTTATCTAATGCTATTTGCAATAATCTTTGGCGCAATTGGTTACTCAATTTACATGGGTGTAAAATCTTACCAGGGTAATTTGGTAAAATATCCTATAATAGGTAAAAAAGTGTTTGCAAAAGTTTACGGAGCAGGTGTCTGAAAATATTCAGCAAAATATTTCAGGTGTAATTCCCTCGCAGTCTCTCCAAATGGGTCATCTGCTGATAATTATCATATTATCATTATCTATTATTGTGATTGGGAAATATTCGGTTCAATTTCAATTGCTATAAAAAATACCATAGATGCTTACGAAGGATGTTTGAAAAAATTTCCCGTTGATTATTAGATAGTTTATATAAAAGTTTATGGGGAATAAATGATAGTTTAATTATCATCATCTTTACAAAGAAGTTGTAATGATGCAAAGAATTATTCAGAAGAGTAATATTTACAAATGTCAGAATTAGTTCAAATAAAATATTTAAATACTCACCAGAAAAAACATTCAGTATTAAATCCTGAAATAGAAAATAACCGCAAACCGGAATGGCTAAAAGTTAAGCTGCCTACCGGAGAAAATGTTGCATTTTTAAAACAGCTTGTAAACAAAAAAAAGCTAAATACAGTGTGCGAAGATGCCCGCTGCCCTAATATGGCTGAGTGCTGGCAAAGAGGTACCGCAACATTTATGATTTTAGGTGAAATTTGTACACGTTCTTGCGGTTTCTGTGCAGTTAAACTTGGAAAACCTGTTGCTCTTGATTACGATGAACCTCGCCGTGTTGCTGAATCTGTTAAAGTACTTGGTTTAAAGCATGCCGTAATTACAAGTGTTGATAGAGATGACCAAAAATTGGGCGGCGCAGATATTTTTGTAATGACGATTAATAAGATTAGAGAGCTTTCACCTGATTGTAAAGTTGAAGTGCTTATACCGGATTTTAAAGGTAACCTTGAAGCACTGAAACTTGTCATTCAGGCAAAACCGGATATACTGAACCATAACATTGAAACTGTACCTCGGCTTTATCATTTTGTTAGACCACAGGCAGTTTACTCAAGAACACTTGAACTGTTGAAGATTAGTAAAAGTAATGATCTCATTACAAAAAGCGGATTTATGGTTGGGCTTGGTGAAACTGATGACGAAGTGTATTCCTTAATGGAAGATCTTAGAACTGTGAATTGTGATATATTAACTATTGGACAGTATCTTAGACCGACTAAAGTTCATTTACCTGTGCAGCGATATGTACACCCTGATATTTTTAAAGAATACAAGCACAAAGGATTACAGATGGGATTCAGGCACGTTGAATCAGGTCCGTTAGTCCGAAGCTCGTATCATGCCGATGAACAATCAGTATAATAAAATTTAAAACTTAATACTTAAATTTGGTATTTTTATTAATTCTTGATTTCAAATATGGCAATGAATTATAAAAATATTGTAAATATTAAATTCAGTTTGAACTTATAACTATAACAATGGAGTAATTTGAGCTTGCCTAAAATAAAAATAATTATATTTTTCCTGTTCACTCTTCAGCTAACACCTATAGCGTTAAGCCAAACAATAAGTCCTGAAACCAACGCCTATAGATACTGGATTTATTTTAAAGATAAAGGAAATTTTAAACTCGGTGATGCCCTTGTAAAAGGCAGCGAAGGTTATAACCTTGCAATTGCTGAATTAACCGAAAAAGCACTTTGGCGAAGGTCAAAAGTACTTACAGCTGATATGCTTGTAAGCTATAACGATATTCCTGTGAACCAAAGTTATATTCAGCAGATTAAATCTCTTGGTATTGAACCAAAAGCAGTATCAAAATGGCTAAATGCTGTAAGCATTATTGTGAAAAAAGATAAACTTGATGAAGTTAAAAAACTTTCATTTGTAGAAAAAATTGAAGGTGTTGGATATTTAGAAAAAGTAAAAATTATTCCTTCAGGAAAATCTAAAAATAATTCAATAAGATATATTACTGAAAAAACTAAATATGATTATGGCTATTCATATTGGCAAAATCAGCAGATAAATGTTCCGGCACTTCACAACATAGGAGTAACAGGTTTTGGGGTAACTCTTGGAATGTGTGATGATGGTTTTAACTGGCGAAAACATGAAGCATTGGATACAAGAAACGTTAAGGATGAATATGATTGGATATTCAAAGATGATTCAGTTCAGTATCAGATGCAGCCTAATCAAATACCGGGTGATTCTTACGATCAGGATGGACATGGTACATCTACTATGTCAACACTTGGTGGTTATTTCCCGGGACAATTAATTGGTCCTGCTTTTGATGTTGAGTTTTATTTAAGCAAAACCGAAGCAGGTGCAACTGAAACACCGGTTGAGGAAGATTATTGGCTTGAAGGAGTTGAATGGATGGAATCCCGCGGAGTCGAAGTTATCTCAAGCAGTCTTATATATAAACCTTTTGACCCTCCGAATAATAATTACGATTATAAAGATATGAACGGAAAAACAACAATTATTGTGCAAGCTGCGGAAATTGCAGCAAAGCTTGGGGTTGTTGTAGTTAACTCAATGGGAAATGAATACCAAACAAACCCTCCAAGTATTGTTTCTCCGCCTGATGGTGAAGATGTTATTGCTGTTGGTGCTGTAGATAGTGCAGGCAGAATTGCAGTATTTAGCTCAAATGGACCTACTAGTGATGGCAGAATTAAACCCGATGTTGTTGCAATGGGTGTTGATGTGTACGCTGCCGCTTCGTATTCATTTACATATGATACAGCAGGTTATTCTTATGTAAGCGGAACATCTTTTTCAGGACCGCTTACAGCAGGTGTATGCGCACTAATTTTATCTGTCCATCCGGAGTTGACACCTGAACAGGTTAAAGAAGCACTTAAAATGTCTGCCAACAAACATAATTCACCTAACAATGTGTTTGGATGGGGTTTAATAAATGCTTACGATGCTGCATTATATTTTGGAATGATATTAAGCAATAAACCAGATATTACAGATAATGGTGAGAGCCAGATTATATCAATAAATGTTGCTTCAAAAAATTCTGTATTACCTGAAAAAATTAAAATGTATTATTCGCAAAATGGAAATGAATTTAAAGAACTCCTCATGGTTCCTGATGATAAAATTGATAAAAATAATTCAGGAAGATATTCTCTAACTGTTCCATTTGATATTAAAGCTGATAATATTAAATTTTATTTTTCCGCAAGTGATGAAAAAGAAACACGCACATCACCGTATAATGCACCTTCAAAATTCTTTTATTTTAATCAGGATACTAAGAAACTGGAAATATATTAACAACAGAATTTAATTAAATATTCCAATAGTTGAAACCTTCAAACTTATTTTAAGATAACGTAACAATTCAATTTGAATAAATATTACACTACACATAAAGAAGAAGAAAAAGCTATACTTGTTTGCACCACTATACCCAAATCAACTACAGCAAAAACTGTAAAGCAAAAAATATTTAAAGAGCACCTTGAAGAGCTGGAATTCTTAACTCAAACAGCCGGTGCTAAAGTAGTTGATAAAGTTTATCAGGAGCGAGATAAGATAGATAAATCATTATTTATAGGTAAAGGTAAAGCAGAAGAAATTGCAGAAAAAGTTGAAGATGAAAAAATAGATCTTGTAATTTTTGAAAATTCTCTTTCACCAACACAAATAAGAAACCTTGAGAAGATTATCAAATGTAAAGTAATAGATAAACCGGCTTTAATCCTTGATATTTTTGCCTCAAACGCTAGAACTTCTGAAGCAAAAACACAGGTTGAACTTGCTCAATTACAGTATCTTCAAGCCCGCTTAACACGCCAATGGACTCACTTATCCAAACAGCTTGGCGGAATTGGTACAAAGGGACCGGGCGAAACACAGATAGAAACAGATAGACGTCTGATAGGCACTCGTATAAGTATGCTGAAAGAAAAACTGAAAAAGATTGAAGAGCAGCGTAAAACTCAGCGGCAAATGCGGGCGGGATTTTCACGAATAGCTCTTGTTGGTTATACTAATGTAGGTAAATCAACTTTGCTGAATCTTTTGACAAATGCTGGCGTTTATGTGGAAAACAAGCTATTTGCTACACTTGATACATCAACAAAACTGCTTAAAGAAATAAATGGTGAAAAACTTCCTATCCCGGTCTTAATTAGTGATACAGTTGGATTCATTCGTAACCTGCCTCACGATCTCATTGAGTCTTTTAAAAGCACTCTCGCTGAAGTTGTTGAAGCCGATATATTATTGCATGTAGTAGATGTTTCAAGTGATAGCTATGATGATCAGATTCAGGTTGTTGAAGATACACTTAAAGATATTGGTGCTGAAACCAAACCTGTAATTATGGTATTTAATAAAGTTGATAAGCTTGTAGAAGTAAATAATCATGATATAATTCCTGGATTAAGGGAAAAATATCCGGAGTGTGTTTTTATATCTGCTTTTAAAGGAATAAATTTAAGCAGTCTGTTTGACAAAATAATTGATTTAATGCATGCAGAAATCGAAACTCTCGAAGTCAAAATTCCTGCTGATAATCCCGATGCATATAAAATCATCAACAAAATACACCAATATGCTGAAATAATTTCAACAAAATATTTAACAAAGGAAATTAAACTTGTAGTAAAAGGAAATAAAAACAGTCTAAAAAAAATTCTAAATTCCCTTAAAGTAAATAAAGAAGTAATAAAAGAACTTAAAACAGGTCAAAAAAATAATAGAAAGGAAATGTCTGTCCTGATATAATCTGTATAATTTTAGGAAGGCAGTTAAACAAGATATGTCAATAAATTATAAAGGTGTTGATTATTTTAATATTGATGCTCTTCTTTCTGAAGAAGAAAAAATGATAAGAGATACAACAAGAGAATTTGTCTCAAATGAGGTAATACCAATAATTGAAAAACATAATCAGGCAATGACATTCCCTAAACATCTTATCCCCAAAATGGCTGAACTTGGTTTTTTTGGACCTACTTTACCTTCAATTTATGGCGGAATGGAAGTTAATAACGTTGCTTACGGGTTAATGATGACTGAATTGGAAAGGGGAGACTCAGGTTTGCGAAGCTTTGCCTCTGTACAATCAGCTCTCGTTATGTATCCTATTTTTGCTTATGGCTCAGAAGAACAAAAAAAGAAATGGCTTCCGCAGCTTGCAAAAGCTCAAAAGATTGGCTGCTTTGGATTGACTGAACCTGATTTTGGTTCTAATCCAGGAGGAATGATAACTAATGCTAAAAAAGTTGATGGGGGATATATTTTAAATGGTGCAAAAATGTGGATTACAAATTCACCTATTGCTGATATTGCTGTTGTTTGGGCTAAACTTGAAGGTGTTGTGCATGGTTTTTTGGTTGAACGCGGATTTAAAGGTTTCGAAACACCCGAGACAAAAGGAAAGTTATCTTTACGTGCTTCTATTACAGGTGAAATTACCCTACAGGATGTGTTTGTTCCGGAAGCAAATTTGCTGCCAAATGTTAAGGGTTTAAAAGGACCTTTAGGCTGTTTAAACCAGGCAAGGTATGGTATTGCATGGGGTGTACTTGGAAGCGCTATGGAGTGTTATGCAACGGCTCTTGAATATTCATTGTCGCGTATTCAGTTCGATAAACCAATTGCAGCATTCCAAATCACTCAGGAAAAACTTGTATGGATGCTGAATGAGATAACTAAAGGACAATTATTAGTATATCGCTTAGGAAGAATGAAAGATGACGGAACATTGAAACATACTCAAGTTTCAATGGCTAAACGCAACAATTGCGAAGCAGCTTTAACAATCTGCCGTATGGCTCGTGAAATACTTGGTGCAAACGGAATACTTGATGAATACCCCATTATGAGACATGCAAATAATCTGGAATCAGTTAAGACTTACGAAGGAACACATGAAATGCATACACTTATAATTGGTGAAGATATTACAGGGATACCGGCATTCAGAGCAGGGGAGTAAGTTTAAGCATTTATTATTAATCAAGATCTGGTGATATCCTGTTTTTAAAAGCAATTAGTTAAAAAAAATAAAGCGGAAATAAAACAAAATTTAAACGCTTTATTCTATTAATTTCAACAACTTTAGTTGGGAAGTTGTACCTGCAGTAAGTAAAAATATAATCGGTAATTTGATTTAACATTTTGGCTGAACAAAGAGATTTTGATAAGTTATGGGATTATAACAACCCTGCAGCAACGGAAAAAAAATTTAGAGACATTTTACCTTCTGCTGAAAAAAGTAAAGATAGAGGATATTATATTGAACTGCTTACACAGTTAGCCCGCACTTATAGCTTACGGAAAAAATTTGACATGGCGCATGTGATATTGGATAAAGCAATGAAAATTATCCGTGCAGAACATATTATCCCCAGAATTAGATATATGCTTGAGCGAGGCAGAACATATAATTCAAATGGTGAAATTAATAAAGCTAGTGAACTGTTTAAAGCCGCATTCCTTCAGGCTGAAAAATACGGTGAAGAATATCTTGCAATTGATGCTGCACACATGATGGGAATTGTAACTAATGGAGAGGATTCAATTAAATGGAATGAGATTGCGATAAAATTGGCAATGGAATCAAATGATGAAAATGCTAAAAGGTGGCTTGGCTCATTATATAATAACACAGCATGGACTTATTTTGATATGATGGAATTTGATAAGGCAATTGAGCTTCATAAGAAAAATGTTGAATATCATTCTTTGCAGAATAACAAACAACAATTAAGTATTGCAAAATGGTCTGTTGCAAGAGTAATGCGTGAAATGGGAAACGCAGAGGAAGCTTTAAATATGCAGATATCGCTGCAAAATGAAAATAAAAAATTACTAAATTCTGAAGACGGATATAATTTTAAGGAAATTGGTGAGTGTTTAATTATGCTTGGTAAAGATAAAGAATCAAAACTTTATTTTAAACGTGCTTATGAGTTACTTAGAGATGATATTTGGTTAGAAAAATCAGAAAAAAATAGATTAAAGAAATTAGCGGAGTAAATTTCAATTATGGGAAAAAATTCTAAAGAAAATATTTCTACAGATAATAACTTCAAAAATGATTCAAACATGCTGGTAAAACCGGGAAATAAGGTCAATTTGAATGTTTTCGATACCAATTATACAGCAAATTTTAAAGATAAAGATGATGCTGCAGAAATGCTTGAAAAAGATATAAAAAGACTTTCCGAATTACAGGATATGCTATATGCTATGAATAAATATTCAATTTTGATTGTATTTCAGGCAATGGATGCTGCAGGTAAGGATGGGACAATAAAACATGTAATGACCGGAATTAATCCGCAAGGATGTGTTGTATCAAGTTTTAAACAGCCTTCTGTGGAAGAACTTGAACATGATTTTCTGTGGAGAATAAATAAAGCAATGCCGCGAAAAGGGATGATTTCAATTTTCAACCGCTCACATTACGAAGAAGTATTGGTTACAAGAGTTCACCCTGAATATATATTGAATCAAAATTTACCCGGCATTGATACAATTGAATTAATTAATGAAAAATTTTGGGAATCACGCTTTAATATGATTAATAACTTTGAAAAAATGGCTTATGATAATGGGACGATAATAATTAAATTCTTTCTGCATGTATCTAAAAAAGAACAGAAAGAGAGATTTCTCGCTCGTATTGAAGAACCAGAAAAAAACTGGAAGTTTTCAGCCGGGGATGTAAAAGAAAGACAGAACTGGGATAAATATATGGAGGCATTTGAAAATGCAATTGAAAATACCAGTACTGATTATGCCCCCTGGTATATCATTCCCGCTGATAAAAAATGGTTTATGCGGGCAGCGGTTGGAGATATTATTGTAGGTACTTTAGAGAATTTGGACTTAACTTACCCTAAATTATCAAGCTCCGAAATTAACGAACTTGTGGCAGCTAAAGACCAATTATTAAACGAGTAAAGAATGATTGTTTAAAGTAAATTATAGCAGATTACAACTGTGAGGATCTATATAAAACCAATATTACACCAATCAAATATATTTCAGTAAAAATTAACTTGTTGTTCTTTGCTAACCAGTTAGGCAGGTAAATATCAAAATTATCAAGTTTCGAATCAGAATATTTTCTTGCCAAAATTGTTAAAGGACAATAAAGCTTAAAAATTGCTAAAATTAATCCTTCCAAAACTATAATACAAATAGCAATCCATGTAAGCAATGTTATTTTTCCGGTAATTCCTGAATAAACTATATAAAAAATTAAGCCAACAAATAATATCCAAATAACTGTATGAACCGTCTTAATAATAACTAACTTGGAATTATCCTTCATAAAGTTAATCTGTTTTTATAATTAATTTTTTTAATTATATGCAATTATAACTCAATTTAAAATACTCTATATCTTTTATATCCGTCAAAAATCAAAATTTATCTTCCAGAAGATTTTATAATTTCTTTAATAACAGGGTTTATTTCCAATTCTAGTAATTTTTCAAGTGAGATTGGCTGCAGTTGAGACCAATTATTTCTATTTATTGTGCCGGGTGTATTTATTCGGCTGCTATATTTGTTTAACTTTTTGCAAAGTTCTGAATCCAGAGTTAAATAATCCTGCAATAACTGAATACTGAATATGGAATTTGAAAAATTAATAGATTCCAGCACCCGTTTAATTAAATTTGGAGTTATTTCGGAAAATTCACCATTAAGTTGCAAAAACTGAATATACTTTTCTTTTTCTCTGAAACTTTCCCCATAAGCATAAATCAAACTGCTAATCAATTCGGATTGGGTATGGAGTATTTCAGAAATAATGTTTGGAGAATTAATTTCAGAGTTCCAATATAGCCTTCCGTTTCCGGATAATGATTTATTAAATAATAAGGTTTTTGCATAATTGTAATGTCCTTTTGGTATTCCTGCTTTTTCACAAATTAATTCATATAACTTTTCATCAATTGTACCGGCTTCAAATTTCCACCAATTTACCCAAAAACTTGAATCATGTGTGGATAAAACAGCCGCTGAATTAAGCCTGTATTCATGAAGTCTGTTAAAATTATAATTAGATTTATAGTATCGCTGAAAATCAATTCCAGGAATACCATATTCATATAAAACATGGTATGAACATGCAGGAACAGTACCAAGATCTTCTCCGCAAGGAAGCATTTGACTAGCTGAGAGCATAGCATCAATTATTTTCCGTCCATGAGCTTCCCAAAGATATTCTTCTTTTGGCATAAAACTTCCGGGTTTTGTAAAATCGTTTGCTGGACTTACCCAAACTCTGAAAAGTCCAACAAAATGATCTATCCTGTACATATCATAAAAATTTTCCGCATATTTTAGTTTTTCTTTTAAATAAGTAAATCCATCATTGGCAATTGCATTCCAGTTGTATGGAGGCATTCCCCATTTCTGACCCATTGCAAAATACATATCAGGAGGTGCACCTGCACTAAGCTGAAGATGGAAATAATTTTGATGTGCCCAAACATCGGCACTTTCACGGGAAACCAAAAAAGGTATATCTCCCATAATCAATATTCCTTTTTTAGAAATTACATTTTTAACTTCACAGAATTGTTCGTACAATTGCCATTGAATCCATTTGTAAAATTCAATCCTTTCATAATTCAATTTTTCAAAATGTGATGTAGTTTCTATGCTGAATTCCCGCAATCCTTCCTGCCATTCAACCCATCCCTTTGAAATATTATTTTCTGCAATAACTTTATATACAGCATAATCATGCAGCCAATATTTGTTGGAATTTTTAAATGCAGTGTAATTTACAATATCATCTGTTTTTCTTCCTTTATATATATCCCAAAGAAATTCAATCTTGCAATTTTTAATTTTATAATTTACTCTGCCAAATAGCGGGCGGAATTTTTTCCTTAAAATTTCTAGTTTGTGCATTTGTTCCTGCGATAGCACAACGTTTAATTTATTTAAGTTAAGGTACATTGGATCAATTGCAAATGAGGAAACTGAGCTGTAAGGAGCAAAATCACTTCCAACATCATTTAACGGTAAAAGCTGGATTATAGAAATACCTGTTTTTAAACACCACTCAGCAAGTAAAACTAAATCAGTAAGTTCTCCAATACCGGTACTCGTTTTTGAATAAAGCGAGAACAATGGAACTGCAATACCCGCCCTGCGTTTTGTGCCTATCTTTTTCCAATTTATTGCAGTTCTGCTGTTTAACAGGTAAGAATTTATTTCTTTATCGTTCAAGTAGTCTCCTTGGGTATTACTTTATGAGGTATTACAAGCTGTTCAAAAACACCTTTGCCGGTTTTATATTTAGGTATGTTGCTTTTTGCATCATTTAATCTGAATTTTACTTCACTCTCAAGGTCAACACCTGTTAATTCTTTGACAAGTTCTATTGCACGTAAAGCATATTCAAGTATCTTTACAGTTTCAAGTCCTGATATTTCGCTGAAAAACCAACCGCAGCTTGTAAACATTAACATTGAATATTTCTGCATCTCCAGCAGCTTTATTGCAATCAATTTTTCGTTATGGGTTAATGATTTAATTGAATTATTTTTAAAGAATTTATTCTCTCTGTCTTTGGTATATTCAAGAATTAATTCTATATATTCATTTCGTGCTTTCCAAACATCAATAAACATTTTGCTCCCTAGATTTTCATAAATAATTATCATCTGATCTCTAAGCCAGTCTAAAGTTTCTCTTAATGGCTTACGCCATTGCTGCGTCCATCCGCCGCCTCCTCCGCATCCGCAATTATCCTTCCATCGCTTAACTCCGTGTACACAGCTCCATGATGTTCCCTCTCCGTTATCTCCGGATTTAATTTTAACTTCATATTGCGTATCATTTGCTTCAAGATATTCTGCAAAATTAACAATTTTAAGTTTATTTTCAGGTGCAAGTACTCTAAGGAAAAATGCAAGTGTGCGTTCAGCATATCTTTTATGATGACCAAAAGTTTCACCATCTGTTGCAACACTAACCAATTGGTTTTTAGGAAATACATTTTCTCTTTCGGCAGCAGATTTTATTTTCATCAGCAGGTTTTGAGAGCTTTTTAGAACATCATCAAACGCTACTGCCTTAGATACAGGTCCGTTATAAAAAAATATTGTTATGTATTTATCTTTCTGAATTTCAGAATAACATTTATAAGGAATCACCGGATCAATTGAATTGTTGTTTACATCAATCCATTTAGTTTCATCTATTTTCCTGTAAAATGCTGCTTGGCTGCTATCTAAAATTATAAATTTTATACCTTCGGCTATTAATACTTCCAGAGTTTCTGTGTTGCAGGCAGTTTCAGGAAGCCAAATACCTTCAGAATCCCTTTTGAAATGATATTTAAAATCCGCAAGACCCCATTTAACCTGTGTTATCTTATCATTCAAATTAGCAAGCGGCATTATCATGTGGCTATAACACATTGCAATTGCATTACCATGCCCGTTATGAAATTTTATACTTTCACTGTCTGCCTGTAAAATTTTAATATAAGTATCAGGATGTTTCTTCTTTATCCATGCCATAAGAGTCGGACCGAAATTAAAATCGATATAATTGTAATTATTTATTTTTGCAACTACTTTTTGAGAATCATCAATTATCTCTGCTTCTGAATTTGCTTTGTAACATTCATGGTATATTTTTTCATTCCAGTCATGATACGGTGCTGCACTTGGCTGATTTTCAATTTCTCCTGTCCACGGATTTTCTCTAGGCGGCTGGTAAAAATGTCCGTGTATGCAAATATTTATCAATGTATTCTTCTTTTCTGCTAAATTATTTAATTATATTGTTAAAATTTTATTTACAGTGTTCAAATTTCGTATTGTGCAAACTACTTTTAGTATCTTTTCAGGTAAATTCTTTTTAAATACCATAGAATCAGAAAATTTACCTTTTGTAAGGTGATAAAAAGTGTCTCCTTTAACTTTCATAATTTCACTTTCAGTACTGAAGGATTCAAGCTCTTTAATTGCAGCTTTACCGGGCTTTTCAGATAGAAATCCAACTGAAATTTTGTAATCTTTATCTCCTTTAATATTGCTGAAAGGATAGCCACTGATTATCTTTTCCATTTCTCTTTGGTTTCTTATAAATACAATTACATCAAAACTAAATTTATATTTCAATGCTTTTTCAATTTTTACTTTTATTGAATCTGCTTTTAATGAGGATTCAAATACTACATTTCCGCTTGCAATAAATGTACGTATATTTCCAAAGCCAAGTTTTTCAAATTCATCTTTAAGCACAGTCATTCTAATAGTTCGTTTCCCTAGATTTATTCCTTTTAGAAATGCATAATAAGTCATTATAATCTTTCTCTTAAACTATATTTATTTAGATCGGTTATATAATTAATTCAAAAACATTCACAGCAAGCGGGGGAAGGGTTAAAGTAATTGAGTTTTCCCATTGCTTGCTCTTAACCGGTTCGGAGTGCTTTCCTCCAAAATTGCCTATACCTGAACCTCCGTAAACTTCCGCATCACTGTTCAATACTTCCTTCCAAAAACCGGTTTGCGGTACTCCAACAATATAGTTATCCCTTATAATTGGTGTCATATTAAATACAAATAACAGCATTTGCTTTTTGTCCTTTGAAAGACGGTAGAAAGAAAGAATGCTAGAAAGTGCATCTGAAAAATCTATCCATTGAAATCCTTCACTTTGGAAGTCCACTTCATATAACTCCGGATGTGATTTATAAAGATGATTAAGATCTTTAACAAATTTATTTAGCTGTCTGTTAATTTCAACAAGTTCTAATAAATTCCATTCCAGCGAAGCTTCGCTGTTCCATTCATTATATTGTCCAATATCACTCGTCATAAAATTAAGTTTCTTCCCGGGATGTCCTGTCATAAACCCAAAAAATAACCGCAGATTCGCAAACTTCTGCCATGTATCGCCCGGCATTTTTTCTAAAAGCGAGTGTTTTCCGTGTACTACTTCATCGTGAGAAATTGGAAGAACAAAATTTTCGCTGAAAGCATACCATAACGAAAATGTAATTTTTCCCTGATGATATTTCCGGTGAACAGGCTCCTTGCTGAAGTATAACAGTATGTCATTCATCCATCCCATGTTCCATTTCATATCAAATCCTAAACCTCCTTCATTTACAGAATGTGAAACACCAGGCCAGCTAGTTGATTCTTCCGCAATCATAACTGTTCCCGCACAGTATTTATGAACTATATCATTCAAATGTTTTAAAAACTCAACTGCTTCAAGATTTTCTCTGCCGCCATGAATGTTTGGTTCCCACTCACCTTGTTTTCTGGAATAATCAAGATAAAGCATTGATGCAACTGCATCAACTCTTAATCCGTCAGCATGGTATTTTTCAAACCAAAACAATGCGCTTGCAATTAAAAAGTTTTTTACCTGCGGTCTTGCGTAATCAAACACGTATGTATTCCAGTCTTTGTGAAATCCTTTTTTCCAGCTCTCGTAGGCATAAATCTGTGAACCGTCATAGAATGCAAGAGCATGCTCATCTGCAGGGAAGTGGGCGGGAACCCAGTCCAGTATAACCCCAATTCCATTCTGATGGCAATAATCAACAAAATACATAAAATCTTGTGGTTCGCCAAAACGGCTTGTCGGTGCGTAATAATGAGTTACCTGATACCCCCATGATATATCCAGAGGATGCTCCATTACGGGCATTAGTTCAATATGTGTGTAGCCCTGTTGTTTAACGTAATCTACAATCTGTTGAGCAAGCTGCCCATAGCTTAAGTATCCCCATTCATTTGGAAATTCTTTATTATTGTAATTCCTTTTCCACGAGCCCAGATGTAATTCATATATGTTCATTGCGGTCTCTTTAAAAGAATTGCCTGCGCGATTAGCTATCCACTCTGAATCATTCCATTCATAATTATTAATATCATGAACAACACAGGCATTTTTTGGCCTTACCTCACTCCTGAAAGCATACGGATCTATTTTTCTCCTTTGTACACCGTCAACTTTGCTCTTAATTGAAAATTTATAAGTATCTCCCTGTTTTAAATCACTTATAAATACAGACCAAATTCCTGAATCATGTACTTTATTCATGTAATTATTTGTGTCATTCCAGCCGTTAAACTCACCAATAACTGATATTGATTCTGCATTTGGTGCCCAAGTAGTAAATCGTACTCCGCTGATACCATTTTCAATTGTAATTTGTGCTCCGAATTTTTCATAAATTTTATAATAAGTTCCGGTATTAAAGAGGTGAACATCAAAATCTGTAACCAATTTAGATTGTTCCTGTTCGTTGTGAAAATTTGATGTGATGGTCTCTATCGGTTTTTCGATTGCTTTCACAATATCTTTTTTTTCAGTTAAGAGGATTTTACCTTCAGTTTCAATCAGCTTTGGTAAATCAATACCTGTTTGTTTCTCATTAATGTTTCCAGCTAAAGTAATTTTTTCGGGTTTTTCCAGTTCAGCTAACTTAATATTAAAATCAATTTCATTACTTTCAGCAACTTTACCGGATGATTCTGTTTTTTCTGTTTCTGAATTCTGTTCTAATTCGGGAGTTTCAGGATTTTTAATTCCAGTATTTACTATAGGTTCATCTTTGAAGTTCTCAGGATGAAGTTTCTCTTCAATTTCCTTTTTCCGTTTTTCCGCTGCTTCTTCAACTGATTGTATGATATTTTTAATATTTTTTTCCTCTGACATTTTTATTTACTTTTAATCATTAAATTGTTAATTTGAAAATGAAGTACATTGAATCCGTATAAAACACTATATATCTATATAAACATTTCAGAAAATTTCTGCATTATTGATTCCCATTAATTCTATTAATTAAGGTAAATTAGGATTATTTTTTTAAACTATTTATCCAAATTTCAGTGAATTATTCATGTAATTATTAGTGAAAAATACAAATTGAAAATAAATTATTAAATAACCCGGATAAATGCTGCTTCATTTCTAAATTGATTTTTTTTTATTTTTTCAAATTTGCAGAATATTTTTTTTATTTAAAATTGATTAGTAAAATGATCTTTTTGATTCTAAATCAGAGTATATTATTATTAAGAATTTAATCTAAATATTAATATAATTAATTTTCAAATGTGTACAAATAAATAGTGAGTATTTTTGTAACTGATTTGATATTCTGCATTGCAAAAGTTTCATTTTTCCGCCATATTTGTGGGCATCCTTAGCTCAGTTGGTAGAGCAAATGACTCTTAATCATTAGGCCTGGGGTTCGAGTCCCCAAGGATGCACTAAACATACTAATACATAATTTTTTTTAATATTTTCCATTAATTTTTAAAAAGATAACAATAAAAAAAATGTTTTTTACAGCGGGATCAATTGCTTTCGCTGTTTTTTTATTTCTTCCTTTAATCGGATGTTCTGGTAAAGATACATCCGGTAAAATTTTCCGTTACAACGAGCCTAACGGCATTGAAAGTCTTGACCCTATAACTGCAAATAATTATCCTGCTCTTCATGTATTAATTAACACCTGTGAGGGATTAGTTGAGTATAATCAAAATGCAAAACTTATTCCTCTTATTGCAAAAAGTTTTGAAATATCTCCTGACGGCAAAATATATACTTTCCATTTAAGGAATGATGTATATTTTCATGATGATAAATGTTTTTCGGGAGGAAAAGGCAGAAAAGTTATATCTGCAGATTTTAAATATTGTTATGAAAGGGTCTGCGACCCGCGTGTTAAAACGCGCGGTTTATGGGTTTACCGTGATAAAGTTGAAGGTGCAAAAGAATTTTCAGAAGCACCAGAAAAAATAAAAAGTATCAGCGGTTTTGTTGCACAGGATGATTCTACCTTTGTTATTAAACTTGTTCAGCCGTTTGCACCGTTTATAAGTATATTAACCATGCCGTATGGCTATGTATATCCCCGCGAAGCTGTTGATATGTATAAAGACGATTTTGGCTTCAGGATAGTTGGTACCGGACCTTTTAAATTTGTTAAATGGGATATTGATAAAGAACTTGTTTGCACTAAAAATGAAAAGTATTGGGGTAAAGATAGTTCGGGTAAACAATTACCAATGATTGGTGGTTTTACTGTTTCATTTATAAGAAGCACTGAAACAGAATTTCTTGATTTTAAAGAGGGAAGACTTGATTTTGATAAACCCTCTGTTGATGTTTTTGGAGAAATCACAGATGATAAAGGTAATCTGCTTTCTGAATATAATTTTGATATGATAAAACAGCCGTATCTTAATACGGTTTATCTGGGAACTATGATGAACACCCAAATGGAAGGTGGTAAAGATAACCCGCTTGCTGAAAATAAAAAATTAAGACAGGCAATAAACTATGCAATAGATAGAGCTAAGATTTGCACGTATGTACTTAAAAATAAAGGAACGCCTGGTATTAATGGTCCGTTACCGGTAGGTATGCCGGGTTACTCTGCAGATGTTAAAGGATATACTTACGATAAAGAAAAAGCTAAACAATTACTTAAGGAAGCAGGATATCCTGAAGGAAAAGGTTTGAAGTTGAAACTTGTGTTTCATAATGATGAATCACAGCGTGAGCTGTGCGAAGCTATTCAGGCACAGTTAAAGGAAATTGGTATTGATCTTCAAATTGAAGAGATGCTAGGTGCTACCCATCGCTCTGCACAAAATGAAGGGAAACTTTCATTTTGGCGTGCTAACTGGGGGGCTGATTATTACGATCCGGAAAATTATTATGCTTTATTTTACAGTAAAAATAAAACTCCAATAGGACCAAATACTAACCATTATAAGAATCTTAAAGTTGATTCTTTATATGAACTTGCCTTAAAGCTAACAAACTTTAATGATCGCATGGATGTTTATCACCAAATTGATAAAATATTACTTGAAGATTCACCTTGGATAATAATTTATTACAATAAATATATTTATCTTAAACTCAAAAGAGTTCAAGGAATGTATGTTGATGGTTTAGGGATTATTAACTTAAAGTATTGCACAATAAAATAAATTCAAATGTCATTTGCTGATATATTTTCGTTTGCGGGAATTGCATTCAGTGTTTTATTTCCGCTTATTAACCCAATTGGAGGTGTACCTGCTTTTTCAGGTTTAACGGCAAATGATACTACTGAATTCAGACTTCAGCAGGCAAGAAAAACAAGTATAAATGTATTTTTTATACTCATTACATTCCTGCTCATAGGCAAGCTGCTTTTAGAGCTTTTTGGTATTTCTCTCGGTGTGCTTCAAATTGCAGGGGGGTTAATAGTTGCAAATTCAGGTTGGGCAATGGTAAATTCTAAACCTGAAAGTAAAAAAGATGATGAATCTAAAGTACAGAACTTAGATATTTCATTTATGCCTATGGCAATGCCTATATTAAGCGGTCCCGGTGCAATTGGTGCAGTTATTGGACTTTCAACCGGTGCTAAACATATTGAAGATTATATAGGTTTTGTTTTGGGAATATTTGCAATTGCAATTGTAACATACGTTTTCTTGTATCTTTCTATTCCTCTAATGAAGAAACTTGGCTCAAATGGAATTAATGTTTTAACAAGAATGATGGGATTTTTTATTCTGGCAATTGCTGTAAATTTAGTATATAAAGGTATATATGAATTAATTGCTGCACATTAATTTGAAGTTTTGATATCCTGATTTATATTAATTAGGTAATATTTTTAAATTCTTCTCTTAAAAATACCCCGTATCTTAAACCTTTAGTACTAACGGTTAAACTTTCAAAACCCGATTTCTGCATAAAACATTTCAATATCAATATACCCGGTATTAAAATATCAGCTCTGCCTGTCATAAAGTCTCCCATTCCGTAGAGTTCTTCTATTGGCATTGGTGTAAGCTTCTGTAAGATATTATCAATCTGGTCAATTGTGATTTTTAATCCATCAACTTTTTCAGCTTCAAATTTATCAAGATTTAAAATAATTGTCCCAAGCGAAGTAATTGTGCCTGCTAGACCAATCAGTTTTGTGTTTTGAGTATCAAAATTAATTTGATCCAGGTTTTCATTAATAAATGTTTCTGCAGTTATTATGTCATCAAAAGCGGGAGGGTGTTGGTTAAGGAATTTCTCCTTAATTCTTACTGAACCTATGTTGAAACTTTTGGAATTAAGATTTATATTTTTTAACTCCTTAAAGTTGTTTATCAGTCCGGTTGATGTTGAAATTTCTGTACTGCCTCCGCCAATATCAATTGTTGTAAGATTCTCACCATTTCCTGAAAGTTTATCATATACACCGCCTATGTACGTCAGTTCAGCTTCATCTTTTCCCGATAATACTTCAATTTTAATTCCTGTATTTATCTTAATTTGTTGTATAAACTCATCACGGTTATTTGAATCCCTGATAAAACTGGTTGATGTTGCAAATATTTCTTTAGATAAATATTTTTCACTAAAAATTTTATATTCATTTAATATTTCTATAGCTTTGGTAATTGATTCAGGAAGGATATTTCTGTTTTTATCTACTCCTCTTCCAATTCTTGGAACACGTTGAGCATCAAGTATTTTATTAATTGAATTAGTGTTTTTATCAAACTCTCCAATAAGCATCAGAATGGTATTTGTACCGATATCAATGACTGTTCTTTTCATTTGTTGTATAAATTATTGTTTAACAGCATAAAAAGCAGACCATTCAGCCCGCTGTTTAAGTTCCTTTAAACCAAAGTTATACTTAGTTAAATTTATTATCATTTCTTCAGTTTCTTCTTTAAGAATTCCTGTAATAAAAAGTTTTCCTCCGGCTGATAATTTATTATACATTTCTCCAAGATTAGGCAGTATCACATTGCTTGTAATGTTTGCTGCAATGATATCAAAACCCTTTTCATTTATTTCAGATATATTACTCTTATATAATATGATATATTCAGAAACACCATTTACCTCAAAATTTTCTTTAGCATTTTCAATTGCATCACTATCAATTTCAATAGCAACTGCATTTTTAATCCCAAGTTTTATGGCTGCTATGCTTAATATTCCCGTACCGCATCCAAAATCTAGCATATAACTGTTTTCTTCAGGTTCAATATATGTACAAAGTAGTTCTAAGATTAGCTGAGTAGTATCATTGTGTCCGGTACCAAAGGACATTTTAGGGTCTATTTGTATTGGAATTATTTCATTATGCCGTTTTATGGAATCCTTTTTCCATGAAGGATATATAACTAATTTATTAAAAATATAAACAGGTTCAATTGATTTTTCCCATTCATTGTTCCAATCTTTGTTATTAAAAATACTTAAAGAGATACATTTTTCCGGAATATTATCAAACTCACGCAACTCCTTAGTAATTTTTTCTGAAATTGCAGATTCGCCTCGAGTCAAATAAACCTTTATTTTTCTGTTTTCTTCAAGAAATGATGTTAAACCATTTAGGTAAAGTCTGTTATAAATAAGGTCATAAGTCAAATCGCTAAAAGCTATTTCAATCTCAATAAATATTTTATCCATTCATAGATTAATTGTAGATTTTCTTTAATGCAGAATCAAGCGTATTTTTCATGAGCATTGCAATAGTCATCGGACCAACTCCTCCGGGAACAGGTGTAATCATTGATGCTTTTTTACTGCAGCTTTTAAAATCAACATCTCCAACTACCTTATATCCCTTTGGGGAATTAGAATCTTCAATCCTGTTAATTCCAACATCAATTATTACCACACCTTCTTTAATCATATTAGCTTTCAAAAATTCCGGTTTGCCCAAAGCTGCAACAATAATATCAGCATTTTTTGTGAATTCAGTAATATTTGCTGTACCGCTATGAGTAATTGAAACAGTACAATTTGCCCCTTTGGTTTTCTGTAATAATAAATTTGCAATAGGTTTTCCAACTATGTTGCTTCTTCCTATCACAACAGCATATTTACCGGATGTTTCAACGTTATACCTCTTTATTAATTCAAATATTCCGGCAGGTGTGCAGGGGATAAAACATTTTTCACCAATCAACAGTCTTCCGGCATTCATAGGATGAAAACCATCAACATCTTTCCTGAAATCAACTGCCTCAAGTACTTTCCTTTCGTTAATATGTTTTGGCAGGGGAAGCTGAATAAGTATGCCGTGTATCTTTGAGCTGTTATTATAAGCTCTGATATGAGCCAGTAGTTCCATTTCTGAAACTTTTTCTGAAATTTTGTTTATAACTGAATAAAATCCGAGTTCTGCACATTTTTTTTCCTTCATTCTGACATATATCTCACTTGCAGGATTGCTGCCTACTAATATTAATGCAAGCCCCGGCTTTATTGTATTGTTTATCTTCAATAATCTTTTTATTTCATCTGTAATGTGATTTGCAATTACTTTTCCGTCTATTATTTTTGCTGGTTCAGTATTTTTTGAAACTGTATTTTTTTTCTTTATTGCCAATATTAAGTTTTCCCTGTTATTTTAAATGTTTGTCAAGAAATTCACATATTAAATTCCACACTCTTATCTGATTTGAAACCTTACTAAATCCGTGTCCCTCATCATCAAGTACATAATATTCTACATCTTTGTTTAGCTCTTTTAATTTTTCAGCAATCTGGTCGCTTTCGGTTTGTACAACACGCGGATCGTTTTTACCCTGAATTATTAATAGGGGGGCTGTAATATTGGTTATGTAACTAATTGGTGAGCGTTCTAATAAAAATTCCCTGTCTTTAACACCATCACCTACAAGCTCAGCAACTCCCGGTTTCCAGTGCTCAGGCACTGAATTGCAGAATGTTACAAGATTAGAAGGACCAAATATATCCACTGCACATTTCCACCTTTCAGGTGCTCTTGTCGCACAAGTTAATGACATAAATCCTCCAAAACTTCCTCCTGCAACTGCAATTTTATTTTTATCTGCATATCCGCTTTTCACAATGTATTCATAAGCACCAAGTACATCTTTAAACTCGTTGCCGCCCCAATCTCTGTATATCATTTTCTGGAAAGATTTTCCGTATCCTGTACTCCCTCTGAAATTCGGAGCAATTACAATATATCCTCTGTTTGTTAATATTTGGAAATATTTATTAAACAGATTTTTTTCCTGCCATTCAGGTCCCCCATGAGGCCATACTATTGCCGGATTTGTACCGTCCTTTTTAATCCCTTTTGGAAGGTACATAAATCCGTTAATTTCAAGTCCGTCAAAACTGTTATATTTTATATTTTCCGGTATTACAAAATTATTTTTTGGAATACCTCCTATCATTGAAAAAGTAATTTGTTTTATTTTGTTTTTCTTCAGGTCATAAATATAAATATCATTTGGGTTTTGCGGTGAATCTAATACCAATACAACCTTTTCACTATTTTTTGTAAATTCAAAATATGAACAATTACCTTTTGGAATTTTAAGTGATTTTATTTTGCCTGTTTTCAGGTTTTTTAATTTCAGTTTTGTAGTTCCGCTTTCATTTACAGAATAAAGTATCTTTTTATTATCTTTTGAAAGTGAATAATTGGTAATATCCCAGTTTTCAAGCTGCTCCCAGCTTAATTTTCCTGATTTAATATTATAATATGCCAATCCATTAAACTCTCTTTCATAATCAGAAAGAAAATATACTTTATTAGATTTTTTATCAAAGCTTCCGTACGAATTTAATATACCGCCTGTATGTTGTGTAAAATTTGTAAAGGTTTTTAAAGAAGTATCATATATAATCAGGTCTTGGTTTGAATTACTGTAAAATTTCTGAAAAAGAATATATTTTTCATTTTCAGACCATGCAACTGCATTAAATGGATATGGCTCATTATATTCATATATCATTTCCTCGGTATTTGTATTTAAATCTGTAATATATGTATCAAAAAATCTTTCGTCTCTTTTGTTAGAGCTAAAGAGTAATTTGTCTCCCTTTTTATTGAAACTGCATAAGGTTATTTGACTGCCAAAATGAGAAGGTGTTAAATAAACCGGTTCACCTCCTTTATCCGAAATAATAAATATCTGATGATTTTCATCTCCGTTCAAATCTTTTGTGAAAACAATTCTGTTGCCTTTTGGCGAATACAACAATGAAAATACTGCATTATCTTCAATAGTTACCTGATTAGCCCAGCCTCCCTCAATTGGTATTGTCCAAATATTAGGGAGTCCATTAGTATTAGTAATATATGCAATTTTTTTGCTGTCAGGAGAAAGTGATGCTCCGGTTATTGCTCTAATTGCAAAATATTGGGAAATTTTATTTGATTTTATTGCAGAAGTGGTGATTTTGTTAATTTTTTTACTTTTTTCAGGTTTCATTGGTTTTAGGTAAATGTGTTTTAAAATATATTGAAAATTGAAATCTGCTTATAAAGATAATATTTAAAATATTTAGTTATAATCCACAAAATAATGAATGCTTGCGATTGAAATAAACGATTTCAATTCGATTTTGAATTTTGCTTATAAAATTATTAAGTTTTAATTAAATAAATATATGATTAATTTAGTAAAATTATGAATGTAAATTCACTTTTAACTAGTATTGATTCATTTCACCTTTCAGTTGATGAAATCGGGGCAAAAGAACGTGCAGCCTCATTAGCATCAAGAAGTATTAAAAAAAATAGCAAAGTGCAGGCAATTAAACTAGCTGCAAGTATGATAGATTTAACGACCCTTGAAGGAAAAGATACCGAAGGCAAAGTGCTTGCTATGTGTCATAAAGCAGTAAAACCTATTAAAGGAAATTATGATTTTCCGCATGTTGCTGCTGTTTGTGTCTATCCTAATCTTGTTAAAGTTGCCAAAAAAGTACTTGATGGGAGCGGTGTAAAAGTAGCATCAGTTGCAACAGGTTTTCCGGGCGGACAGATGCCTTTAAAACTTAAAATTGAAGAGGTAAAACTTGTAGTTAAAAATGGCGCTGATGAAGTTGATATGGTTATTAGCAGAGGTGAGTTTCTTGACGGTAATTATAAATACGTTTTTGATGAAATTTCTGCTGTTAAAGATGCTTGCGGTGAGGCTCATTTAAAAGTCATTTTAGAAACGGGTGAGTTAGAAACTTTTGATAATGTTAGAAAAGCAAGTATTATTGCAATGCTGGCAGGTGCTGATTTTATTAAAACATCGACCGGTAAAGTTCAGCCGGCAGCAACACTTCCAGTTACTCTTGTTATGCTCGAGGCAATTCGTGATTTCTATAATGAAACCGGTAAAATTATCGGAATGAAACCTGCCGGAGGCATAAGAACTACAAAAGATGCTATTGCATACCTTTGTCTTGTTAAAGAAACACTTGGCGATACTTGGTTATCACCTAACTATTTCAGGATTGGTGCATCAACACTTCTGAATGATTTACTAATGCAGTTTCAAAAAGAACAGACAGGATTTTATCAATCCGCTGATTATTTCTCAAATGATTAAAAAATATATTGTTTTTACAACAGCAATATTAGGTTTAATTATTTCGGTTAATTGTCAAGGAGACAATATTAAAACTAAATCAATCCGGTATTATGACCTTGATATTAAATTAAGTTATAACCCCAAAAATTTTTTTACAGGTGTTATAAGTATCAGTAAAAATGGTGCAGAGCTTTATTCAATAGATAGTACCTTCAGTGATTATATTGGTCATGATGAGATGGATCTTAACAGTGATGGTTCCAAAGAACTCCTGTTATACTGTTCAGGTGGAGCATCTCCATATATTTTTCAGGATCTTTATTTTTTTGATATTAAACGGAGCGAAAAGCCCGTATATATGATCCAGAATGGGTATCTTGATACAACCACATCAAAGCACAGGAGGATACTTGTGAATCAGAGATTATCACCTGCTGTTATGGGGCTTTGGTATTCATGGTTTTTGGAATATAAAGATAACAAACTCGTGCTTCCAAAATTAGATAAGAAATCTAAAAATCAGCTAGCACCAGATCTAAAAAGTATCACCGAAAACCTGGATGTGTATTTTAAAAACGGCGATGCATGTGATGACTATAACTATAAGGTGTTTTTTGAAAATGTTTTTATTTGCAATAAAATAACAGGAAATGACGAAGATTCAGAAGAGTATTTTTACAAGAATTATAAATGTGATAATAAGTTGGAAACGTTAGAATATTTGATTAAACTTGCAAATGATACATATAGTTATTTAAAAGATGATAAAAATTATTTATATTAATAACATTAACTAACTAAATTATTTAATATGCCTGAACTATCAGAATACAAAGGTAACAAACTTATTTGTTTAAATCCTGGAACAAAGTACCCATTTTCATTCGGATTGGGTAAAGCAAAAATGATTTTAGAACATTTTGAAGCCATTAAAAAATTTGTAGAATCAAATGGCGAGAGCTGCGGTGAGGAAAACCAAAGTTCAGATAACTCAACAGGTTCGGGAGAACCGTTTTAACTAACTTTTGTTCTGCTTTTTATTTTATTGTATTAAACTATGATATTCAGAGAAAAATCAACAGCTATCTTGAGCCGTTCAAACGGCAGCTTTAATCATTCAACGCAAAATCCAAAAAAAAGAAATTTTGTGTGGGAGTATGCTAAATCAATTGAAGCTAAGGATCATATTCATCTCAAGCCAAGCTATGATCTTTTTATAGGCGGAAAAAACGTTAAATCAAAAAAATATTTTGAAACAATTAATCCTGCTACAGAAGAAAAACTTGCTGAAGTTGCTGTTGCTTCAAAAAGCGATGTGCATCGGGCAGTTTTAGCTGCTGAAAAAGCTTATAACAGGGTTTGGTCAAAAACATCGCCTAAAGAAAGAGCTAAATATATTTTCAGAATTGCAAGGATAATGCAGGAAAAAGCAAGAGAATTTGCTGTTATTGAGTCAATGGATGGCGGTAAGCCAATTAAAGAATCTAAATTAATAGACATCCCACTTGCCATTGCCCATTTCTTTTATTATGCCGGATGGGCTGATAAACTGAATCTTGCTTTTCCTAATGTTAATATTTCACCAATTGGAGTTGTTGGTCAAATTATTCCTTGGAACTTTCCGCTTCTTATGGCTGCATGGAAAATTGCACCCGCACTTGCCTGCGGAAATACTGTTGTAATAAAATCAGCTGAAACAACACCATTAACTTTATACAAACTAGCTGAGGTTATTAAAGAAGCCAGCTTACCTGATGGCGTTGTTAATATTATCAGCGGGGCAGGAGATACAGGGGAGGCAATTGTAAATCATCCAAAAGTTAAAAAGATTGCTTTTACAGGTTCAACAGAAGTTGGCAAACTTATTATGAAATCTACTGCAGGTACTGATAAAAAGATTACTCTAGAACTTGGCGGAAAAGCAGCTAATATTATTTTTGAGGATGCACCTATTGATCAGGCTGTTGAAGGAATTATCAATGGTATATATTTTAATCAAGGTCATGTGTGTTGTGCCGGTTCTAGACTTTATGTTCAGGAAAGTATTAAAAATGAAGTTGTTAAAAAGTTAAAACACAGATTAAAAAGTTTAAGAGTAGGTAACCCACTTGATAAAAATACTGATGTTGGAGCTATAAATTCAAAAATGCAGCTTAAAAAAATCACAGAGCTGGTTAATAGCGGAATTAACGAAGGCTGTACTTTATACCAGCCGGAGTGCTCTTTACCGGATAAAGGATACTGGTTTAAACCTACATTCTTTACAAATGTTGCTCAAGCTAATAGAATTGCCCAAGAAGAAATTTTTGGTCCTGTTCTTTCTGTGTTAACTTTCAGAACTCCAAAAGAAGCTATTGAAAAGGCAAATAATACTCAATACGGACTTTCAGCGGGGATATGGAGTGATAAAGGCTCTAAAATATTTAAAATGGTTAGCAGCATAAAAGCGGGTGTAATTTGGTCTAATACTTTTAATAAATTTAATCCTGCTTCTCCATTTGGAGGATATAAAGAAAGCGGATTTGGCAGAGAAGGCGGCAAGCAAGGTTTAAAAGAATATTTAAATTTTAATTAGCTCAGTTTCACTTATTTATATAAATATTGTACCTACTTTTACTAAGTTTAGTAGCCCTAACTTATAAATAAATATCATATTTATCAAACAATTAACCGCTTTACGGCATTATTTTTTTATAATGCTGGTTTTTGTGTATTTATCTATTAAATTTTAATGTTTAACTTAAAATTAATTTGATTTGTATTTAATATTATTATTTTAATTTGAAGGGAATACCTGAAAAAAAATATATTAATTTTGGCTTTTTATTAGCTTTACTGATATTAGTAGCTGTTAATATTGTGATATATCTTAACATTCGTTTTCATTTTGAAGATGAAATAACCATTAACAAATCTTTAAAAATATTAGAGAAATCAGAAAAGCTTTATGCCAGTATTGTTGAAAGTGAAACCAATCGCCGTGGTTATTTAATTACAAATAATAATGAATTCCTTGATGCATATTATCCTTCTATAAAATCAACTGATAGTGTTTTTAACGATCTAAAAATTTATATTACCAATTCAAATGAAAAACTTCAGCTGGATACTTTACAGTTATTTATATTAAGCCGCAGAAATTTGCTTGATGAAGCAATAAAACTTCAGGATGAAAAAGATAAAAATCCGAATTTACAGATAGAAATTGTCCGTAAAGAAAAACTTACATTAGAAAGAATAAAAAAGCTGATTGAATCAATTCAAAAAAATGAAAATAATGTAATTAATGCACGATTAACAGAAGCTGAACGATCTTCAAATTATACTCTCTTACACCTTATTATAGGCAATATTATAGCATTCACATTATTAATTCTTGCTATTTTTCTGCTTAACAGAAGTGTAAACAGAGGGAGAACTGCTGAGATTTCTTTAGAGGAGAGCAGAAATTGGCTCGCTACAACGCTAGAAAGCATTGGAGATGCAGTTATAGTAACCAGTAAAATAGGTGAAATTCTTTTCATTAACAAAAAAGCTGAAGAACTAACAGGCTGGATGAGTGCTGAAGCTAAAGGTATGGTTATTGATCATGTATTTAATATATATAACCATGATACAGGAAGAAAAACGATGGATCTTGTTCAGGAAGTTGTTAAGTCTGGAAATGTTATAAATATTGAAGATAATACAATACTTATTCAGAAAAATAATGAAGAAATCCCAATTGATGACAGTGCAGCTCCAATAATTAATAACGAAAATGAAATTATTGGCGTAGTAATGGTTTTTAGAAATATAGCCGAACGCAAAAAGGCAGAAAATGAGCTTCTTAACAGTCAAAAGTTTATAAAAAGAATCGCAGAATCAATTCCAGCAATTTTATATATATACAATCTTAATGGACCGCAAATGACATTTGCCAACTTTAAAATTGCAGAATTATTAGGTTATAGTCCCGCTGAGATTCTATCAGATAAAAAATCATTTTTTGAAGAATTTATTCATCCTGATGATTATAGAAAGCTACGCAATAATTTAAGCAGGTATTTAGAAATTAAAGATAATGAAATAATTGATTTTGAATACAGGATAAAAAATGCTGACGGTAAATATAGGTGGTTCAGAAGCCATGAAGTAGTATTTTCAAGAGATACAAAAGGGAAACCGGTTGAAATATTAGGTTCAGCTTTTGATATAACTACACGTAAACAACTTGAGCAGGAACTGCACAAATACAGCAGCCATCTAGAAGAACTTGTTGATATGCGAACAGGTGAGATTAAAGCTGCAAATAATAAACTTAAAGAAGAAATTAATGAAAGGGCAAAAGCTGAAAGTATAATTATTGATGCAGAAGAAAAATTCCGCACTTTGGTTGAAAGTGCCCTTGTTGGTATTTATATTTTAGATGGTGATAAATATATTTATGTAAACCCAAAATATGAAGAAATATTCGGGTATAATCGCGGTGAAATGACCGGAATGTCAACTTGGAAAATAGTTGCAAAAGATAATCAGGATTTTGTTCTTGAAAATATCAGAAAAAGAATTGATAATGAAATAAAAACTATACAATACGTATTTAAAGGCATTACAAAACAAGGTAAAGAAATTTATGTAGAAGTAAAGGGTTCAACAATGTTATATGATAAAAAGACAGCAATAATTGGAACATTGCAGGATATTACAGAAAAGAGGCATGCTGAAGAAATGCTTATGCAGCAAGGTGAATTTTTAAGAACTGTTATTGATACTGATCCCAATTTTCTGTTTGCTAAAGATTGGGACGGAAAATTTACAATGGTAAATAAAGCTGTTGCTGCAAATTATGGCACTACTGCTGAAGACTTAATTGGAAAAACAGATGCAAATTTTAACAATAATACAGAAGAACTTGAAAATTTTCTTGCTGCAGATAGAGAAGTAATTTCAGGCAAAAAACCAATATTTATTCCCGAAGAAAAAGTTACTAATTCTGTTACAGGTGAAACTAAATGGTATCAAACTATAAAAGTCCCTCTTAAACGCAGTAACGGAAATATACAGGTTCTAGGTGTTTCAGCAGATATAACAGCAAGAAAATTAGCTGAAGAAATTACACAAAGATCTTTAAAAGAAAAAGAATTACTTCTTAAAGAAATTCATCACAGAGTAAAAAATAACCTGCAGATAATTATTAGTCTTCTTAAATTGCAGTCAAAATTTGTTATTGATCCAAATGATGCTGATATTTTCAATAAAAGCCGCTCTCGGGTTGAAACTATGGCACTTATCCATGAAAAACTTTATAAATCTCAGGATATTTCACATATTGATCTTAACAGTTATTTAAAAGAACTTGTCAATCAGTTGATAAAAGCTTACAAAATTGGTGCTTCTAAAGTTGAATTTTATTTGAATGCTGAAACAATTTACGTTACAATTGATACTGCTATTCCATGCGGGCTCATTGTTAATGAGCTAATTAATAATATTTTAAAGCATGCATTCCCGGATGGATATAACGGAAAAATAGAGTTAAATTTGCATCGTTACAATGATAACCTGCTGCTTGAAGTATCGGATAATGGTGTTGGAATTCCAGGAAATGTTGAATTTGATAATAATGATACACTGGGCATGCAGTTAATTGATACACTTGTAAAACAGCTTGATGGTGATATTGAAGTTAATAAAGATAACGGCACATGCTTTAAAATATTATTTAAAGAACTTAAATATAAAGAAAGGATTTGATTATTAATGAAAAAATACTTCCTTATAATTTGTTTTATATTTACTTCATCTGTATTTTATTCACAAAACTCTTATTTGCAGATTTCTTTATATGACGATGAGATGTTTTCGGTAATCTTGGATAATACACAGTTTAGTGATGGTAACTATGCCGAGTTTGATATGCTTAGCCCAGGTGAACATATTTTAAAGGTAATAAAATCGGGGATTGATCAAAGCCCTCAAGGTAATGTAGTATTTGAAGGTAAAATTAAAATCCCTGCGGGATATGATCTTTATTCCGTTATAGATGAATATAATGCATTTTATGTTTACAAAAAGAAAAAGTACGGTTTTAACAGAATATACCCAAGCGGTGAAGGTGTGAAAAAATGCGGAGATAATGGTAATACTGTAACCAAAAAAGAAGAGTTTACTGTTAATGACGAATGCCGGTATAAGATTATGAAGAAAGAAGATTTTAATGATCTTAAAAGTTCTGTTTCTAACAGAAGTTTTGAATCTTCTAATATTGCTGTTCTAAAAACAGCTATTGATAAAAATTATCTGTCTTCTGAACAGCTTAGAGAACTTTTAAATTATTTTACTTTTGAAGATTCTAAACTTGAAATTGCTAAATATGCATATAAAAAAGTTTGCGATCAAAAAAATTTCTTTAAAGTATATGATGCTTTTGATTTTGATTCAAGTATAACTGAATTAAAGAATTACATTTCTGGGAAATAATTTGTATAATGCATTATGGAAAATAATAATGAAGTAAATTACCCCTCTGCTGGGGCATCTGTAAGTTTTGCAATTGGGTTTTGGATTATTTATGTTGTTATAGTATTTTCGGTTTTAGGAATATTTTTCCAATTCCCGTTTTAGCAATTTTAGAACTTTATACTTTATTGCAGGGTTTAGCTTTATAGAGCTAAACCTTTGTTGTTTTGTATCTGAATATGATACTAGTTAGTTATAATTAATTACATATATTTTTCTCATACTAATATTAAATATTAAATTTAACGTAATAATTAAATGAATTGGATAAAAATAGAAAATAGTCATGATTTAGAAGAAATAATTCAAAATTCTTTTAACGAAAGAGTGTTATTGTTCAAATACTCACCAAGATGCTCTATTAACTATATTGTAAAAAACCTTTTGGAGCGTGAATGGGCTGAATATGAAATGAATATGAAAACTTTTCTTGTTGATGTAATTGCATGCAAAGAACTGTCTAATCAAATTGAAACTGACTTTGGGATAAAACATGAATCTCCCCAGGTTTTAATAATAGAAAATAGTAAAATAATTTTTTATGCTTCGCATGGTGCTATTTTATATTCAAAAATACGAAAATTCTGTAATAAACCTGAACTGGTTAAATAATATTCATTTTATATTTAAAATTCTTTTATAATAAATTATTAAATATGCCCGCAAGATTACAGGTTCCTAAAATGTATAAATTGTTTATAGGGGGTAAGTTCGTTAGAACTGAATCAGAACGATATACATCTGTTAAAGATATTATCTCAGGCAATAAAGTTTGCAATATCAGCAAAGCCTCCCGAAAAGATATTAGAAACGCTGTTGTGGCTTCAAGGGCTGGATTTAATGTATGGTCTGCTAAAACCGGTTATGAAAGGGGACTTATACTTTACCGGCTTGCTGAAATGCTTGAAGGAAGAAAAGAACAATTTGCTTTAGAAATATCGGTTACTTCCGGAAAAACAAAAAAACAATCTCTTAAAGAAGTTATGAAATCGGTTGATAGGTTAGTTTGGTATTCAGGTCTCGCTGATAAACATGGTCAGCTTACAGGTTCTGTTAATGATGTCCAAAACGGTTATTTTAATTTTTCTATTTCTGAGCCAACTGGTGTAGTAGGAATTCTTTTACCAGAAAGCATGCCCTTACTTGCTTTGATAACAAGAATTTGTGCGGTAATTTCTTCGGGTAATTCTAGTATAATAATTCCATCTGAAACATCTCCGCTTGCAGCTTTAACTTTTTCTGAGATTTGTGCAACTAGTGATGTTCCAGCCGGTGTTATAAACATATTAACCGGTAGTAAAAAGGAATTAATTCCTCATTTAGCCTCTCACATGGATGTTAATGCATTTGATTTTGCTGAAAATAATACGGAGTTTAAAAAATTAGTACAGAATCTATGTGCTAATAATGTTAAGAGATTCATTTATTCTGCTTTAAATGATCAGCAAAATTATTTTAATGATGAAATAAATGAAAACCTTCAACAGGTGCAAAGTTTTACTGAACTTAAAACTGTATGGCATACAATGGGATTATGATCTTTTCAAAAGTGATAATTATGACTTGTTATATAATTTAAATTTAACAACCATTTACATCAAAGTAAAATAATACTTTTAAGTAAGTTTTTAATAAATATAGTTAGATTTAAATTAAGTTATTCTGTATTATACAATTTAATTAAGAAACTTATTTAGGTATATTAGCGTATATAAGTATAAGAAAAATAAATAAATTAGAACATAAAAAATATATGCAAAAACGAAAATATCTAATACCCATCTTTTTGATGTTAATTTCAATTGGTGTGTTAGTTGACATGAAGGTCAACACCGCAGCATCTGGTGATGATGTATTTGATAATGTTAAAAAATTCAATGAAGCTCTTACATTGGTTCAGAAAAACTATGTTGATGAAGTTAATACTGATAAACTAACCGAAGCAGCTATAAAGGGCATGCTTGACCAGCTTGATCCGCATTCAACATACATTACGCAAGAACAGCTTAAGAGAATTAACGAAGATTTTCAAGGAAGTTTTGAAGGAATTGGAATTGAATTTGATATAATTAATGATACCATAACAGTAGTTACACCAATTTCCGGTGGACCAAGTGAAGCATTAGGAATCCTTGCCGGGGATAAAATTGTAAAAATTAACGGTAACAATGCTGTTGGAATGACAAGGGATGAAGTTCCAAAAATTCTTCGCGGAGCTAAAGGTACTAAAGTAACTGTTTCTATTTCAAGAGGGGGCAGTTCAGGTTTAATTGATTTTGAAATCACCCGCGATAAAATACCTCTTTACAGTGTTGATGCGTCATTTATGATCAATAATGAAATTGGATATGCAAGAGTAACAAGATTTTCAGCTACAACTTATGACGAATTTTCTAAAGCTCTAGCTGAAATGAAACAACAGGGAATGAAAAAACTTATTCTTGACCTTAGAAACAACCCGGGCGGATATCTTGATCAGGCATTTAAAATGGCAAGTATGTTTATTGAGCGAGGTAAAAAAATTGTTTATACCAAAAGCAGAATACCTGCATATAATGATGAATATATTTCCGAAGGAGGCGATTATGCTGATTTGCCCCTGATTGTTTTGGTTAATGATGGTTCTGCCTCAGCAAGTGAAATTGTAAGCGGAGCTATTCAGGATTGGGACAGGGGACTTATTGTCGGTGAAAATACCTTTGGTAAAGGTTTGGTGCAAAGACAATATGATCTTTCTGATGGATCTGCAATGCGTGTTACTACTTCAAGATATTATACTCCTTCCGGGAGATTAATTCAAAAACCTTATGAAGGCGGTGAATATAAAAAAATGCTTTTAAACCCCGAAGAAGGTGATAATCTATATCATACCAACGATACTAAAGATACCTCAAGGCCTGAGTACAAAACAATGGGCGGCAGAACTGTTTATGGCGGTGGCGGAATAACACCGGATTATGTAATTAAACTTGATACTCTGACTGACTATTCAGTTCAGCTGCGGAAAATAAATCTTTTTCTGGAATTTGCAAATTCTTATTTTGATGGAAACCGTGAGCAGCTAAAATCTAATTATTCTGATTATATTAAGTTTCGCGATAACTTTGAGGTTACCCCAAGCATGCTTGAAGATTTCAAGAATCTTGCAGCTTCTAAAAATATTCAGTTTAATGATGAACAGTATAACAGAGATCTTGATTTTATTACAACAAGTATTAAATCAATTCTGGCTAGGGATATTTGGGGTAACAATGGAAGCATGGCTGTTTGGCTGAAAACAGATAAACAGTTTGAAATGGCTGTAACTTTATTTCCCGAAGCAGAAAAACTTGCACATATAAGAGTAAAATAAAAATGTATTATAGAGAGTCATTATATGCTCTCAAATTATAAATATTTGTTTATTACTACAGTCTTGCTGCTATTTTTTAGCAGCAGGACTTTTTCGCAATCAGAAGTACTTTATAACGGAGAAGAGCTTTATTATGAAGTGAACTATTCATTTATTAATATTGGGTGGGTAAAGTTTACCACAGAAAAAAATTCAGAAATAAAGGATAGGTATATTTGCCGGGCTAAGCTAAAATCAAATAGTTCACTTCCTTTTATTGATGTTGACTATGATTTTATAAGTGAAATTGATTTTTCTGATGGTAACATAAAACCGATTAAATTTACCTCAATTCAGTATAAAAATGCTAAAAAAAGCAGTGAAGTTTATGATTTTAAATATGATTCTGCATTTGTACATATTATAAGGATTGGCAACAACAGCAAAATCGAAATTGATAAAATAATACACTCCACAACGATTTTTCAGGATGGACTTTCAATCTTTTATTTTGCCAGATTGAATTCAAACAAAAATCAAACAGAGTTTGTACCTGTATTAATGCAGGGTGATACATCATTGATGAAAATAGAATTTTCAAACAAACAAACCTCAGTTGAAATTGATGATTCAGACCATGAAATTCCTGCCGTGTATCTTACGGGTTTTTCTGATTTCACAGCTGTTTTCGGGTTAACGGGCGATTTTTCCGGATGGTTTTCATTTGATGAAGCCAGAATACCTCTTAAAGCAAAACTGAATGTAGAAATTGGAAATATTACACTTGAACTAAAAAGCTGGAAGCACGGTAATTGGCAGCCACCAAAATAAGATGTTATCCGTTAACTGTTTATTTTACAAAAAAAAGTATCACTTTTTTTATTTATTGTTAACTGCATATTATTAATTACTCATTCCTAATTATTAATTTTTAATTTCTATGATACTTCCATACCGGAATAAATATCCAAAGATTCACAAATCAGTTTTAATAGCTGAAGGTGCGCATGTAATTGGTGATGTTGAAATTGGTAAAGATTCGAGTATTTGGTTTAATACAGTAGTAAGAGGTGATGTAAACTATATCAGAATTGGTGAGCGAACAAATATTCAGGATCTTACAATGGTTCATGTTACTTATAAAAAATATCCAGCATTTATTGGAAATGATATTTCCATCGGACACAGTGCAGTAATTCATGGCTGTAAAATTAATGATTTTGTATTGATTGGTATCGGTGCAAAGTTATTGGATAATTCTCTCATTAATTCTTTTTCTCTTGTTGCTGCGGGTTCTGTGGTTAAAGAAGGATTTGTTGTACCTGAAGGTACTCTTGTTGCAGGAGTACCTGCTAAAATTATCCGTGACCTTAAACCGGAAGAAATTGAAAAAATTAAACAAAACGCTAAAAATTACCTGTTTTATTGTACACAATATATAGAATTTAATAAGGGAGAAGGGTTTCAATCCTTTTGACACTTGACAAATTACAAATTTCTGCATATCTTTAAATGTTTTAAAATAAGAAGTTTTGTAAAAACGCTGATATTTAACTTTAGATTTGATATTTAAGATATTGTTATTATTGAAAAAAACTAAAGATAAAGTAAAAATTAAAGCAAATCCCCAAATTTTGATAAATAATCTCCACCCGTCAATTAAGCTTCCACTTTCAATAAAATTTATTAAAGAATCCGTATCTAAAGTATTTATTGGTGAAAAATGCAGCTTTAATGAAATAATAATTAATTTTGTTAACAACCATAGAATAAAAAAGCTGAATAATGCTTATTTGAATCATAATTTTTATACCGATATTTTAACTTTCCCTTACAGCAACATTAAATCAGAAATTGAAGGTGAAATGTTTATTTCACTTGATACTGTTAGAAATAACAGCAAGTTATACAATACCGGCTACAAAATGGAACTTTTACGTGTTATAATACATGGGTGCCTTCATTTAGCGGGATTTTTAGATGCTACAAAAAAGCAAAAGGAACTTATAAGAGAAAAAGAAAATTTTTATATTGGTGATTAATTCTAAATAATTTTTATATCAATATATTTGAATTTAAGTATAAATGAGGAAAGCGAATAATGTTATACGAAAAAATAATTGAGATTATTGTTTATTTATTAAGCGAGTTAAAAATTAAAAAACAACTTGCTGATGTAGATATGGAAAACCTTGCAAAGTTAGGTTATACTCAAAATGAAATTAATACTGCCTTTAGCTGGGTATATTCAAAAATTTATGCCGGTGAAAAAGTATTTCTGGAACCAAAAACTGATACTAAATCATACAGGTTTTTACATGATGCAGAGCAGAATATAATTTCTGCTGATGCTTATGGATATTTAATTCAGTTAAAAGAACTAGGATTGATTAATAATCTGGATATTGACCTTATAATAGATAAAATTATGGTTTCAAGCTATAATATAGTTTCAAAAGACGAAATGAAATCAATAATTGCATCTTATTTACTTGATCTTGATGAAATGAATGATAAAAACAGCAGGATCATGATAAATATAAATGATACAATTCAATAAAGCTGCAAATAATTTAAAAAGAAATTAAGAACAGGTATATATTTTAATGGCAAAATCGTTAGTAATAGTTGAGTCACCATCAAAAGCTAAGACAATAAATAAATATCTCGGCAAAGGATATAAGGTTATTGCCTCAGTTGGACATATTAAAAATCTTCCAAAAAGCAAAATAAGTGTAGATTTTGAAAACGGCTATGAGCTTACTTATGAAACTATTCCGGGAAAGGAAAAAGTAATTAATGAGCTTAAAGAACTTTCTGAATCTGCTGATAAAATATTTATTGCAACTGACCCTGACCGTGAAGGCGAAGCAATTGCATTTGATATTGCTGAGGAAGTTAAAGAAAAAAATAATGATATTTACAGAGTTTTATTTAATGAAATTACCAAAAAAGGTGTTGAAGAAGGCATAAATAATCCGCTTCAAATTGATGATAAACTTGTAAGCTCACAGCAGGCACGCCGTGCACTTGATAGAATTGTTGGTTACAAAGTAAGTCCATTTTTATGGAAGGTTATTTATTACGGTTTATCTGCCGGCAGGGTGCAGTCTATAGCCCTTAGATTAATTTGTGATAGGGAAGAAGAGATAAGAAGTTTTGTGCCAAGTGAATACTGGAGCATTCTTGCAAACTTTAACGATAAAGCAAGAAACAAAGTATTTGAATCAAAGTTAGTTTCACAGAATGAAAAATTATTTAAGTTCAATGGTGATAACCCAAAAATTGAAAATGAAAACCATGCTGCAGAAATTATAAATGATCTAAATTCCAAGCAGTTTAAAGTAAGTGATATAACCAAGAAAGAAGTAAAACGAAATCCCTACCCTCCATTTACAACATCTTCACTTCAGCAGGATGCCTCTGTTAGACTCCGTTTTGCACCCAAAAAAACCATGATGCTTGCTCAAAAACTCTATGAAGGTATTGATATTGGTGAAGAAGGTTTAACAGGACTTATTACTTATATGAGAACTGATTCAACCCGCCTTAGCCAGGATGCAGTAAGCGAAGCCAGAGGATATATTAAAGATAAATACGGCAAGGAGTATTTACCCTCAGCACCAAAAGTATATTCCAAAAAGAAAGAAAATACACAGGATGCCCACGAAGCTATTCGTCCTACTTCTGTTTGGCGTACACCTGAGAGTCTAAAGAAAGACCTGACTCCTGATTTATATAAGCTCTATGAGCTTATTTGGAAAAGATTTGTTGCCTGCCAGATGCAAAACTCTGTTAGTGATCAGATAACTCTGCTTATTGATTCTTTCACAGAATCAAGTAACGGTAAAAAATCAAATTTATACCAATTTCGTACAACCGATTCAACAGTAAAATTCAAGGGTTTCCTGGCATTGTATGAAGATATGTTTGAAGATGAAGAAACTGATGATGAAGATAAGTTTTCAATTCCGGATGGAATTGAAATTGGCGATATAGTTGATTTGAAAGAGCTATTTAAGAAACAGCATTTCACTAATCCGCCCCCAAGATACACTGAATCAAGTCTTATCAAACAGCTTGATAATCTTGGCATCGGAAGACCTTCCACTTATGCGCTGATTGTTTCTACTATTATAAACAGAACATACAGCGACCTAAAAGAAAGAAAACTTTACGCCACAGAACTTGGTGAAACAGTAAACAAATTGCTTGCTGCTCATTTTAATGATGTAATAAACGTAAAATTTACAGCTCAAATGGAAGAAGAACTTGATAAAATTGCCGAGGGAGAGCTTACATACAAAAAAGTTCTTGATGATTTTTACCTGCCGTTTAATTTGGATCTTGAGTTCTTAAACAAAAAGACAAAGGAAATAAAAGAATCACTAATTGAACATACCGATATAGTTTGCGATAAATGCGGGGCACCAATGCTGATTAAATGGGGGAGAAACGGGCGATTCCTTTCATGCAGCAAATATCCAAAGTGCAAAAATGCACAGCCGCTGCCCGGCGAGCAGGAAGAACATCAGGAACTTGCCGAAGGCAAGATATGCAATATTTGCGGAGCGCCAATGGTGGTTAAGTCAAGCAAGTATGGTAAATTCCTCGGCTGCTCAAGGTACCCTGAGTGCAAAAATATTCAGCCGATAACATTGGGCATAAAATGCCCCAAGTGCGGTGAGGGTGAAATATTGGAGCGTAAAGCTATTAAATCCAAAAAAATATTCTTTGGATGCACAAGATACCCCGATTGTGATTTCATATCAAACAGCAGACCGCGTGAAACCAAATGCGAGCTTTGCGGCAGTACTTACATGCTAGAAAAATACTCAAAGAAAAAAGGTCCCTACCTCGAGTGTCCCGAGTGCAAGCACAAAGTAGAAATTGAATCAAAAGAAACAGCCGAGAGCGTGTAGGCGGGAGAGAGTGGTGGTGGTTGGAAACTTTTACAAATGGCGGAGATTTTGAACACCGTTAGATGAATTTAGCAATTAAATTTCAAAGTAGTGCAAATTTTTTTGATATTACACATCTTCCAGCTATATGTAAAACCTGTGTTATAAGCAGTAATTCCATTCTTTTCAGTTAAGAAGTCCTGCTGTTTCAATCATCTGACTTGCGTTTTAATGCCTCAATATCTGGAACTTGATCGTATTCCTTTTTGTGAATTTTCTTGCTAGTAATATCAATTTTAACTGTAGAAATAAATTCCTTAAAGTCTGAATTCATAGTAAGTTTATTTATTGTTTCCCAATCAAGAGCTTCTCGATACTTTGCAGGAAAAATAATATCAGAAGAATGAGGGTCATCAAAATTTAGTTTGATTACACCAATTCCAAAAGATGTTGAAAGGCGAGAAAGTTCACTTCTAAATTCTTCTTCTTCGGAAATTTCAGCGGCAACTAGGTAGCTTTCATTAGCCCAAGAAGAGTTAGAAACTGTCTGGAAGAAACTTTCTCTTAAATTTCCAAAGCTTAGTTCACGTTTTAATTCAAATGATAACAACCGAATTGAAATATTACCAATAGATGAACTTAATTCATAAACTTCTTGTTTCCAATCGTCAAGTGGAAAGTAGCAACCAACTATGTCAGGGTGAACCCACTCTCCAAATTCCTTTTTGGTAGATTGTGAATGGTTAATTGTCTTGGTATAGCAATTTAAATGGTAGTAAGCATAATATGTTAAAGTGGGGTGTAAATCTTTTTCTAAAAAATCAAAACGCTTTTTCTTAGCTATTGATGGTTCTATTGAAATTGATGTTTCAGCAAGATCGAGTTGGCTAGCTTGCGATTTTAGGTAAAACTTTTTTGGTCTGCTAAATGTCTATGCAAATGGAGATCTGGGATTATCTTTTGCATTAACATAAATCTGTGCACCAAGTGTTGCCCAAGTAGTTTTGCCTATACTGTTAAGTTGTTTGTCATAACTTTTCTCTGTCGCCAGTATCCAAATTTCATTGGCAGTCAGTGGACGTTTTTCTTCACTTAAAACTCTTTCGGCTAATTCTAAAAATGTCATAAATATTTTTATCTATAAGTTTTATTGTACTGTTGTAATACAATTATCCAATATAATTCCTTTTTACTTTTGTTCAAAAAATTCTTAAAAATTACCATTACTGATAAAGTTAAATTCCTTTTACTTAAGAATAACACTCCGTTATTTTCAAACTTACAAATTTAGGCTATATTATAAAAGGTAATATGAAGAGTAAATTCATTCGAAAATTAATACACAGTATGAAATATTGATTCAATTGAAATTAATTTATTAAATGTATATTTTTACATTAACCGCAAAGTTAAACCAATGAAAAGAAGAAATTTTATAAAATGCTGTTCTTTGGCTGTGCCGGGAGCAGTTTTTTCAAATAATATAGGGGGCAGTGTATTGAGAGCAGAAAATTCTGTTATTGAGACTAAGCATAAATTTTACGATGATGATTTTATAAAAAAAGTTGCCGATAGTGTTTTGCGTGCTGCAAAATCAGCAGGGGCATCATATTGCGATTTCCGTCTGAGTAATTTCCGCTCACAGAATGTTTCAACACGTGAACAGGTAATACAGAATATCAGAGAAGGTGAAAATTATGGTTTTGCTGTCAGAGTAATTATTGAAGGTACTTGGGGCTTTGCTGCAAGCTCTACATTCAGTGAAGAAGAAGCCCTCAAGATAACAAAAATTGCCTGCGAAACAGCAAAAGCAAACAATAAAATACAAAGAAACAAAGTAGAGCTTGTTCCGGTGCCTGCTTACAATGATACATGGTCAACTCCAATCAAAAAAAATGCTTTTGAAGTACCTATTTCTGATAAGGTTAATTTTTTATTTGCATTGAATGAAAAGGCAAAATTTTATGGTGCTGATTACTGCAATTCTTTTATATGGGCTGTAAATGAATGGAAATATTTTGCATCTTCAGAAGGTTCGTATATAAAACAGGATTTGCACAGACTTTGGACTGCATTTGATGTAACAGTTGTTGATAAATCAACCGGAGGGTTTGAATCAAGAGATTCATTTACAGTGCCTATTGGCAAAGGTTACGAATATATTGATGACTATAACTGGCAAAAAGATCTTGAAGAAGCTGTTGAGCATACAAAAATGAAATTTAAAGCAAAATCGGTTGAACCGGCAAAACGTGATATAATACTTGATGCAAATCACCTTTGGCTTACTATACATGAATCATGCGGGCATCCAACTGAACTTGACCGGGCACTTGGTTTTGAAGCAAATTACGCCGGAACCAGTTTTATGACGCCTGATAAACTTGGGAAACTGCAATACGGCAGTAATGTTGTAAACATTAAAGGAGATAGAACTCAAAAGGACGGTCTGGCAACCAGAGGATATGATGATGATGGAGTAAAAACAGAGGAATGGGATATAATTAAAGAAGGCAGATTTGTTGGATATCAAACAACACGCGAAATGGCAAAATTTATAGGGGAAACTGCATCCAATGGCTGTGCTTATGCAGATAGCTGGGACCACTTTCCAATTCAAAGAATGCCCAACGTTTCTTTACAGCCGGGTAAAAATAAACTTTCTCTAAACGATCTGATTGCCGATACTGAAGATGGTATTTTTATTAAAGGTACAGGAAGCTGGTCTATTGATATGCAGAGATATAACTTTCAGTTCACAGGGCAGGAGTTTTGGGAAATTAAAAACGGAAAGATCTCTCAGATGTTAAAAGATGTTGCCTATCAGGGAAACACAGTTGACCTTTGGAATTCGTGTGATGCAGTTTGCGACAAAAGCGAATATCACCTGGGAGGTTCATTTTTCTGCGGTAAAGGTGAACCCGGACAGGTTTCACCGGTAAGTCATGGTGCTTCACCTGCACGATTTAGAAAGGTAAAAATATTGAATACATCAAAGGAGGCGGGAAATTGATTCTTAGTGAAAATGAAGCAAAGAACCTGCTTGAAAAAGTTCTAACAAATTCAAAAGCTGATGCAGTTTCTGCATCATTAGACGGCAATAATACTTACAATATCAGATTTGCAAGAAATTCTATTTCCACCAACGGTTTTTCAGACGGATTAACATTGAATATTACAAGTTATTTCGGTAAAAAATCAGGTTCAGCCTCAACTAACAAGTTTGATGATATATCTATAAAAGAAACTATAAAAAAGTCAGAGGATATTGCAAAACTTTCACCAGAGAACAAGGAATATATGCCGCTGCTTGCTCAACAAAATTATTCTGAAGCATATAATTTTTCCGGTGAAACGGAAAACCTTACCGGTGAGCAAAGATCAGAGAGGATTTCTTATATTCTTGAAAATGCAGTTTCAGGAAGTGTTACTGCAGCAGGTTTTTCTGAAGATAGTGTATCATTTAATGCCTTAATGAACTCAAACAGTTTGTTTGCATATAATAAAGCTTCGCTTGCAAGTCTTTCAGCAACTATAAGAACAGCTGACGGTACAGGCTCTGGCAGATTTGAGAAGTGTTATATTAATTCAGGTGATATAGAATACAAAGCACTGGCGGACTGGGCAATTAACCGTTCAAAATTATCCATTGATCCTGCAGAAATAAAACCCGGCAGATATACTGTAATCCTTGAACCGGCTGCTGCTGCTGATATGCTAAGCTTATGTATTAATTCTATGAGCTCCCGATGGGCAGATGAAGGCAGAAGTTATTTTTCAAAAAAGGGCGGTGGTACATTAATTGATGAAAGCATTGCCAGCAGTATGTTAAATATTTACAGCGATCCTGCCGATAAGCTTGCACCAACATCCACTTTTTCTTACAGCGGTGAGCCATTGAATAAAACCATTTGGTTTGAAAACGGAGTTTTAAGAAATCTTCACAGAAACAGGTTTTGGGCTGAAAAAACTTCACAGCCTTCAATTCCATATCCGGCAAATGTTATTATGCAGGGAGGTTCAAAATCACTTGATGAAATGATACTTCAAACCGATGAAGCAATACTTGTTACAAGGTTTTGGTATATAAGGTCAGTTGATCCAAGAACAATGCTTTTTACCGGTCTAACCCGTGACGGAGTTTTTGAAATAAAGAACGGGAAAATAACAAGGCCTGTTAAAAATTTCAGGTTTAATGAAAGCCCGATGGATGTATTTAAAAATATTATAGAGCTTGGAAAGACTGAAAAAGCTGTTGGAAGTGAAACCGGTGATTACCCTCTGGTTGTACCGCCAATAAAAACAGCTGATTTTAACTTCTCAAGTTTATCTGATGCGGTATAAATATTATGAATCTTATTCATGCAATTGATAAATTTTCATCTTACCTAATAAATGAAAAGAATTATTCAAAGCATACCTTAATGAATTACATTAAAGATCTGAATGACCTTTACAGTTTTTTAGCAAAAACAGTAGAAGAAAAATCACCTAAAATTGAACTTAAATATATTGATGAAGCTGCATTAAAGAGTTTTATTGCGGGTTTTGTGCTGAATAAAGAGCTTAAATATTCTAAAAGAACAATTTCCAGAAAAATTTCCACTCTCAAATCTTTTTATAAATTTCTAAACCGCAAAAATCTCTATGCAGAAAATCCTTCTAGAAACCTGATTTTTCCTAAGCTTAACAAAAATCTTCCTTATGTGCTTGAAGAATCTTCGCTTACAGGATTGCTGAATTCAAATATATTTAACCATGATATATGGGGTGAAAGAGATAGGGCAGTAATTGAATTGTTGTACAGTTCAGGAATCCGCTTAAATGAACTAATTGAATTGACCATAGATAAAATTGATTTTGATAATTTGACAATTCGAGTAAAAGGAAAAGGCAGGAAGGAAAGGATAATACCTATTGGTATAGTTTCAGCAGGTGCAATATCTTCTTATATAGAAAAAAGAGACAAATATTTTGATGAAAAAGGTGTTGTTTATGATAACGGAGTAATATTTAATGCAAAGAACGGTAAAAAACTTTACCCTGCACTTTTAAACCGAATTACAAATAAATATATATCAAAAATATCTGAGATTAAAAAAAAATCTCCTCATATCTTACGCCACTCATTTGCAACACATTTACTTAATCATGGTGCGGATATCAGGGCTGTTAAAGACCTTTTAGGTCATTCCAGCTTAAGTACTACACAGGTTTATACTCATGTTTCTGCTGATAGATTAAAAAAAATCTATCAAAAAGCTCACCCGAAAGCGTAGAATTTTATCTTCATTTTGTTAATCTTTATTTATTGTTAAATTTGTAAATATTTTAAATAAATACCTATAATTTCAGATGCAAATATTAATATGCCAAAAATTACATTAAAAGAAATTTGCCACGGCAGATCAGGTGATAAGGGCGACGCGGCAAATGTTGGGCTGATTGCCTTTAAAAAGGAAGATTACGAGTTTATCAGAGAAAACATTACTGCCGATAGAGTAAAAAAGTATTTTAAGGGTATATGTTTTGGCGAAGTTGAGAGGTATGAACTCCCAAACATTAACGCATTGAATTTTATCCTTCATAATACGTTAGGAGGTGGAGGTACTGTTTCCCTGAAAAATGACGCACAAGGCAAAACTTTAGCTTCTGCCTTGCTTATGATGGAAGTGGATTACCATTAAGTATATCTTAACAAAACTACAGTATTTTTAATATATTTTACAGTCGTTAACTATTATAAATATAAAATACTTATTACAAGCTTTTTAAACTAAAAAATAGCGTCTTTAATAATAATATTAAACAGATAATTACAAAATGTTCGATTACAGTAAGTCAGAATTAAAGAAATTGAAGGTCAGGATAGATGACCTTAGGAGGTATCTTTGAAATTGATGAAAAGAAGCAGTTAGTTTCATCCTTGCAGGATAAAACTCAACAAACTGATTTTTGGGATGATAATACGGAAGCACAAAAAATCCTTCAGGAAATCAGCAAAAATAACTTATGGATTGATCTCTGGAAAGAACTTGATACAAAAGCATCAGATACAGAGTCAATCATAACCCTTGCAGAAGAAGAATCAGATACAACACTTGAAAATTCAATTGAAAAGGATATAGAAGTCCTTAAAACTGCTGTGGAAAATGCTGAATTCAGGAACATGCTCCGCGATGAAGATGATAAACGTGATGCAATTTTAACTATCAATTCCGGGGCAGGAGGCACTGAAGCACAGGATTGGGCTCAGATGTTAATGAGAATGTATCTTCGCTATGCTGAAAAAAACGGTTTTAAAACAGAAATTGTTGATCTCCTGGAAGGTGATGGTGCAGGAATTAAGAGTGCGACTATTGAAGTTCATGGTGAATTTGCGTATGGATACTTAAAAGCTGAAAACGGTGTTCATAGACTTGTTAGAATATCACCTTTTGATGCCAATAAAAAACGTCACACATCATTTGCGGCGGTATTTGTTTACCCTGTAATTGATGATAATATTGAAATTGAAATTAATCCTGCTGAAATTAGGGTTGATACATACCGCAGCGGCGGTGCAGGCGGTCAGAATGTAAATAAGGTTGAAACCGCTATCAGAATAACTCACATTCCATCTGGCATTGTGGTTCAATGCCAAAATGAACGCTCTCAGCATCAAAACAGGGCAAATGCAATGAAAATGCTCAAAAGTAAACTGTATCAGCTTGAAAAAGAAAAAGAACAAGCAAAAATTGATAAAGTTGAAAGTTCAAAGAAAAAAATAGAGTGGGGCAGTCAAATCAGATCTTACGTATTTCATCCCTATAATATGGTTAAAGATCACCGAACTGACTATGAGACCAGCAATACACAAGGAGTTATGGATGGCAATATTGATGAGTTTATTAAAAGTTATTTAATGCAGTATTAAATAAGGAAGTTAACTGTAATTGGTAAATTATTTTCTGGCTAAAAGGTTTTTACGATCCAAAAAGGAGTCAAATTTTATTTCCTTTATTACAACTATTTCTGTTGCGGGAATTGCCATTGGAGTTGCTGCGTTAATTATTGCTGTTTCTGTATTAAGCGGCTTTGAAAAAGAAATTACTGAAAAAACTATTTCACTTTCTTCGCATATTCAGCTTACATCCTTTAAAAAAGAGGGAATACCCGATTATAATAGGGTTATAAGTCAGTTAAAAGATCCCGAAAATAATCTTTATATCAGCAAAGCTCACCCGTTTGTTCAAAAGGAAGCCGTTATTAAATATAAAGATCACACCGAAGGTGTTATAATTAAAGGTATTAGAAATGAAGATAGCTTATTTGTTTCTCAGCGTAAGATTGTAAAAGGTTCACAGTTTCTTGGGGCAGTTGATTCAAGCATATCTGATATTATTATAGGCAACAAACTTGCATCAAAATTAAATATTTCTGTTGGGAGCAAGATATTTATTATTGCAACTGTGGGAATTCCTTCAGCTGTTAACTCTCCAACTGTAAAAGGATTTTTAGTTAGCGGAATTTATGAATCAGGTTTAAAGGAATACGATGACGTGCTTTTATATACTAATCTTAAAGATGCTCAAAAACTTTTTAGTATGGGTCCTTATGTTACCGGTATAGAAATATTTTTAACCAATACCGATAAGATTAGAAAAGTAACAAATGAAATAAAAGCCCGGATAGATTATCCTAATAACAATGCAAGAAATGTATTTCAGATATATAAAGGTTTATTTACCTGGGTTGAACTTCAAAAAGAACCTATTCCGGTGGTACTTGGATTGATAATTATTGTTGCTGCAATAAATATTGTTGGATTTTTGCTTATGCTTGTCCTTGAAAAAACAGAAACTATCGGAATACTTAAATCCCTTGGTGCTAAAAATTCAGATATTATTATGATATTTTTCATTCAGGGTATGCTTATTTCAATTGCAGGAATAATTTTAGGAAATATAATTGGCTACGGGCTTTGTGTACTGCAGCTTGAATATAATCTGATTAAAATCCCTGAAATTTATTATATGAGTACTGTACCGCTTCAACTTGATGCTGAAACCGGGATTTACATCACAGTTATAGCAATTTTGCTTAGTTTATTTGTAACTGTTATCCCTTCTTACATGGCATCTCGGCTTAATCCCATCACATCACTTAGATTCAAATAATTTAATGAAGTATTCAAAGAACAAAAAGTTCATAGGCACGATGTTTGATGAAATATCACCTTCCTATGACAGGTTAAATCACTTACTTAGCGGTTATCAGGATAATAGATGGCGAAAAAATGCCGTAAATTATCTTTCATCACTCAGCTCAAACTATAAAAAAATTCTTGATCTTGCAGCTGGCTCAGGTGATCTAGGAACTGAATTCCTTAAACTCTCACCTCAAAAACTATATTCTGTTGATCTATCATTTGAAATGCTAAAGCTCAATCATACCAAACATACTTCTGAAATAAACACAGTTGTTAAATCTGATGCACAGAATTTACCTTTTAAAGATGGATTTTTTGATCTTTGCGGTATTGGATTTGGTGTGCGGAACTTTGAGCACCTGAACGAATGTATAATAGAAATAAACCGTGTTTTAAAAATTGGCGGAAAATTTGTTACAATTGAAATGTTTAAGCCGGATAATCCAAATATATTCAATAAGTTATTCAAACTTTATTTTGAAAAAATTCTGCCAAAAATAGGAAATAGTGTATCAGGCAGCAAATATGCCTATGACTATTTATTTGAATCTGTTGATAATTTTTTATCAGTGAAAAATTACACAGAATTACTTAAAAAATACGGGTTTTTGATAAAAAAGGTAAAAAATAACTTCTTGGGAATTGTAAATACTGTTACTGCCGAAAAAAATTATTAATATTATATTTTGTAAATTTAATTTAAAACTTATATAAACTATTGATAATTTAAAATGGATATAATATATTTGTTTGAAATTAAATTATAATATATGAAAAAATCTAATTTACTGACATCAATCCGTATTTTTACGGTGCTAATTCTTGTTTTGCTTCCATTATTTGGAAGTGATTGTCAAAATGTTATAAACCAGCTTGATCCATCAACCGTAGCCATACAGGGTAACTGGACTTTGATTTATAATGCAGGGACTTTAAGAGATATTTGTCCCGGTGAATCAGTTAGTTTCCCAAGCAATAGTGATGGTACAGCTACATTAACTTGCCCTGAACAAACACCTATCACCAGAAGTTATACTGTTTCAGGTACAACTCTCAAATATACAGCTTCCGGTGTTGAGTACACTGTTGATATGCCGCAAAGTGATCAACTTGTATTGACGGGTATAAATAATACCAGAGTACTCTATTATAGCACAACCATAACAGATAAGAACAACCATACTAACACAACCTCTGATAAAAATTCAATTAACTATAATTCATCTGAAATAACAAAATAAATAATATGAAAAATTCATACAAATTAAATCTTTTATTTGCAGTATTATTTCTTTGTGTTATAGTTTTTGCATTTACTGCATTTAATGTAAAAGAAAATGATGCTGTTCTTAATAACACTCTCCGAAATAATATACATAAAAACTCAGCATTGCAATTAGTTAACAGTAAAAAAGATCATTCAGAAAATTTTGAAAATGTTGATCTTTTTAAATTGAGCAGTCAAAATCATGACGCTGTTTTGCAAAATACTGTTTCAAAAGCTACATTTTTGAATGTTAATAACTCTGCTCTTCGCTCTTTAATGAATGCAAAACATCAGAATATAAATTTAAATATTCCTTTAAATAATGGAAATATTGAACTGGAATTAGTTCAGGTTAATTTTATTCCCGATGATTTTAAAATATTAACCTCAGATGGCAGAACTGAAAATTATAACAGGGGATTATATTACCAGGGTATAATTAAAGATAATAATAACTCAATGGCTGCAATCAGTATTTTTGATAATGAAATAATTGGTATTATTTCCACCAATGAAGGTAATTACAATCTTGGAGCATTGCAAAATGATAATAATACATATATATTCTATAACGATAGAGACCTGATGAAAAAATCATCCTTTAATTGTAAAGTTGAAGATGGTTACGGGAAATTTTACAGAAATAGTAATAACAATGTTACCCCAAAAGTTACAGGCGATAATATGACTACAAACCCTGTGAAAATTTATTATGTATGTGATTACCAGATGTATGTTGATAAAGGTAATACCCAAAATGTTGTAAGTTACGTAACTGCAATGTTTAATCAGGCAAACTTGCTTTATAATAATGAACAGTTAAACCTGCAAATGGCTTCAAGTATTACTGTTTATACAAACCCGGATCCATACAGGTCTTACAACACAAGTCAAACAGAGGAAATTCTAAAAGCATTTGGTGCGGATATAAAAAACAATATTCTCGGAGGCGGACATCTTGCACAGCTGCTTTCTACAAGAACTCCGGTAACAGGGGCAATAGCATGGGTAAAAGTACTTTGCCAATCCTATGAACCAGGAAGCCAATCAGGAAGATATGCATTTAATGAGTTAGAACTTACTTTTAATAATGTACCTGTATTTTCATGGTCAGTTGAAGTTTTAGCACATGAAACAGGACATAATTTTGGTTCATCTCATACTCAGGCATGTGTTTGGCCTTCGTTGCCCGGCGGCGGTATTGGTGCAATCGATTCATGTGTTAATGCTGAACAGGGGACTTGTTTCTCTCAAACACAACCTAATCCAAATGGTACTATCATGAGTTATTGCCACATTCCACAAGGCGGAGCAATTAATTTTACACTTGGCTTTGGTCCTTTACCCGGTGATACAATCAGATTAAGATATTCGCAGGCATTATGTATTGATAATCCGCTGAATTCATCTGAAGCACCAACAGCATATAGTCTATTACAAAATTATCCTAATCCGTTCAATCCGGCAACAAATATTAAATTTGCACTCCCTGAAGCAGGAAATGTTACCTTAAGAGTATTTGATGTTACCGGCAGAGAAGTTGCAGAACTTGTAAATAATAATTATTATCCAATTGGTATATTTTCAGTTTCATTTGATGCTAATTCTCTAAATCTTGCATCTGGGGTATATATTTATAAAATTGATGTAACAAAAGAAAACCGTTCAGTTTTTTCAGAAATTAAAAAAATGGTATTGGTGAAATAATGAAAATAATAACATTTAAAGTTTTTCCAGTATTTCTATCCGCATTATTTGTTCTGTTTAATGCTTGTACAAGCAGTGAAAGTGATAACTCAATACCTATTAAAAAAGGCAGATACAATTTTACTTTAAACGATAGTGCAGGTAATAACCTTATTGCCGGAGAAATGATGTTCAGCAAAATCACTAAACAGAAAGATGTTGGTGAAGATAACTATGTTATAGAAGGCAGTTATACAGTTACAAAAGTTAATACAGATACTACTTATAAAGGCTTTTCTACAATGAATGGCGGTGAGCTGAAAGGGTATTATAATGCAAAATCAAAGATGATAAACATAAATACCAATCCAAGGATTGCTGATGCAAATGTATTTTTAAACGGTAAAGTTACAGGCACATCAATTACAGGCGGCTGGAACTATTCAACATTCCGCGGTGTAGGCAATGAAGCAGGTAAGTTTGATGCTAACTACATTAAACCGTAACTGATATTTAAATTAAATCAAAAGGCTCTGTTTATCACAGAGCCTTTTTTATTTTTTAGCAATGTTTTATTTTAAACTTTAATATTAGCGTTTCTTTCAGCACCAACACTTACAAATTTTATTTTAACACCAAGATATTTTCCAATGAAATTAATGAATATTCTGCATTCCTGCGGGAGATCACTAAAATTTCTTACATGTGATATATCGTCAATCCATCCGGTGAAAGATTTATACACCGGCTTAATTTTGGAAAGTTCTTTATACCCGCATTCTGAATAACTAACTTTTTGACCATTCAGTTTGTACCCTATACAAACTTTAATATCAAGCAATCCGCTTAAAATATCTAGTTTTGTAATAACTATTTCATTTACATTATTTATCAAACAAGAAAATCTTACTGCTTCAAGGTCAAGCCACCCAATTCTGCGGGGGCGTCCTGTTGTTGTACCGTACTCACCGCCTTTTTCACGGATTGCATCAGCAATCCTTCCTTTAAGTTCTGTAGGCAGCGGACCGCCGCCAACACGTGACGTAAAAGCTTTTACTACACCTACAACGCTATTCAGCTTATTTACAGGCAATCCTGAACCGGTATTAATTGACCCAACAACTGTATTTGAACCCGTTGCAAAAGGGTAGGGCGACCAATCAAGGTCAAGCATTATACCGTGTGCACCTTCAAAAAGTATATTTTTTCTCTTATTTGCTGCTTCATTTATCACTTTATAAGTATCTTTAACAAAAGGAAGAATTCTTCTGCGGAGTTTTTTTAACTTCTCAAGTTCCTTATAAATATTTATAGCTTTTACACCAAATGTTTTTAATATCTTGTTTTTTATCTTTGCCTGAAATGTAAATTTATTAATGAAATCTTTCCAGTCTAGAATATCATAAACTCTTAACCCATTGTAACTAACTTTATCAGAATATGCCGGACCTATTCCGCGTTTTGTTGTGCCAAGTAAATTATTACCGCGGGCATTTTCGTATGCTTCATCTAATCCTTTGTGATAGGGGAGAATTAAATGACAACGTGGTGAAATACAGAGTTTATACAAAAGGTTTATACCTTCTTTTTCAAGGATATCCATCTCCTTTGAAAGTACTTCAAGGTCAAGGATAACTCCATTGGAAATTACAGCTTTTGTATTTTTATGAAATATTCCGGAAGGGATAAGATGAAAAAAATGCTTTTTAGTGCCAACTACAACAGTGTGGCCTGCATTATTTCCTCCATGGTATCTTACAACATAATCAGCTTTTTGGGCTAAAAGGTCAACAATTTTTCCTTTGCCTTCATCGCCCCATTGCAATCCAATAATGGATATTGCAGGCATAAATCTTTAATCTTAAATTATTACAGAACCTTTTTGTATTATTAAATCTTATGCTTTAGAAGCAGCTATTTTTCCGGTAACAGGGGCTTTGCTTCTTTTTTGTCTGTTTTTTATATCTACAACAAACGCACTTGAAACATAAATTGAAGAATAAGTACCTGTTAAAACCCCAACAGTAAATGTAAATGCAAATGTTCTGTTAACTTCTCCGCCAAATAGCAGTAAAATAAATACTGTTAAAAATACTGTTCCGCTTGTAATTACTGTTCTGCTAAGAGTTGTATTAATACTTTTGTTCATAACGGAAAGTATATCTTCATTTTTGTAAAGTTTTATGTTTTCACGTATTCTGTCAAAAACAATTACTGTATCATTTACAGAAAAACCAATAAGAGTTAAGAATGCGGCTACCATACCTTGATTAAGTTCAAGGTTCAGGTTCGGAAATATAACATGGAAAATTGAAATCATTCCAAGAGTAATTAGTACATCATGAAATAGTCCCAATACAGCACCAAGTGCATATACAAATTCAAATCTGAAAGCAAGATATACTAATATTGCAATAAGCGATAACAAAGTTGCATAAATAGCCGAAATTCTCAGCTCTTTCCCGATTTTTGGTCCAACTTTATCTATTCTTAATACTTCGTAACTGTTGCCTTGTATATTATTGGTTAAACCTTCTTTAATTCTATCACTAATAGAAGAGCCTTCTCCCTGTTCTGCTGTTCTTATAAGAATATCTCTTTCGTTACCCATTGTTTTTATTTCAGCACCAATAATACCGGTTTTATCCATAGCAGTTCTAACAGCATCAGTCGGTATATCATTTTGAAAACGGACAAGTATTTCCGTACCGCCCGCAAAATCAATTCCTAGTGTAATTCCCTTGGTAAAGAAAATAGAAAGCCCTATAACAATCAGCACAGCCGATATTATATAAAATACTTTTCTTTTACCTAAGAAATCTATATGTAAATTATGAAAAAATTGCATTATAATTTTCTAAAATTTAATTATCCAAAGTTAATTGAAGTTTTGCCTTTTTCAGTCATAACATCAAATATTATTCTTGTTATTACTATTGCAGTAAACAAGTTGGCAATTAGACCTATCATTAGTGTTAAAGCAAATCCCTGTATAGGACCTGTTCCGAACTGATAAAGAATAATAGCTGTAATAATTGAGGTAATGTGTGAATCTATAATTGCAGAAAAAGCTTTTTTATATCCAATTTCAATTGCAGTTCTTAAAGGTTTTCCACCGGTAACTTCTTCCCTGATACGCTCATATATAAGTACATTACTATCAACAGACATACCAATAGTAAGTATTAAAGCTGCAATACCGGGCAGAGTTAATGTAGCATGAAAACTTGCCATAATACCCATAACAAAAAGCAAATTAAATATAAGCGCTAGGTCTGCAACTCCTCCTGCAAAATGATAATATACTACCATAAATAATGCAACTAGTATCAATGCTATTAATGAAGAATATAAACCTTTTTGAATAGAATCTTCACCAAGTGAAGGTCCTACTGTTCTTTCTTCAATAATTGTAAGCGGAGCAGGAAGTGCACCGGCTTTTAACACAATTTCAAGAAGCTTAGCTTCCTGTATATTTGCCATTCCTTCAATTTGTGAATTTCCGCCTGTTATTTTATTTCTTACAACCGGTGCGGAATAAACAACGTTATCAAGTACAATTGCTATTTGTTTGTTAATGTTTGAACCGGTAATTCTTGCCCAGTCAGCTGAACCCTCACTGTTCATTTCCATATATACAACCGGTGAGTTGCTTGTTGGGTCAATATTTGACCTTGCATTAACAACAACACCTCCTGTTAATTCGGGTTCTTTTTTAAGAATATAAAAAGTATAAATTTTTTCTCCGTTATCTACAAAAGATGAACGGTTGCTGAATGCAAAACTTATTTCTGATGGAATTAAATCCTGAATTTCTTTTTTCTCTAAAATTTTAAGTACTTTTGCCTTATCAGTTTCTTTAACAAGCCATACCAAAGAACCATCCTGAAACTGCTGCGGTCTTACAAGATAGAACCATGGATTTTTCTTCTTAAATTCCTCTTCACTCAACTGCTGATTTGTATCAAGATTATTCAAGTTAGTATCGGTTAATCCTGCAGTGTTTGAATCTTCTTTTTTAATTGAATCTTTGCCTGTAATATTTTTCTTACTGGAATCTTTTTTCTTATTCCCTGTTGTATCCTTTTTTGTAATATCTTTTTTAGTTGTATCTTTTGTTGAGGTAATAGATGTAGAATCTTTTTTAATTTTCAAACTGTCATGTTTTATCTCATTCTTAGAAATATTATTTAAAGAATCAGCCTTCATTAATGAATCAAGATTACCGCCTGCCATGTAAGTGTTAATTTTTTCCATAACTTTTACTGCAATCTGGGGATCTATAACTAACTTAAACTCAAGTAGCGCAGTTCCTTGAAGCAGCTTTCTTACTTCCTGAACATTGCTTACACCTGGAAGTTCAACAACAAGTCTGCTTGAACCTTTTTTCTGTATTACCGGTTCAGATACACCATATTGATCAATTCTGTTTCTTACTACCTGTATTGCTCTGTCAATTGCATTTTCAACCTCAGTCTTTAAAGTAGATTTTACCGTACTTTCTTCATCCCTTATTTCACCATAATATGCTTTTAATGATAATCCCTTCTCGCGTAATTTTACTTCAACAACATCTACAAAATCCTCATCTGTATTCTTTGTCTGCTCTGATGTTGCATTTAGTACCTGTTTTAATATATCATCCTGTTTTTTTGCTAGGTCATTTAGCAGTTTGGCAATATCAACCTCCATAATTACATACATCCCGCCCTGAAGGTCTAACCCAAGTTTTATCCTGTTGTCACGTGCTTTCAGTATGTCATTGCTGTATTTATCAAAAAATGCAGCACTATCCTGTGCATTTTTTAGGTTACTTATTTCTTTATTGAACTGATAATCCTTATATGTGGGATATAAGAAGTATAGGGAAAGTCCTAAAAATAACAATGTTAAAAATATCCGAAACCGATTTTTTTTCAAACTAATCCTCTGTAAATTTTGAAAATTTCCTAAAAAGTCTAAGAAACAAATATAATTTTAATGACTTTAATAATCAATGAAATTTAACAGTTAATAGGGTGTTTATTGCTTTATATGTTAAATTTTCAGGGAGTTTGGGGTGAGCGAGGGGATTCGAACCCCCGACCCTCAGAGCCACAATCTGATGTTCTAACCAACTGAACTACGCTCACCATTTAAAAACCAGTACGCCCATCAGGAATCAAACCTGCCAGCCTGCTAAAGGCAGGAAACCTACACCGCTATGCGGGATAGCACTATCTGGTATATGTATAAAAAACGAAATTCAAAAAACCAGTACGCCCATCAGGAATCGAACCTGAAACCTACAGCTTAGAAGGCTGTCGCTCTATCCGATTGAGCTATGGGCGCAATTGTTTAAAAAATTATTATTTCAAATCAATAAGTTACAAATATAAAAATTTTACAGTTTAAATAAAATGTAGTAAAAATAGCTAAAAAAAACTTATTTATATTTAACTTTCATTATAAGGATAATTGTCATAAACCCAATTGAAACAGTATTTGCTGCTATTATTGGCAGGCTGTTTATTAATATTCCGTATATTAGCCAGATAATTAAACCAATTTCAAGCATTATAACCATTGGGAAGGAAATATCCTTTGTATGACGGGTTTTTATTGCTTTTATTGATTGAGGCAGGTATGCAAATGTTGTTAAACATGCAGCAGTAAGTCCCAAAACCAAAGTAAAGTTTTCCAAGTTATTGTATCTGCAGTCTGATATTTAAACCTGCTTCGTTGGTTGTTCGTGTGGTTATCTGCAGATTTGTTCCTGTAGGTTCTATTTTTGTATATTTGTAAAACAGCTGCATGGTAACACTTTTTGATAAATTATACTGAATTGATGGATTTAGAGTTGTTGATGTAGAACCGTTCTGTGAATTTGCTTCCCACAAACCTGATTGAAATGAATATACCTGTGGATCGTTTTTTGTTCTAGTATAACTGAATGAAATAGTCAGATTATTGTCAAGTGATAATCCAAACAATGGAAGTGAAAATCCTGATTTTGTAAAGCTTGCATTAATTGCTATATCATTAGTTGCAGTATTTGTAAGTTTAGCATTCTGCGGTTCCATAACAAAATTATCTGATTTGCTGAGTTTAAATGATGCTGTTAAGTTGCCTCCTGATATTTGTTTAAATGTAAAATTAACTCCTATTAAAGGTGAAAATCCCGAAGTTAATGCTTGTGCACTTATATATTCAGGATTTCTTCCGTCAAAAGTTAATACCCTGCGGTATTCACTTGAGTAACCGCTTTCAAGTGTTATTGCCTGTGCAATATTTTTAAACATTTCAAACTTTTCAATTCCTGTAAGTGATAGTGTCCAGCTTGGGAAGGGAAATGAAACTAAGTTTTTTTCAAAATTATTTGCAAAAAATATTGCCTGATTTGTTGTATCGCCAAGTAAGGGAATTCCTAATTTATCAGCTATATTATCGCCAAGCGAAACAAAAAAACTTGGTCTGGAAATTGTTCTGCTTGTTACAGTATTTACAGGTAAACCAAGGTTTCCGAATGGATCTGTATTATAACTTAATGCATTTGTATTAGTTGTGCCGGTTTTATATGTAAAGTTTAATTTAAGGTTATTAGGGAATATTGGGTTTATAAATGTATTAAAAGTATAAGATGTGTTAAGGTTCAGATTATCTGTTATACTCAGATTAGAAATACGTTTACCCGGGTCAGTTGCCCATCCAAGCTGATACATCCTTGAAGGTCCCAAATTTTCCTTTGAGTAAAATGTCATCCAGAAATTTCCAAATCCAGGTCTTCCTTCAATTGCAGGATTTTGCAATTGTTTTGTTTGTGCATAAGTTACTGAAATTTGATCTGGAATAAATGTGCCAAGAAGTTTTAAAATATCACCCGGGTTTTGATCTTGATATGATTTACCGCCGCTCATCAATTTATTATTTGGTTTAAACAAACTGAAGATATTTTTCAATTTTAAAAATGCTGTTGCCTGTATATCTGAATTATACCCAACATTGCTTCCCTGTGCGTTGTTAAACTGAGAAGCACGCCAGCCGTAAATAACTCTGTAACTGCCTGTTAGATCAACAAATTCTCTTAAACCCGGTATATTGAATTTTGGATTAATTGAAACCGTTTGCGAGTAATCAAGATCTTTCCCCCAATTGATTAGTCCGTTATTAAAAAATATGTCATCGTAAATTTCTGCATTTGAACGCTGCTGCTGCAGAGAATCAATTTCAAGATAAGTAAGGTCACTGCCCGAACGGAAGGAATAATCACCATTTACATCAATAATCCAGTTTTCAAGAAATTTCCAGTTCAAAGTAAATCCTCTGTTGGCATTAAACTGCCTTGAAGTAGGACTCGGGTTAAAACTTGAACGAAGTTTTTCATCACCATGTGTACGGCTAAAACTTCCCGAAAGTGCAATGTTATTTGAAAACAGAGGTGCCAATGGCATAAAGGGGAAAAAGAAATACATTCTTGCTTGCGAAAACTCTTCACCAAACGGAAGAAATTTCCCAATCTTAAGATTTAATGAATTCATTAAATCAATATCTGATGTTAATCCAACTGAACCGTTCATATCCCAGGCGTATTTACTTTCAAGTGTTGGAGTTCTTTCTGTGTACGTATTTCTTACAAAATTTACTTCAATTTTATTTAATAACTGCGTTACAAAGAAATTATCTCCGGGGAAAGTAAATTTAGCACCCGTAATTGAAAACTTATTTGCAATTCTTAATGTCTGTGAGGATACCCTTATCTGATCAGCATAATATGAAGCAATTTCTTCGCTGCCAGTCTTTGCTAGCATTTCTGCATATTTGTTATTTGCTGCTGTTTCAAGATCTATATCGGTAGCAGGAAGATATTTGGGCTTATCAAGTATTTCCTGATGCGAAAATGATATTGGAATCGTGAAGAAGTTCCTGAATTTTACAGAAACATATTTTGAAAGCAGTGCATTTATTATCTTATGTGCATTCAATGTTCCGGAAAGTTCCCAGCTGTTTGCAGTAGTTAAATTTCCAAAACTTGTTTCAAGAGAGTGGAAGTTTGGATCTGTTTTGTTAAAGCTGAAATTAAGCTGTGCAAGATCTGCAATTTTCAATCCGGCACTTAATGTAAATGCATATCCACTGGCATCATTTGTCTTTATTACCCTTAATTCATCAAACCATACAGAGCCCGTTAGCTTTTTAGTTATAATGGGGTCGCTGTTATTATTGTAAACTCCCAAAGTTATCTGCCTTACATCTCTGATTGAAGGATTACCAATCACTCCGTATAATGAACCCGGGGGTCCATTTGGAACATTTTCATAATGTATTAATCCCGTACTATCGGCTTTTTGTTTTATTGCTGAAAGATCTGCCAAATTTATTATTACTTCATTCAATGCCTGCCAAGGGGTCATCGGTCTAACATCCGGATGGATTGGGGCACGGTATTCATAATAGTTAGATGTATCACTTCCCAATCTTACAACAACAGATGCATCATAGTTATTTGGATTTGTAAAAGCAAATGAACTATCTCCGTTTACAAATAATTTTAATATTTTATAGTTAACCAGATCAATTGGTCTGGTTGTGAACGATTTAAAAACTGTTTTAGTTTGACCTGGTAGCAGATTATTCACATCAAGTGACATAGACTGCTCGTTTGAAAGCACATTTTGGTCAACTTGAGTCTGATCCTTTTGCCTTAATCCATCTACAGGAGGGGAGTAGTAGTTTGGATTATCTTCTATATTTACTACTGAAACTGAATATGTTGTATCGCTTTTATTTGTTTTTACCCATTGGTTTCCAACAAGATTTATATCAACTATCTTTATCTGTGTTTGCTCGCTGAATCCTTTGAACCATAACCTTGCATACTGAATATTGGTCAAAGTTGCATTATTCCCAATTGTACGTTTCCATTGATCAAGAGGGATTATGAATTGATACCACCCTGCATTACCGCCTCCAGCAATAAACGGATGATTTTTGAAAGAATTTGAATCTAAAGGTATTACATATTCAAAATAATTATTGTTCCTGTCAAGTGTTCCGTTATTATTAAGATCTTCTGTATCAATTCTTTTTGCTTCTGTTAAGTTTGTTGCATTTTGTTCTGTTCCGTTAAAACGGGTGTAATTTGTGCTGCCCTGTGTCCAGCCATAATCATCACGGCTGGGGTCTCCTCCTGTTTCAGCGGTTAGTTCCGGGTATATAGAATTTTCCATACTGTTTGGCTGACCGTCAATACCGTTATCTTCACCAACATCAAGTTGCCCGCTGCTGTTTTTATCTTCAGTGTGATAATTTGTATTTGGATTAGAAGAATTTAACGGCATCTTTTTGCTGGAAATAATCTTTTCAGAAATTGAACCCAAATCTATAAGCATTTTAGCGGAATCACTTGAAATTGGATTACCGCCGTTGACCTGCATCCATACTTCTATGTAATTTATATTTTCATCAAGTAAATTTGTTTGTGATGAATTTATGAATTTAAATACTCCGCTCCATTTATTTTTTGGAGGTCCTTCGGCATTAAAATCAGTTTGTTTTATATAATTATACGGACCAACTGAATCTGGTTTTATATCAAAAACTAACGGTGTTAATGTTTGATTCTGATTGCTTGCAACACTTCTAAACGGATATACTTCAAGTATAGGTACGTTGTTTAATAAATTATACCAGTTAAGCCTGCTGCGCTTTCTGCTCATTAAACTGTCACGGTCATCTTCATTAATAATATTTGGCACTAAATTATTATCATAAGGTAAAGATGAAAGTGTCCATGAAAGCGGGTTTAGTCCTAATGGAATAACTTTTTTTACTCCTTCAAAATCATCTACGTAAGCTATTGCTTCACCGTTATCACTTGGTATTACGCTTTTTAATGTATTGGGGTCCGGGAGCATGAATGCAATTTCTCCTTTTAGATTTAAAATTGATTCATCTTTAGTATTATACCCGGGAATTTTATTAATAAGTTTGGTTAAAAAATTTGTTTTTATATCAGTTGAAGCATCAAATCCAATAATAGTATTGTTTGTAGGTTCTTCGCCTATTCTGATTTTATTGTTTAAAGTCTGCTGTTTTAAATTAATAAGAGTAAACCCAATATAGCTATTTTTGTTAAGCTGAAGTTCTGCCCTTGTACCAAGCAGTGTTTTGGAGGCAAGCTGAAATAAGTCATTGGTTTCATAAGTTATCTTCAGGTTAGCTCCTGCAACTAATGCGCTGGCATTTATAATTACAAGCTCTCCAAGTGAATAATCAACAGAGTAATCAACTCCAGGCGTAAGCTCAACAGATCCGTTAAATACCTTTACGCTTCCATCTACCACATTAAAACCAAGCGAATATCTTGATGAAGCATCTCCTTTTGCTTTTCCTTTTAATGAAAATTTAATGAAACCTGAATTTTGAACTGTAGTTTTTGAAGATACATATATAAGTTCATTTCTTCCGATAAATGTTGTATCTATCTGTTTCTGAATTAAAGTTTCAGAAAATGGTTTGAGTGAAGGGAATATAATATTCCCGGTGGTTAGATCAATTGTATTTCCCGGAAAGAAATCAAATGCATTATCACCATCAGGCACAATTGTACTTGGGTCGCCGTTTCTGCGGTAATCCAACCCTGTTATATTTAGATAGCTTCGCCCTTGTCTTGGTCCTGAACCTGTATATGTTGGATTAGGTGATTGACCCGGTTCGGTATAAAAAATATTAAAATCTAAATTCGTTGGATCATTTTTTATGTTCCTTACGCCAAGATTATAGATATTTTTTAACATCCTGTTCCATAGTCTGGTATATTCAGGATCCTGATCAGGAGGTTTTTGGCTTTCATATCTTAGCAGTCGTAACTTTAACATTGCATTTGGACCTACATCATTAACAAAATCACCAATTTGCTTTCCTGTTCCTGTTGAATCACTGTATTTAAAGGCAACTGCTATTGCATCTTTTCCGTATGCCTGCAAATTCCCGGTTAATGTAATATATCCGGCATACCGGTTCCATGTAAACTCCGAGGCATCAAGTTTTACAAAATTTCCAATTAATACATGACCCGGTACTGCTGTTGTTGTATCATTAAATACATAACCGCCTGTAGGCTTTAAACCTAATGTATCAACACCGTAAACAAATCTTTTATTTGGATTATTAGGTTCTGCATAAACCCATACCTGTACATCTGTTACATCAAGAGGAACTGATTGACCTGTATAATATCTAGTGAAAAAATGTCCCCATCTTTCATCAAGCAGGTAATTATTTTCGCTGTAATCATAAATAGAAATATCAAACGGTGTTTCAACTGTTCCGCCAGTAATATTTACTTCTTTCTTCTCTGATTTTTTTTGTGATGCAATAGTAGTTAATGTAAGCGGACCAAGCTTGAACTGTGCTTTAACCCCAAATAGTGCCTGAGTACTTCCAATCAAGTTGCTTCTTGTTTCAAGTGAAACATTTCCTGCTTCTATGCTTTGAATAACTTCATCGGGATAACCGGTATATTTTAACTTAAGCTGATTTTCAAATTCAAATGTCCGCTGAGAGTTCCAGTCTGCATCAACTGTAAGTTTATCACCAACTGTTCCTTTAGTTGTTACCTGTACTTCCTGCTTAAAATTTATGTTGTTTTGATTTTGTGTTTCTGAAAGAATTGTTTGAAGGTCATTTGTACTCTTTTGATATGATGCTGTAATATCTATTATACCGTTAATTTTTAAATTAATGGTTGGGGGACCAAATATTGTTTCTGTTGCAAAAGGCAGCGGAATTGTAATTTCAGTAATATTTTTGAAAAGTTTTTCCAGATCACCTTCGGTTTCTATGGGGTATTTGTCAGAAACTATTCTGTAAAATTGATCCTTTATGTTAAGTTCACTCCGCAGCTTAATATATTCTTCAAGCGGAATTTTTAACGGTACTTTAAGTTGATCTTCTCCCAACTTTTCAGTTATAATTACATTGTTTAATGAATCTATCTGAATATTATAATTTACTTGACTTGAGCCGTAAAGAAGAAGCGATGATTTCCAGATTCCATAATCAGGCAGCGGTTCATCTGTACGCTCATATTTAAAATTATTTACCCTTGCAGTAGAATCAACAGGTCCCCTGATTTTTGTTGTATCTGAAATTAATGATGTATCAATGTAAGAGCCAGTAGTATCAACAAATCCCAATTGGAATTTGCTTCTATCTCTGCCTTGAGCATTTGTTTCTTTTGTATGGTAAAATACTACGGAAATTAAAGCCGTAATAAAAAGAAACTTAATTAAATTAGATCTGAATTTTAACAATAATTTACTTTAAATATATAAGACCGTAATTATTGCTTCATAGGCATTTTTAGATGTTATTTCTGTAATTTTAGGTTTTGAACTCAAATAATGCAATACCAAAATTTTTAATGGCAAAAATTTTGTCATTTTATTGAAATTATTGAGTTACCTTGTTTATTTTTTTAAAAAATACTATTTTTAATGATTATTTCAATTTTTTTAATTTATATATTAAAAGGAGCAGCAACTTCGAAGCTGAACATGAATCCGGAAATATTGAAATCCCAGAAAGCATACATATAAACGGGGCTTTAAGCGGGAAGGTTCTGGTTCTTAACCAGAACTATGAAGCTATGAGCATTTGTAACGTGCAAAGAGCTGTGGTTTTGCTTTTTCTCGGCAAAGCCGAGCTTATCTCTTCAAAAGACTCCAGACTTATTTATTCTATTAAAACAAGTTTGCCTTTTCCTACTATTGTCAGACTAAGAGTATATATTAAGGTTCCATATAAAAAAATTGTTCTTTCAAGGAAAAATATTTTAAGGCGTGATAATCATAAATGTGTTTATTGCCAAAGAACTGATCTGCCGTTAACTTTAGATCACATTGTCCCAAAATCTAAAGGTGGTGATGATTCATGGGAAAATCTGGTAACTGCCTGTGTAAAATGCAACAATAAAAAAGGTGACCGGCTTCCTGAGGAAGCAAAAATGCTTCTCCATAAAAAACCAACTCGGCCCTCCCACATAACATTTATGAAGCATTTTATTGGCAGAGTTGATGATGCATGGAAACCATATCTTTATATGAATTGATCTGTATTTCCTTAACTTTAAATATATTCTCTCTTAATTAATTCCATATTTCAAATCACTTATTACAAAAATCTGCATTTAAAAGTTTTTAATAATTTAAATATAATAATATAATGCTTGAATACAAATTATACATAAATGGTGAATTTAAAGATGCTTCTGATAATGCTGTAATGGATGCCGTAAATCCTTATGACAGGAGTGTTTTTGCAAAGTTAGCCAAAGCTTCTATCAATGATACTAAATCTGCAATTTTAGCTGCCCGCGAAGCATTTGATAACGGTGTTTGGCAAGCTAAAAAAAATGAAGAACGAAGTGCTGTTATAAAACAGATAGCCGATAAGATAAAAGAAAACTCAGCTTTACTGCAGGAGCTTGAAATTAAGGAATCCGGCTCAACATATAAAAAATCCAAAGATGATATGTTTCTAACATACCGGGCAGCAAGTACTTTTGCAAAGCTTGCATTAACTGACCTGAATGAAACACTTGATATTTCTAAGGAAGGTGTTAGTAAAAACTTATTAATACGTGAACCTATCGGAGTGGTATCAGCTATAATTCCATGGAATTTTCCGCTACAGATGGCTATGTGGAAAATTGCTCCGGCATTAGCTGCGGGCTGCACTATTGTGCTTAAACCTGCTCCCGAAACTTCTGTGAGTGCATTGGAACTTGCAAAAATTATAGATTCAACTGACTTACCTAAAGGTGTTGTTAATATTATAACTGGTGATGCAGAAGTTGGGCAGGAGATGGTTACAAATCCGCTTGTAGATAAAGTTGCCTTCACAGGTTCAACCGAAGTTGGGAAAATTATCATGCAGAATGCTGCTGCATCTGTGAAGAATGTAACACTTGAGCTAGGCGGAAAATCAGCAAGCATAATTTTGGATGATGCTGATCTTGAACTTGCTGTTGATGGCTCAGCTTACGCGGGATATTTTCATAACGGTCAATGCTGTGTAGCGGGCTCAAGATTAATTTTAACCAATAAAAATTACGATGAAGTTGTTGATAGATTAAAAGCCAAGCTTGCCAAAATGAAAATAGGAAATCCTATGAATAAGGATACCGATATCGGTCCGATGGTAAGCGAAAAACAGCAAAAACGTGTATTGGATTATATTGAAATAGGAAAAAAAGAAGGAGCGAAGCTTGTATATGGCGGGGGAGTGCCTAAAGGATTTGAAACAGGATGTTTTGTTGAGCCAACTCTGTTTGCTGATGTTGATAATAATATGAAAATTGCTCAGGAAGAAATTTTTGGACCTGTGCTTGCAGTAATAAAAGCAAAAGATGAAAATGATGCTGTTAGAATTGCAAATGCGTCCAGCTTTGGTTTAGCAGGTGGTGTGTGGTCTAAAGATAACGAACGTGCATTGAATGTAGCAAAAAAATTACGTGCCGGCACAGTATGGATTAATGAATGGCATCTTCTTAATGATAAAGCACCGTTTGGTGGATATAAACAAAGCGGAGTTGGCAGAGAGCTTGGAATTGAAGGAATTAAAGCATATACCGAAATTAAACATATTCACATTGATGAAGTATTAGACCGAAAGAAGAAGTTCTGGTACAATGTAACAATACCGCAGGATTAGATCATAGATTTTGCTGATTAAGTGATTTCACAGAATACAAAGGCGACCTATTGGGGTCGCCTTTTTTTGTGACCCAAATGATTGTTTTGCTACAATTGCTGTATTGTATTTGTATAGTAGCTATTGATATTACTTAAATATTATAGATATACCCTGAAAACACAGCTAAAACCTGCTGTAATGTAATTACAATTTATTATTTATTTACATTAATTCAGTGAAAAACCTATTTTAAGCATTCAAAATGTTTTTGAATTTACTTTGTTTAATAAGGTAATTGTCATTTTATTAATGATAAAAGTATAGTATGTTATTGTAATTTGCCAAATAGTGTGTTATTTTATGATAACTTGTTGATACTTACGGAAAAACCAATTTAATAATGAAACTATGGAATTTTTAAAATTTTTCAAATTTTTGCTATTATTATTTTACGTAATATTTATTTTTTACTGTGCAAATATTTTTGGGCAGAGTATAACTTGGCAAAGAACTTATGACGGACCTTTCCAGTTTACAGATGTAAGCGAAGATATATGCAGTGATGAAAATGGTAACTATTTTATTATTGGAACAACTCAAAGGAAAAATTCTTATAGCTCAATTTTTGTATTAAAAATTAATGATTATGGAGATACACTTTGGACAAGATTTATTGATACAGCTTATGGTAAAGCAATTGTTTCAAGCGGAGATGGAGGTTGTGTATTTACAGGGTTTAAAAACTCAGCATTTACTGGAAAATATGATTCAAATGGCAATTTAGTATGGTTTAAAGAATATACTAATAATATTA
>JADZAP010000030.1 GCA_020852705.1 Ignavibacteria bacterium | reverse complement strand
ACGCTAAATCCGCCGTTAAGTCTTAACACAAAATTATAATCTTCAGCAAGCTGGAAATAAGTTCTGTAATCGCCTATAGCACTGAAAAAACTGGCACCATTTGCTCCGATTTTTGGAGTGCCCAAAAGAGTTAAATTATATCTTGTTCCTTTTACCGGAGCTGTATATCCCCAAAGCGTATTATCATGAACAAAGCTTACTGCGGGGAGCAAAAAATCCAGATTCTGCGAAGGCAATGCCGGGTCATCCAGATTTTCTTTTGTAATATGATTATATGAAACTGCTCCGTCAATACGCTTGAATTTGCTAATTGGATATGAAATTGAAAGATCCCCGCCGTAAGTTCTGTATCTGTATAGCTGTGAGGTTGCAAGGTTTTGCCCGATAAGCAAAAATCTTGCTGAGTGATAAACAGATACTCCGTAATCAATTCTCTTTGGCAGGTAATAATATGCAAATGCATAATCACTGTTCTTTAAATCCAATACCAGACTTGTTGCAACAAAAATCCTGTGATTGCCAAGTACATCGCTGAAAGCCATTTGTGCAATTCCCTGCACTCCGTAAAAACTGCTGTAATTTGCATTGCTGTAAATAAGGTCAGGCGAAAATTTTATCTTATATGATTTTACTTTGTAGCTTCCATCCGGATTTGTATTATCCGTAAGCTGAAATTTGCTTTTTTTCTTTTCCTTTAATTTTAATTTTTGCGAAGGACTAAGTGTATCTACTTCGGGCTGGTCCGGATTCAAATTCAATTTAACATCATTACCGTAAATTAACTGTGTGGTATCTTTTACTTTATTGGTATCATTTATGGTTGTATAATTCTTATTTAATCCTGTTGTATCCAATCCCAGTTTTAACAGTGAGTCTGCTATAACCTTCATTGAATCGCTGAATTGCTTTATAGAATCTTGCACAGCAGTCAGCTTGTTTCTTTCATCTTTCAGTTTTTGAACATACACAGTATTAGGCAGTTCCTTAATACCCAAATCTATATCAAACGGATTTTCAAGGTAAAAAATATCGTATCCGCCCTGATTTAAAGAACTAAATGCAACTCTTTTACCGTCAGCCGAAAGCGATAGCAATGAAATTGGATCAATTGAATTTGTTATTGGCTTTTCTTCGCCTGTTTCAAGGTTTCGCATCCATATATTATCTATGCCGTTTCTATCTGAAATATAAAGTATCTTTTTGCCGTCAGGCGAGCTTACAACATTAGATTCATTTGCATGTTTATCTTCGGTAAAGCGTGTAATTAGGTTATCATCAAGATTATATACATATAGGTCTTTATCCTTAAAATCATACCAGCTCATTGTAAAATCCTTGGGAATTTCACTCTCAACAGTGTAATTCCCCCGGTCACTTGTAAAATATATTTTCCTGCCGTCACGCGACCATTTAGGGTCAATATCTGTAAACAGGTCATTGGTTATCTGCTGAAGTTTTCTAGTTGTAAGGTCATATATCCATATATCTGACTGTTTTGAATTATCTCCTCTGAATACAAGTGAGTTATTTACAGGATTCCAGTCAACTGAAAATATTCCCTCAAATTGTATTGGAAGTTCTTCTTTATCACCGGAATTAACATCTATAATATAAATTGCATCTTTATCACCGCTTTTAACTGAAATTGCAATCTTCCTGCCGTTTGGCGACCAGCTAATTCCGGGTGCTAATAGATGCAGCTCTTCAAAGCTTGGGGTCTGGCTTCCTGCAATTAGTTTCTGATCAATCTTTTTTGTTTTTACATCAGCTATATAGACTGAAAAATATCCGTCTCTGTTGGAAATGAATGCTATTTTTTTACCGTTAGGAGAAATTGCGGGTGCAGTATTATAAAATCCGTCTCCATTTTTTCCATTTGTAAGACGTTCTGCAAAATCGTTTAGTTCCTGTCTGGTATTAATATCCGGCCAATAAGCTTGTTTTAATGCTTTATGCCATTTTTCTGAAAGCTTTTCTATTCCTAAATTATATACATCAACAAACCCTTCATCAACATCACCAAGCCCTTTTATTTGTATCATCAGGTCTCCAATTTTTTCCTTTCCGTATTCATCAGCCAGCCACGCAAAAAAACTTTGACCGCCCCGGTATGCAAGGTAGCCGTCAACATAATCTAACGGAGGCATATAATCATAAATCACAGCATCACGCATAAACATATCGTTTGCTTTATCCATACCGCCAAGTGATTGATACTCAGCCATTCCTTCGGAAAACCATCCGGGAAACTGAAGCTGAATATTTGATGAAATAATATTCTGAATTGAACCTCCGTAGTATAGATCATTCATATATGCATGAAGAAGTTCATGATGTATTACATGGCGGAATTTATCGTAATCGCCTTCAAACGGTATAACTACTCGGTTTTTAAAAAGCTCTGTAACACCGCCAATTCCTTCTGATAAATATTCATCTATGGCATTTGTTTGCTGAAATTCATTATGTGAATTATATACTATTATAGGTATCCTTTTTTTAATACCGTATCCTATATTATTTTCAATTGAAACAAGTGAGCTTTCTGCAGCAACGGCAGTAAACTGTGCAATGTAATCTCCGCCTTGACTGAAATATATATCAAAATGAGCAGTTTGTAAAAATTTCCAGTCAAATAATTTGTACTGAACTTTATTTTGCCCAAACTGTGAATATGTTGTTGTATTAATTAATAATAAGGCAAAAGCAATTATAAACAATTTCCCAAATTTACAGGCAGTATTACTTTTTACAGGGTTTAAAAAACATATTAAGTTCATAAATTCTATTTAGTTTGTTTAAATATTACTATTATTTAAATAAAATAAAACTGATTATTTAAGTAAAAATAATTATAATAAATACTCCAATTATGCCGGTATAAATGCCGCACTTGTACAGTCCCTATAACCTGACCAAAAATTTTTATATTTTTCAAAATCTTGCATTTATACCGATAGTCGGTAAAATAGGGAACTGCCCGATTGGTTTAATTTTAACCTGAAGATTGTTATCAATATAAAAATCATAACCAATAACATTTTTTTTGTTATAAACATTAATAACATCCAGATAAAATGCCCAGTCAATTCCCCAGAATTTAGTATATGCAGTTGCACGAATATCAAGTCTGTGGTAAACAGGTTTTCTTCCCGAAAGCTTATTTTCTTCACCCCCAAAATCATAATCAAACTGAACTGTATTAACAATTGGCAGTACTGCAAGTGAGTCGCCAACAACCCTTGGGCGTATTCCAACAGGCAGGGTAACCGGAAAGTTTGAAGAAAAATTAAATCTTGCACCAAGCTCTAACCATTTTAAAATTCTGTAATTTGCCACTACATTAACTGAATGCCTTTGGTCATATCTAAATGGTGTAATAATGCCGTCTCTGTGCCTGTTTGCAAAACTTAACGAGTAACTTAGCCAACCGTTGAATTTATCACTTGGATTTACCGATTTCTTTTCAAAATAAAATTCAAATCCGTAAGATTTTCCGCTTGCACCATTAACGGGAGTAATTGTAAGAGAATCAAATGGAAGTTTTTCACTGCTTCTGTACCAATTTACAGGGTTTCGCAAATATTCAGGGTCATTGTTATTTGGGTCGTACCTGTAAAATTCATATCTGTAACCGGTAAGCTTTTCCTGTACAATCAGATTGCTGAATTGTTTGTAGTATCCTTCAAATTTAATCAGCATATCATTTGTTAGCCATCTTTCAATTCCTGCAATGTAATGTATTGAGCGCTCTGCTTCTAAGTTCTTTGATTTCTCTTCTGAAAGGTCGTAAAATGTCTGCTGGTCAATTAGTTTTTCATAACCGGGTGATTGATAATAAATTCCTGTTGCTGCCCTTATGGTTGTTACTTTATCTATTGCATAAGATAAATTGAACCGCGGTGAAAGGTAAAGTTTTTTATTTATTGCAAAATAGTCTAACCTGGCACCAAACTGCGTAAATAATTTTTTTGAAATTTCAGCTCTGTCCTGAAAATAAACATTTGCACGGTAGTAATTTTTTCCGTCAAGCTGTCCTGTGGAAATTGCACTGAAATTCGGATTGTTCTGTGCCAGAGTTCTAAGTCTGTCATCAAGCTGAATTGAAAACTCAAGGTCAGTTTTCATTATGTCAATCCCTCCGCCAATTTCAGTTTTGTGATGCTTGGAAATAAATATTGTATTATTTTGTATGGCGTATTTTCTGAAGGTATATTTGGATTTAAAGCCAATCCCTAAAAAAAGCCCTAGTGCTCTTAAGCTGTCTCGTACCTCCGGAGTATATATTTCACGGTCAAGTACGGGGTCAAGCAGTTCGCCTCCAAATTGTGCATCTCCTTTATTTCTGTACCACGAAAATGTTGTTCTGGTAAGAAATTTATTATTTGGTGCATAATGCCATGCAAGTCCAATTACATCATTGGTTGAATTATCTCTGACTGAAATACTGTCTTCCATCTCTTTAGATTCACCCGGTATTATATTTACACCATCTTTGGAATAAATTCCGTTTAAAATAATTTTATGCTCTTTCCACGGACCTAATGTTATCTTTCCCTGAATATCCTCAAATGCAGGAAAAGATGCTGACTCATCAATTAATCCCGATTTTTTTGCAAACGGTCCTATTATCAAATCATAATAACTTCTCCGTGTTGAAAATATCCATGAACCCGGAATATTTTTAAATGGAATTTTACCGCTGAAAACTAAATTTGCATTGGCAATATTTATATTTGTTTGTCCGGTAAAATATTTGGTTTTGCTTCCCTCGCGGTTTGTTACATCAAGTACTGCAGAAAGTCTGTCACCGTATCTTGATGGAAACCCGCCTGTTATTAAGTTTATATCTTCAAGTGTTTCGGGGTTAAACATACTAAACACACCGTACAATCTGTATGGATTAAAAATTTCAATGTTATCCATTACAATCAGGTTTTGGTCAGGTCCTGAACCACGAATTATTAATTGAGATGAAAAATCATTTGGTGCACTTACACCCGGCAAAGTTTGAAGCGAACGGAGTACATCTTCACCAACTCCCGGAATTACCCTTGTTGTCTTTGGCTCCAAATTTAACAGACTTGTCCGCATATCGTTTTGTGCCTGTTTAAATCGCTTAGAAACTACATCAATTTCTTCGGTAGAATAACTTTCCGCATCTAGTAGAATATCTATATTTAACGTATCAAATCCGTTGAGAATAATATTTTTTCTCTCTGCAGATTTATATCCTTCAAGCTGTGCTATTATTGAATATGTTCCTTTACTTAATCCTCCAAATATGAATTCCCCTTTTTTATCAGTTTTTTTTGTGATATTGGTTATATCTTCAGAATTTAATTTTATTTTAACTAATCCAATTGGACTGCCATCGGGATTTGTAATTTTACCTTTTAATACTGAACTTTGTGAAAATATCAATAAGTTAGAGCTAAAAATCAGTAAAATAATTAATTTAATAGATACCTGTTTCAAATATGCTGACTTTATATAATAGTAAATACAAATTTAGACTTTTAATTATCAATATTTAAAAATTTCATTTAGTTCCTGTTTTTAATTCAATATGCTCAAAAAATATTAAATTTCGTATTATTTTATAATACTATGTTATTTATGTGTTTATCACGTAAAAAGCATTGTTTTTGAATTAATTATTTATAAAATTTATTGCAATGATAAAAGAATGTTATGGCTTATTATGTTTTTGAAATATAAATTAGATTTTTCAAGCTATCCCTTTTGAAAAATTATGGGTACAGAGAAGGATTTATTAAATTGACATATTTTAAACAGGAAACAAAATTTTCTTGCGGACCTGCATCAATCCGTAATTCATTAATAGCATTAGGTTATTTATATTCTGAACGGAAAATAAGAGAGCTTGCACACAGCAACAGAGTAAACGGAACAAGTGAAAAGAAAATTTTTCGTGCCCTAAAACAGCTTGGATTTGAATTTAAAGCATTCCAAAATAAAACGGAAGCAGCATTTAAACAGCGTGTAATTTATAATCTTAAAAAGGGCAATAAACTTATTTTGCTAACTGACCATGAAGATCACTGGATAAGTGCAGTTGAGTATGAAAATAAATATATTACTGTAATTGACCCCGAGCAAAAAAGAGTACGAAAATTTTTAACTCCAAAATCACTTGGCAAATGGTGCCTAAACTACAATAAAAGAACAAGTGAAACTTATTACTATGGTATAATAATTTTTAAACCCGCATAAAATATTGTTTTAAGTTTCATTTAAATTGATGTTAATTCCGGTAATATTTAATCACTTTTTTTATATACTACACAATACTTCATATAATTGTTCTTTAAATTTTTTTTGCTTAAAGTTTGAATTTCAATTTATAATGAATTCTGTATAATTTTATTTATTTTTAGATTTATAATTTAAAACCATTGCTATTTTAATCAAGATATAACAATTTTAGATAATACTTCGGGTTAATTAATAAAATTAGTGTAATTTGTGTTCAATATTGTTGCTTTATTTTGGGGAGATGTGAATTAATGTACTTTATGGGGTAATATTTCAATTGTATTTTTAGTGTTTAAAAGCTAAATTATTGATTTACTAAACGAAATTTAAAGGCATCCTAGCCGTAATTTATCATTTTAAATGGCTTTTAACGAACCCACCGGTTCAGATAAAAAAGTTCAGGATCATTTAAAAGAAACAGGAGAAATTCCGCGTCATATTGCTATTATTATGGATGGAAATGGCAGATGGGCACAGGAAAAAAAGCATCCCCGTACTTTTGGGCACAGCGAAGGAGTACATTCAGTTCGTGATATTGTTGAAGTTTGCGGACAAATTGGAGTTAAATATTTAACTTTATACACATTTTCAACTGAAAATTGGCGGCGTCCAAAAACCGAAGTTGCTATTTTAATGAAGCTGCTTATACGTTCTTTGAGAAAAGAAACTGATAAACTGCACGAAAATAATGTCCGTCTTTTAGCTATTGGAGATATGTCAATTATGCCTCCAAAAGTGTTAAAAGAGCTTAATGAATCAATAGAAAAAACCCGGAACAATAAGACTATGACTTTGGTTTTAGCATTAAGTTACAGCGGAAGGTGGGATATCCTTAATGCAGTTAAAAATATGGCATCTGATTTTAAACATAATAAAATTTCAAATTCTGAAATAGATGAAAAAATATTTTCATCATATCTGGTAACCGCAAATATTCCTGACCCCGACCTTTTGATAAGAACCGGAGGTGATTTCAGGATTAGCAATTTTTTACTGTGGGAATTAGCGTATACAGAATTGTATTTTGATAAAACATTTTGGCCTGAATTCAGGAGAAATAAACTCTATGATGCAGTTCGCGAATACCAAAACAGAGAGCGCAGATTTGGAATGACTACTAAACAAATTCAATCAAAGAAAAAAGCTTAATGAGAGATATAAAGAAAGTTCTTTTTTTATTTTTTACCCTTATTTTTATAACTATCTTAAATACATCAGCACAGGAAGGACCATGGACTTATAAAATTCTTGCCATTTCAACAGATGGAAATAAGTTTTATGATTCGCGAATTATTATTTCAAACTCAGGCTTAAAAGTTGGAGATGAAATTATGATACCAAGCGATGCTACTCAGCAGGCAATTATGAATTTGTGGAACATGAAGCTTTTTTCTGATATAGAAATCCTGGTAGATAAAAAGGTAGGCGATGGTGCATATCTTGTGATTAAAGTTAAAGAACTTCCTAAACTTGATAATATCAAGTTTTCAGGTAATGATGAGTTTAGTGATAAAGACCTGGAAGAAAAAATGCCTCTTGAAAAAGGGCAGGTTATAACTCCGCAGACTGTAAAAGATATTGAATACAATATTACCAAAGCATACGAAGAAGAAGGATACCCGCTTGCTGAGGTTAAGGTTGACCAGTTAGTAAATTCCTATAATGAAGCTCAGCTTCGTGTGAAGATTAATGAGGGTTCTAAAATTAGTGTCAGAAATATTCGTTTTCAGGGCAACAAAAAAATTTCTTCCTCAGACCTTAAAGGTGCTATGGAAGAAACTGCTGAACGAAAATGGTGGAAGTTTTGGGATAAAGCCAGATTTAACCGCAAAGATTACGAAAAAGATAAAGAATTAATTATTAATTATTATAAACGCAACGGGTATAAAGATGCAGTTATTATTGATGATAAACTTACTTATAAAAACCATAAAGAAGATGTTGATATATTGATTAATGTAAATGAAGGTGCCCGGTATAAAGTAGGCAAAATTACTTTTGAAGGAAATACCGTTTATAAAGATTCTGTACTCTACGAACGGATTGATATGAAACGCGGTGATGTGTATAATTATGAAAAGTTCAATCAAAATTTAAGAGGCAACGAAAGCCAAACTGATATAGCTTCGCTGTATCTTGATAACGGATACCTTGGCTTTAGTGCTGATGTTGAAGAAGTTAATGAACCAAATAATTATGTTGACCTTGATGTAAAAATTACCGAAAACAGGCAGTACAGGGTAGGGTTAATTTCTTTTTCTGGCAATACCAAAACTCAGGATAAAGTTATCCGCCGAGAACTTTTTACTTTACCCGGACAGTATTTTAATAAAACTGCTATGATGCGCTCTATGCAGCAAATTTCTCAGCTTAATTATTTTAATCCAGAATCTTTAAACTATGATTTTGTTCAGCGAAATGATAGTACCGTTGACCTTGTTTATGTTGTAGAAGAGCGTTCAAGTGATCAGCTTAATGCTTCGGTTGGTTACAGTCAAACTTTTGGGTTTTCAGGAAGTCTTGGACTTACTTTTAATAATTTTGATATTCTGGACCCTCTTTCAGGCGGGGCAGGGCAAATTCTTTCTTTACAATGGGATTTTGGTACCTCCGGTACTTACCGTACTTTTAGCATTGGTTTTACTGAACCATGGCTGTTTAATACTCCAACATCTGCGGGTATTAACCTGTATGATACTAAACAGAATTATACATACGAAATTCAGGAAACCGGAGCAACTCTCAGTCTTGGCAGAAGATTCAGATTTCCGGATGATTATTTCCGGGGAGACTGGTTTATTAAATTCCAGCGTACTAATGTTATAAACGGTGCAGGTTTGTATGAAACAGGGTTACGGACTCAAATCAGCATAGGGCAGACTATTTCAAGAAATTCTACCAACAGTCCCATTTTTCCTTCAATTGGATCAAAGATATCTCTTTCTGCAGAAGTTGCCGGGGCTAATCTGGTTGGCACTACTAATTTCTATAAACTTGGTTTTAAAAGTGAGGCATATAAGAGTCTTGATAACTCAGGCAAGCTAGTTCTTGCTTCGCTATTTGATATTGAAAGTATTTCAAGTCTTTCAAAAGATAATTACGTTCCGCCAAATGAACTTATTTTTATGGGCGGCAGCGGCCTTTCATACAATACAGTTTCACTTAGAGGTTACGAAGACCGCTCTGTTGGACCTATTAATTCAGTGCGTTCACCTGTTGGGGGCAGATTCCTTTTTAAAGCCGGTGTTGAGCTTAGGTATTCGCTTTCACAGGATCCAATCCCGATTTTCTTAACTGCTTTTGCTGAAGCAGGCAACCTGTGGTCTTCATTTAAAACAGCAGATATATTTGATCTTAAACGTTCACTTGGTTTTGGTGCAAGATTAATGCTGCCTGCTGTTGGTATTATTGGCTTTGATCTTGGATATGGGTTTGACAGAAAAGCTGTTGACGGACAAGATCCATCGTGGCTATTTCACTTCCAGTTTGGCAGGGGATTTTAATATAAAATTTTTAAACGAAATATACATATTTAAAGGAGAAACAAATTGAAAAACATTTTATTTGCAATATTATTCACCGCTGTTTTGGCAGCAACAGCAGGGGCACAGGTTAAAATTGCTTTTGTGGATAGCGAAGTAATTATAGGACAGCTGCCCGAAGCTCAGGATGTAAAGAAAAAACTTGAAGATATGCAGAAGCTTTATGTTGATACTATTACCATAAAAGAAAACGATATTAAAACCAAAGCAGATGCATTCAAAACAAAATATGAAGATGCTCAAAAACAGATAGAAGCAGGGCAGCTTACACCTGACCAGATAAAAAGCCTTGAAAGCGAACTTGGTTTAATGCAGGAAGAAGTTCAGGCAATGGATCAGGAGCTATCTTTATACAAACAAAATGTTCAAAAAACTTTATACGATGCTCAAGTTGAACTTTTCAAACCCGTTAAGGATAAAATAACCAATACAATAGAAATACTTGCTAAGGAACTAAAGTATAATTTAGTTCTTGATAAAGCCAGCGATGCCTTAATTTATGGAGATAAGGATATTGATATTACATTCAAAGTTCTGGATAAGCTTAAATAAATTTTCTGTATTCAAATATTTTTTAATGCTTTTTAAACTATTTACAGTCATTATTTATTCTGCAGGCATTAATTCATTTTTTGCAAATTAACAATTACGCAATGAAACTTCATATTGCATTTTTGGCGGCTCTAATTCTTTTTACTGTGAATACTTTTTCGCAGCAAAAAATAGGTTATGTTGACTCTAAAGTTATTCTCGAGCAGCTTCAGGATGCACGTGATGCTCAAACTAACCTTGATAACATGGTGCAGAAATGGAAGCTTGAGCTTCAGCAGCTTAATGACAGTCTTAAACTTATGAAAGATGATTATGAAAAGAAAAAACTTATTCTTACTGATAAAGTACGCTCGCAAAACGAAGAACAGATAACTTTAATGGAAAAGCGGGTTAATGATTATAAACAAGGTAAATTTGGCGAAAATGGAGAATATTTCCAAAAACAAGCTGAATTAATGAAACCGGTGCAAGACCGCATTTTTAAAGCAATTCAGGATGTTGCTAAAGAAGGCGGATATGATTTTGTTATTGACCGCTCTACACAATTAATGCTGCTGTATATGAATGATAAGTATGATTTAACTCAAAAAGTTATTAAAAAACTGGAATCGCAATAATTTTGAGTATGTATTATCTTAGACGGCTAAATGCCGTCTTTTTTTTGAGTTTTATTAACTAATAATTAAAACTATTTTAATATTAATGTGTGTCTTTAATATCTTTTATAATGGATGCTTTTGAAAAATTAATATAAAATGAAACTCCATCAAATATCACAGCTTTTATCAGGTGAACTTTCAACCGGCTCTAATCCAGATTTTGAAATTACCGGTATCGGTAAAATTGAATCTGCTCAAAGCAATGAAATAACTTTCATTGCCAACCCTGTATATGAAAAGTTCTTCTCCGGCACTTCTGCTGGCTGTGTTATAGTTTCAAAAAAATTTAATGCTTTATTATATAAAAGACTTGATGACCGTATTGTTCCCCTGATAAAAGTCGAAGATCCATACCTTGCATTTTTAACCCTGCTCGATGTGCTTTCGCCTAAAACTGAATTACAAAAAATTGGCATAGATCAAACTGCACGAATTTCTGATACTGCAGAAATTTCAAATATAGATGTTCGTATTGGTGCAAATGCTTTTATTGGTGAATTGGTTAAAATTGGTGACCGTGTTTCTATTCTGCCAAATACTGTGATTCTTGCAGGTGCTGAAATTGCTGATGATGTTCTTATTTATCCTAATGTTACTATATACAACGGATGTAAAATTGGCTCGCGTGTTATTATTCATTCCGGTACAGTTATTGGCAGTGATGGTTTTGGACAGGCAAAAAATCCTGATGGCACTTATCAAAAGATTCCTCAAAAGGGAATTGTTGTTATTGAAGATGATGTTGAAATCGGTGCAAACTGTTCAATTGATCGTGCCACAATTGGCGAAACAATTATACGCAAAGGTGTTAAATTAGATAACATGATCCAAATTGCTCACAATGTCGAAATTGGTGAAAATACAGTAATTGCTTCGCAAACAGGAATTGCCGGCTCAACAAAGATTGGTGCAAACTGCATGATTGGGGGTAAAGTTGGTATTGTAGGTCATATTTCTATCTGTGATAATGTTATTCTAACAGCAGCAACTAATGTTTCTAAATCAATCACAAAACCGGGAATGTACTCAGGTTACCGCGCACAACCCATGCAAAGTGAACTTCGCCAAGAAGCTATCATTCGCAGCCTGTCAAAAAAAAAGTAATACCATAAACAGAATTATCCTATATCAACCAATCACCGTTGCTCTCTGGTCTTTTGGCTGAAACTGCTATAGTCAGGTCATTTAACACGTGGAATATCTGTATCAGTTCTAAGGAATTGACATGAGCAAACTTTGTAATATATCTGTTTACCTTTAAGTTATCAATTTACGTTTTCAAAATTTAAACTAATATTTCTGCTTTTATCTCTTGCATTAACTGCATTTAGGTATTATATTAAAATTATAATAATTGGGTTAGTTCACCGGATTTATTGTACTTTTTTGTATTGCAAAAACGTGCTGACTCTCTATTTATGGAATTAAGGTAATCAATTCAATTTTCTATTTGATTATAAGTTATAAAACTTAACTAATTAAACTTAAATACTAATATGTCCATAAAATTTGTTAAATTTTCGGGACCTGCGGGAATGTATTTTGCCCGGCTGGTTAAGACAGATGGCATTGCAATAATGAATTGCCGTGGCTGTTTGGATGAAAAATGTTGTGCAGATTGTGTTCTGCGGATGCGTTTGGCAGCAGCTTATGATAAAAACTTTAAACGTAATTCAACTCTTGATGGAAAGTGGTTTTTTAACCTGAATGAATATACCGGAGGAGAAATAATCGCTACTAGCCGGATGCACAGTTCTTGCTTTGAAATGGAGCAGGATATCAGCACCGCAAAAAGCATGGCTACTGATTAACTTACATACCCCTGCTATTTAAATTACGAAATTCATCAGCCGTCAGGTCATTTGATATGACGTATATGTGTGTCAGTTCTTACAGACTGACACGAATAATCTTAGTTTTGAATCTGTTACTTTTACGTTTAATCTTTTTATAAAAATCAGTATTTTACAATATTAATATTGTAAACTATGCTCACAAAACAACGCACAATAGCTAAAGAAGTCTCAATTTCAGGCATTGGTCTGCATACAGGCAACAAGTCAAATATGAAATTTCTTCCTGCACCGGAAGATTATGGTATTTGCTTTAAAAGGATTGATTTAGAAGGTTCACCTGAAATACCTGCAGATATAGACCATGTTACTGATATATCCCGCGGTACAACTATATCTGTTGGTGATGCAGAAGTTAAAACCACTGAGCATGTGCTTGCAGCTATTATGGGTGCTGAAATTGATAACCTGATTGTTGAGCTTGATACCAATGAACCGCCTGTAATTGATGGCAGTGCAAAACCGTTTATTGATTTGTTAATTTCAGCTGGTTTTACCGAGCAAGATGCCCCCAAAGATTACCTTGTCATTGAAAATACACTTCATTACCGTGCCCCGGATGGAACTGTTGATATAGTTGCCTTTCCATTAGATGATTTTAAAGTAACAGTTATGATTGATTACCGCAACCCTGCACTTGGAAGCCAATATACTAGTCTTTTTAATATGAATGAATTTGCAAACGAATTTGCACCTGCTCGTACTTTTTGCTTTCTGCATGAAGTTGAGTCACTTTATGAGCAGGGTTTAATTCAGGGTGGAAGTTTTAAAAATGCTGTTGTAATTGTTGATCGTGATTTATCAAAAGATCAGCTAAATGAACTTATGAACAAACTTGGAATTGAAGAAAATGTTGTATTGGGGCAGAACGGAATACTGAACAATACTCAGCTCCGCTTTCCTAATGAGCCAGTTCGCCATAAACTGCTTGATCTTATCGGTGATATGGCATTAATTGGAGCTCCAATTAAAGGGCATATTATGGCAGCAAGACCCGGACATAAACATAATATTGAGTTTGTAAAAATGCTTCGCAATTTGTATAAGCAAAACAAACTAAAATTAAAATATCAGGCAAAATCTGCAGGAGATGTTATTTTTGATATCAATGCTATAAAAAAAATGCTTCCGCACAGATACCCCTTCCTGTTAGTTGATAAAGTTGTAGATCTTGAAATTGGTAAGCGTATTGTAGGCGTAAAAAATGTTACTATTAATGAACCTTTTTTTCAGGGACATTTCCCCCAAAAGCCCGTTATGCCGGGTGTGCTGATAGTTGAAGCTATGGCACAAACCGGGGGACTGCTGATACTTAATTTCTTTGATAGTTATGACGGAAAATTAGCTTACTTTACTTCAATTGATAAAGCTAAGTTCCGTAAACAGGTTATACCCGGTGACCAGCTTTTTTTTGATGTTGAAGTTACTGATAGAAAACGCAATATATTTAAACTTAAAGCAAAAGCATTTAAAAACAGTATAAATGGAGAGCTTGCTGCAGAAGCTGAGCTTATGTGTGCTATAATTGATGAATAATTTGATAGTTTTACCTGCCGAGATTTTCGGCAAATATTAAAAATTTCCGTACTTTTTTATCTCTTTTAACCCTATTACGTTACCATTATTTCACTTTATTTTTTTATATTTGCAAAATAATGTTTATAGGGGGACTACTATCATGCAAAACATAACCGAAAGAGAATCCTTAAAAGGGCTCATTGAAGTTCTTAACCATAAGAACAAAGAGCTCAAACTTCTTTACGAAACTTCCCGCTTTTTTTCCACTACACTTGATATATGCGAATTATATAATAAGCTCTTTGATGTTTTAAGAAATATTGCTGACTTGCAGGATATGTTTGTTGCCCGCTTTGAAGAAAAAAAACGTGTAATAAAATATATTTACCTGCGTAGTGTTCTGGAAGAAAGTCATATTGATGTATCCAGCATTCCTGAAATACCGCTTGCCCCCGAAGGTAAAGGTATTATCAGCGAAGCTATCCGCAAAAATGATACTATCATTATTAATGATTACCAAAAACGATTAGAGCAGTCAAATACTAAGTATCATATTACCAATGAAGGAACTCTTGCTGATATGGATACGGAGAAAGAATACATTATTGAGTCAGCTATGATTGTCCCAATCAAACTTAACAATAAAATCCTTGGTTTTATTACATTAATGAGCAAAAACAAAGATGAGTTTGACGAACGAAACAGGGCTTGGATTGAAACTATGGTTAATCAGGCAGCAATTGCTAATAAAAATGCAATCCTTTTCAGCGAAGCTAACATTAAAGCAAAGGAAAAATTTAAACTTGAGCTTGAATTAAAAGAAGTAACTCGCGAAAAAGACCTGATGACAAAAGAAGCTTCCGGCAGAGTAAAAGAAAATATGAAGATAATTTCATCACTCTTGCAGTTTCAAAGTGACTATGTTATGGACCCTGTTTATAATGAATATTTTAAAATTGCCCGGGTCAGGACGCAGGTAATAGCTTTAATTCAGGATAAATTGTACTCATTGGATAAGAAAGGTGATATTGATATTGAATCTTTCTTTTATGTTTTAGTTCCGTTTCTGTTTGAAAAATATGAAATCAGTTTAAACAGGGTATCAACCTACATAAATGCAAAAAATATCAAATTACCTTTGGATAAAGCTGTAACTTTATCGCTTATTGTTAATGAGCTTATTACCAATTCATTGCTTCATTCGTTTCCCAATAAGAAAAAAGGTAATATTGCAATTGATATAAATGAAGATGAATCTGGTAAATTTACCCTTGCTGTACGCGATAATGGTATTGGTGTGTTATCGTCTAATAAAGGCAAGCCCCACTCTTTCAGCATGGTGCTTGTTGGTATGTATGCCAAAAAACTTGGCGGAACTTTTAAAATTGAAAGAAACTCCGGTACAAAAGTAGTAGTTAAATTTTAAACTCGTAAAAATTAATCTATTTTTTCATTTTACTTTGCGCAAGGTATAGATCTTCTATTATATCTTCAGGAATAGGTTCGCCGTCATCATCAATTTTATAATACCCAATATGAATATGCGTTTTACCTCTTATTGCCTTCCTTCCGGTTCTGCCAATGTATCCTATTTTATCACCGGCTTTTACAATATCTCCCGGTTTTACAAATACACTATCTAAATGAGAGTAGTAAAACATTGCCTTGCTTTCTGGATCAAAGAGCTTGATATAGTTTCCGCTTCTTAAAAAATCAGCTCGAAACCATGTGCCATAAGTAGAAATTACAATACCCGTTACCATAGCAATTGCAGGTACCTGCCTGCCGGTTGAGTCTTCAAAAGTGTTAGTATCTTTATCTAAAACAAATATATCATGTGCAGGATGCCCTTTAAATTCACCACCCTGAAAATAACTGAAAAACCTGTCTTTATAATCCTTGCCGTCAGTTCTGTATGAAGACCATGTAAAATCACTCATTGGGAAAACCCAGCCGCTGCGCTTTGTGCCGGGTATGTCGTATGAACGGAACTCCTTTACTCCAAGCTTAACATACATTTTAATTGAATCCATAGCATCATCCTCATCAATTTTGCGGTCACGTATAAGCTGGTCTGTTTTATGCCATCTTTCAAAAATACTTTGAGCATTAATAGCAGCAGAAAAAAATATAAAACAAATTAAAATGTATTTCATAATATTATTTATAAATGTTATTTTTAGTAATTAATTGTTTAAAGTACCGGCAGCAATTTCTTCTTTTACCATTGCTTTATCTTTTTGCCTAATCTTATGGTGCTCTTTGGGCGTTTCCTTTAATTTACTGAATGCAAGCACTGAACCTGATATTAGTATAACTCCGCTCAAAATAAATATAAAATCTATACTTGTAACTGAAGAAATATATCCGCTTGTAACAGGTCCTATTAAATTTCCTAACATTGTAAAACTTGATGCAATTCCCATTATTCCGCCTTTACGATTATCCGGGATACATTTATTTATGAATGAAAATAAAGAGGGCATTACTCCGCCTAAACATAGCCCAAGTAATGCACGGATTGGAACAAGCTCCCATATACCGGTACTAACAATATGCAGTGCATATCCCGCTCCTGCTCCAATCATTGCCCAGGCAAGATTTTTCCGTATCTCAAGTCTATCATTCAGCTTTCCCCATATTGATGAAGAAATTACCTGAAATAAACCAACAACACCAAAAATAGAGCCCGTAATTGTTGCCAAATATTCTGTTTGAGTCAGCTTTCGCTCAATAAACAATGCAAACAATGGCTGAATCATTGAATTTGATGCAGCAGAAATCACTAAAAGAAGCAGGGCATACTTCAATCGGTTATTATTGAAGATCAGTTTATAATTTTCTCTGATATCACTCTTTTTGTAAATGGGTTTATTAAATTCTTTGACAAAAAGAAATATTAAAATACCGCTTATTGCACACATTACAGAGGTAATAAAAAAAACATTACGGTAACCAAAAGTATCTGCAAGCAAACCGCCTATAAACGGACCTAACAGGTTTCCTGCTGCTGTTGAGCTAGCAAGAAAACCAATTGCATATCCCGAGCGTTCCTTTGGGGTATTAGATGAAACTAGTGCTAACGCAGAGGCAATAAATCCGCTAAGTGCACCCTGTACCATCCTGAAAATAAACAACTGTACCACATCTTGTGATAGACCAATTAAACATTGCGATACAGCTAAACCAAAAACCGCACGGAGCACCATTTTCTTTCTTCCTATGCGGTCTCCAAGCCAGCCCCATACAGGTGTTGCTATAAAAGCTGTAATAAATACCCCTGAAACAACTAATCCGCTCCAGCGTTTAACCTCAGAAATCTCTGTTATACCAAGATCTTTAACATACAGGGGCAAAAAGGGGATAACCATGCTCATTCCTATCATAGCTATTAATTGGGCAGTCCAGATTATATACAGGTTCTTGCGCCAGCTTACACCCAAATATTATTCCTTTTGTAAGTTTTAATTTTATGCATTATTATATACAAAATTACAAAAATCCAATGTATGATTAAATGTTTAAATTTTGCATATTTTTTTTAAAACATAGATGTAAATTTGTATTAAATTAACACTATAACTTGTCTAAAGAAAAAAAGTATTTCATTTTAATTATTGTATTTTTTATAATTTATTGCTTTTTCTTAAGCTGGAGCTTTCTATTCCAAAATGTAGATGATGCCTACATTTCTTACAGGTACGGCAAAAATCTAATGGAAGGCAAAGGGCTTGTTTATAACGAGGGTGAATATATTGAAGGTTATACTAATTTTTTATGGACTGTTGTAACAGCACCTTTTACACAGGTAAAATCTATTGATGTTGCATTATTTTCAAGCTCACTTGGTTTAATTTTTTCTATAATAAATATTTTATTTATAACCTTAATATCACGTTCTTTCAACGGAAATATCTCAAATTATCTTAAATTTTTAATATTATTGCCTCCTTTGTTCATGGCACTTGATGACTCTGTTGCATTTTGGGCTATTGGCGGCATGGAGTTCCCCATTTATACATTATTTATTTTGGGTATCACTTATAATTACTATAAAATAAATAATAGCAATAAACATCTTATTTATCTTATCCTTTCATTAATGCTTTGCACCCTTACTAGACCAGAAGGAAATATGATTGCAGTTATAACTATTGCACATATGTTTCTTTTCAGAAAATCAATAAATAATTTTAAAAAGGTATTTTTAACAATAATTATTTCTTATGCTGTATTTTGCATTCTATATTATGGTTTTAAATATCTTTTCTATGGACAGTTAATACCAAATACATTTTATGCCAAAGGTGTTACTGATTTTAAAATGAATCTTGTACTTGGCACTAAATATCTTGCGTTATGTACAGGTGCCAGATTTTACATTTTCCTGTTTATTTTATTTATTCCCTTTAAAACAGCTATAAAAGATTTTAAATTATCATTTATGATAGCGTTTGTGTTTATTTACATTACGTATATTATTGTTGTTGGCGGTGACTGGATGATTGCAAACAGGTTCTTTGTTCCTATATTGCCAATGCTGTATATATTAAGTGTGTATGGTTTCATTAATTTTATAAAAAAAATAAGCAGATTTTATAATGACGAGCTTAAAGCAATTAAAACAGTAAAAATTTTAATTGTAACCATTTCTATACTTCTTTTCAGCTTAACACTTGCATTTTTGGAATACAATCAGCTTATTATAAAAGATGATAATGCCCGTTACGAAATGCAATGGTCTATGTTTGGCAAATGGCTTAAAATGAATACTGCACCAAACACTGTTATTGCAGTAGGTCCTGCTGGTAAAATTCCATATTACAGTGAATTATATACAATTGATATGTGGGGTTTAAACAATGAACACATTGCAAAAACCAACTCAAAACGTCTGCAGGCAGGGCATAAAAAATTTGATATTGCATACGTATTATCTCAGCGTCCGGAATATATTATTGGCTATGCAGGTTTTACCGATGACGACTTATCTGAAATGTATGAAAAATTTAATGCACCCGAAGATAAATATAAATGTGAAGATATAGTTTTTAAGCTGAAACCGGAATTTAATCAAAAGTTTGCTCCCCCGCATGAAAAGTAAAATCAACAAAGCATTTATTCTTGCTGCAGGTTTTGGAACCCGTTTAAAACCAGTTACTGATAATATTCCAAAAGCATTGGTTAATTTTAACGGTAAACCAATGATTGAAAATGTAATTGCTAAAATTACATCTGCGGGAATTGATGATATATATATCAATATTCATCATCACGCAAATAAAATGAAGGAATATTTTACAGGCAGAATTGGTAATGAGAAATTTACTTTAATTGAAGAAAAAATTCTGCTTGGAACAGGCGGAGCCGTAAAAAATGCTGAAAATTATCTGAAGGATTCTGATAATTTTATAGTTTATAATACTGATGTTGACACTGATGCTGATTTATGTAAAATTATTGATTTTCATTTACTCCACAAACCTCTTGCCACATTATGCGTTCAATCACGTAAAACTTCAAGGTATCTTATTTGTAATTCAACCGGTGTAATTACAGGTAGAGTTGAAGAGGGTAAAAATGTAATATATAAGAATAATGAACAATCAGATAATATTGCTTATAAAGCATTTTGCGGAATACATATTGTAAACTCACAGATTTTTTCTTTATTACCCCCGGCTAATAAACCTTACGATATTATTCCGGTATATATGTCTGCACTTAATGAGAATTTTATAATATTGGGTTTTGATATTACTAATAATTCATGGAAAGACCTTGGGAAACCGCAAAAACTTTAACCTTTACTGTAGCTTTTTAAATACTTACAACTATTTAAAATTATACATATTTTATTATTTAAATACAATTTATGTAAGTAATTTTGATTTGAAAAACATTAGAATTACAGGTATATTTATTCATTAAATTTAAGAATTTACAGAATTCTATGAAACAATGGGCTTTAATACTTGGCGCTTCCAGCGGATTTGGCGGTGCTGTTGCACTTGAGCTTGCTAAGCAAGGGTACAATATTTTCGGTGTTCATCTGGATAGAGCCATAACTATACCCGATGTTAATAATCTTATCAAACAAATTGAGCAAACAAAACAGCAGGCAGTTTTTTTCAATATAAATGCTGCAGATGCTATTAAAAGGAATGAAGTACTTGATGAAATTACCGAGAGACTTAACGGAAATGATAAGGGAACAGTAAATGTACTGGTTCACTCACTTGCTTTTGGTACTTTAAAGCCTTTTATAGCTAAATCTCAGCCAAATTGTATTTCAAAGTCACAAATGGAAATGACGCTTGATGTAATGGCAAATTCACTTGTTTACTGGACTCAGGGACTTGTTTTCCGTAACCTTTTAGCTGAAGGCGGAAGGATTTTTTCATTAACAAGCGCAGGTTCTCACTCAGTTATTCCTTTTTATGGTGCCGTTTCTGCTGCTAAGGCAGCATTGGAATCTCATACAAGACAGCTTGCCTTTGAATTAGCGCCAATGAAAGTTACAGCTAACTCAATTATGGCAGGCGTTACCGATACTCCTGCATTGCAAAAAATACCCGGTGCACAGAATATGATTGAATCAACAAAACTTAAAAATCCGCACAGCCGTTTAACCCGCCCCGAAGATGTTGCAAAGGCAATCAGTCTGCTTTGCGGTGAAAATGCATTCTGGATTTCGGGTAATATTATTGGTGTTGATGGTGCCGAAGATATTATTAACTTTTCAGGTGAAAAAGTAGCTCATCAAATTAAATAATATATTTAACTGATTTTTTTTTTTTTTTTGATTAAAACATTAACGTCTTATATTAATATTTAAAATTCTAATTTATGAAAAAACCATTAATTTATTTGTTCCTCTTTTGTTTTTCACTTAGCTTTGTTGGCTGTTTAACTATGGAATCAAAAGAATACAGTTTTAAACTTAAGGATGGCAAAAAGGGCAGCGGCAAGATAAAATATATCAACATAATGCATACTATGGACTCAGCCAGCACACCTGAAAAAGAATATGATGACCTCATCAGCAATTACCTTAACGGAAACAAACCTGAGGATGAAATGCTTGGAGTTAAAAATGTTAAAAAAAGACTTTTTGAAGAAGATAATCAGTTATGCGGTGAAATAACTTTTGATTTTGATGATATTTCCGCACTAAAATTCTTTAATTTTAATAATAAAGTTTGGTGTTATTCATTAGGCAGTGCTAATATATTTGGAACTACTGAAACCTTTTTCACTTCTAACGGTACTTTTGGAGGTGAAAATATGAATGTAATTTTCTGGGATGGAAATGAAAAGGAATTTAAGTTCAAAACTTCAATTTCACAAAATGATAAGAAAAATGAAAGTCTGCTTGATGTTTGGAAGAAGAAAAACAGTAAATAAATTTTTTTAACAATATACTAATAGCAATGTATTTTCCTATACATTGCTTTTTTTTAAGCATTAATTTTTATTACATTAATTATTAGCTTCATTAATAAATCATTAAGCTGTTTCTAATTTTAATAAAATAATTTTTTAATTCTTACTTAAAGAAGAATTGTAAATTTCTTCAAGTTTTTCTACCCTTTTACGTAAACTTCTGCTCCTGTATATCAGTTGAATTATAACCGCTGATAAAAATAAGATCAAACTTACAAACAAAAAACCAATTCTGTAACCAACTATCAGCAGTTCATTTATTGGTGTATAAATATTCTTTGCAAAAACCTCATTTTTAACACGCCTGTATTTTGCTTCATCAATTTCTTTATCAGAGAAAATATTTTTAATCCTCTCTATCTGAAACTCCATTTTTTTTACACCATAAACCATATCATCTATACTTGAGTCAATTGAATCAATTGATGATCGTTTTACCCCTGCAGTTTCAAGTGTTTTAACCGAATAACTGTTGAATACCGGTTTAGTTAAAGTACCTCCAAGCAATACTATCAATAGCAGCAAAGCTGCAACTCCGTATAATATCTGATATAAGTTTTTCATAAATTATTATATTATTTAACAGTATTTGAAATAACAATAATTAATTCTAAATTTATCCAATAATTTAGAATTGAAAAACTCATAATATATTCGTCTGCATGTGATTTTTTGGGGAATTTCTTTAAAAATATTGAAATAATCAATTATTGATTATTTTATGGTTGTTTTAAGTAAATATTAACATTAGTTTTTATATCTAACTAACTAAGAAAATGAGCACATTAACTATTCTTTCCATAGGTTACCCGCAGTTGCCTTTGTGTGAGTAAATAAAGATATTTTATTTGTTTTACAAAAATAATTCTTCAATAATTTTAGGTAGATGTTAATTACCTGATAAATTGTTTTTTTATATGATTATGTATCTAAGTTTTAATAAATACTATGACTTAGGAGGGATGTAAACTATTTGGCTAAGGAAAAGTATCATACCCTGATATTGACTAAGAGTATAACTATCATTAATTTTATAAAACTAAATAAATAAATTATGCCCTTGAAGCATAAAATATTAGCTTTTTTACTATCAGTATTCACAATACATGTGATTTCGCAAAATTCTTTTGCCCAAGTCCAGCAGGAATGGGTATCATGGTACAGCGGCCCGGGGAGCAGCGACGATAGACCATCAGCGATAGCTGTGGACTCATCAGGTAATGTATATTCTGTGGGATACAACTCTAATTCACCTATATATGGGTTCCTGATAATAAAATATAATCCTGCTGGCCAGCAGCTCTGGGCAAAGGTACAAACAATTACGCCGCCTACTACGCTTCCAGTGGCAAAAAGAGTCGGCATAGATAGACAGCAAAATGTAATTGTTGCAGGTGATGATATTGAATGGAGAATATTCAAGTATGATCCAAGCGGCAACTTACTGTGGCAGCAAAGATACCAGTATGGTTTGGTAAACAGCCTCGCAATAGATGATTCAAGCAATATATATGTATGTGGCAGCGGGAGCGGTTCAGGCAGTTCAACGGATTTTGTTGTAATAAAATATAACCCTCAGGGTGTTCAGCAATGGCTGGCTTATTATGATAGCGGCAGATATGATTACCCGGCTTCGATGTATATGGATAAAAATAAAAATATATACGTTACTGGTGAGAGCGCAAACAGTCAAAATAACCAGGATTTTCTGACAGTTAAATTCGATTCGACTGGTACTCTGAAATGGTCAAACAGATATATTTCTCCATATAACAATAGTACATTGCCTATATCTGTAACTTCTGACTTTAATGGAAATTGTTTTGCAACTGGAGTTCTTTCTCATCCTACACAGGGTTATAACTATTTTACAATTAAATATTCGTCTCTAGGAGACACACTTTGGACAAGTAGCTATACAAGCATTTCTGATAACAGCTTAGATCATCCATTTAAGATTGCTGCGGATAATTTGGGCAATGCTATTGTTATGGGTAGAAGCAGATTTATGGAAAGAGATTCATACGGTACTATAAAGTATGATCAAATCGGAAATCTGCTTTGGGTTAATCATTTACCTGGTTTTCCTGCTGATATGAAGCTTGATGGTGAAAATAACATATATGTTTCTGGTGCTGCTTATTATGTTAATAATGGACATCCGGTAAATAGTATGGGTACTGTAAAATATGATCAAGCCGGCATCCAGAAATGGATAAAATACTGGAATGGTCCTGCTGATTCAAATGATGTTTTTGGAGTGAGCATGACAATCGATTTTAATAAGAATGTGTATGTTTTAGGAAGAGGTAGTCTAACTGCATCCTATTTTGACATGGTCACAATCAAATATTCACAGCTTATTGGCATTGAGCCTATTGGTACAACAATTGCAACTGAATATAAATTACATCAAAATTATCCAAACCCTTTTAATCCGAATACAATTATTAAGTATGAAATAATTAAAAATAATTCACAGGTAAACTTAAGTGTATTTGATATAACCGGTAGAGGTCTTACAGTTTTAGTAGATGAAAAACAGAATAATGGAGTTTATGAGATAAAGTTTAATGCCAATTCATTTTCAAGTGGAGTATATTTTTACAGGTTAACTGTAAACGGAAATATTGTAGATACAAGGAAGATGATACTGGTTAAATAAAAAAAGGAAGCGGCTCTACATATTTACCCGACCTGGTATTTTTAGTAGTTGTAAAATTTTATAAATTTTACAGCCGCTTTCCTTTTTGTTTAATACAAAATTAAACAATTAATTTTTCTGATAAAAACCAGAATACTGTATATTTCTCAAAAAATTATTGTAAAATATTCCATAAACTAAAAAAATAAATCTATGAAAAATTTGAGGTTTTTATTTTATGCCTTTCTGTTTCTAACAGCGCCTTCAATCATTTATTCGGACCCAAATGGCTATGATTGGCTGAACTTTGAAGGCGGAGGGAACTTTGTTGAAGTGATTGTTGCAAAAAATATCACTGGAAATATTGCAAACCAAATATTATACGTAAGAACTGATATAGGAGGAGTGTATTGGAGTGACAATAATGGTTTGAGCTGGCACGAAATTATATGTTTTGGAAGACAGCCATCGCCGCCGGGCAGGTCATCAAGGTCTGAATTGATAATTGCCGGTATGACAGTAAATCCTGAAAAACCCCTATAACTTAACAGTATGCTGGGGTCAGGATAGTACCGATTGTGAAGAACCAGTAAATTTATTTAACAATCCTCAATATCATTGCCTTTGGACCAATGTTGATGTTAGAACTAAAGGTACATGGGTTCGTTCTACAATAAACGCTCCATCTGATAATGAAAGGCCTTGGTTCAAAAGTGATGATTTTGATAAGAAGATTGGCGGCTCATGTATAATTTATGATCCTAGACCCGGGCAAAATAATGGAAACCAGAGAATGTTTATGGGTGGGATTTCAAAAAGCACCAATTTTGGGGCAAGATTATATATCAGTGAAAATAATGGTGTTACTTGGAACATAGTGCCGACATTTAACGGTATGGCACATCAGGAAGAATATATTCAATGTATCTATATGCATCCGGGCAGTAATCAAATTTGGGTCGGAACCGGCAGGCGATATGGAAGCAATTCGAATGGACAAGGAGCTGTTTATTGGGCAACTGTTGATGCAGGCGGAACAGTAAGTGCTTTCACAAAATTTTCAGAGCCTTTGCCAAGTGTCAGAAGAATATTGTTTAAACCTGATGGCAGTGGTGTTACAGCTTTTGTTGCTTACGGCAAGGGTGAAGACGGTGTAGTAGGTGGTGGTATCAAACGCTACATGAGTGGTTCATGGCAAAACCTGACTTCGGCATTTGGCAATGAAAATCAGACTTCGGGTAATTATTTTTGTGTTTTAAACTGGGCTGACGCGTCAGAAACTATATTACTCGCAGGACGCTGGGACAGACCCATAAAAAAACTTGTTTACAATACTACGAGTTGGCAGAGCGAACCAAATGTGCCAAATCATACAGCTCCGGGAATTTTATTCATATATAATCAATCCCAACAGGACTATCCAAACCATCAATTTGAAGACGAGAGAACTTCTTATATATACACAGGCATATATCAAGTCGTTAGAAATCCCAATGCCGGGTTAAGCCAGCATTGGTATGTAACCGGAGGTGCCGGAGTTAGAAAATCCACTAATGTTGTGCCTTCCGGAGGAAATATTTTTTATGGTTCAACGTGGCAATATACTTTTTATGGTTCTATGATGACAGTTGTAAACGATGTATCGTGGCAGATTTACAATAATACCAGATACACCTTTTTCCCACTAGCAGATTGGGCTGCTGCGTGGTCGACAAACGGAGGTTTAGGTTTTAGCGAGATGAGTTATGATAACAGGCAAACAAGGGTCAATGGTTCTTCCGGACCATCTTATATCCCAGTTGTTTCAAGAATGCTTTCAAATCCTGAATTTCCTGTTTATGTTTATGGTGTAGGCGGAGATCAATTTGGAAATGTTAATGCAGCGATGTACGAAAGAACTTTAAATAACAACACATATACAAGAAAGACCGGGGGAAATCATGGAATATTTACGACTTCAAACAGGTTTATTTCTGATGCTGTTATGTACCATACTCCTGGTGGTGCAAATAGAATGCTCTTATTGGTAGGAAAATCATATGGTAAAAGTCGCCCCAATGAAAATTATATGGGAGTTTACTATTCAGATAATGGTGGCAATAGTTTTCTTCCGACTACATTTGCTGATGAGCCTTTAGACAATGCGATTCTTTCTACTCAAGATGCGTATGATAATTCATAATTTCCGGCTTTGTATGAGGGTGATGCTCCTCCACCGCCAGATGGTTCTATCGGAAGCCTATATGATGCTCAAACAAATTTTGCAGTTGTGCCGGGTACAACAAGAGTTTATTTATATCTTGAATCAGTTCCCGGGGTAAACGGATCCGGAGGTCTGTTTCTTTCCAATGATAATGGACAAAACTGGACATCTTTGAACGGAAGTACACCGGGGGGTTCATATAAAAATGAAGGGTGTTTAAAATACCGTGCAGGTTTCTTGTATCTCGCAATGAAAAATAATGGAGTATATCAAGGAACAATTCAATCGAATGGTAATGTCAGCTGGACATTTACATTATGGGGATTTTCCGGAGCAACTCAAATAGATGTTGCTGAAGGTAATCCTAATAAAATAGTAGTCTCTGGTAAGATTGGTAATGAATATTTACAAAGGACATATTATTCAATAAATGGAGGAACAACCTGGACTCCATTGTTTTATTTTACAATAGGAATACGTTCAATTAAAATAGACCCGCAACAAAATAGCAAAGTATGGCTCGCAACATCAGGACAAGGTGTTGTAACTTTTGATAGGTTAGGAACCGCTGATAATCCTGAACCATGGATTGTTTCTGAAAATACTACGGTAAACTATCATGTGTATCACGATAGAGATATCATTGTTCAAAATGGTGCAACATTAACTATAGATGGCAGCGCAGGCGGAACTATTTTTTTTGAAATGGGACCAAATCGTACTATTACCGTTGAAGAAGGCGGCAGAATAGTGTGTGAAAATGTAACTTTTGGCGGCCCGTTAGGCAACTGGTATGGTATACAGTTAAGCAATACGTTAGCCTGCTCATTTACCAACTGCACTTTTAATAATGCAGCTACTCCAATAGTCATAGATAATCATTGTAATTCAGCATATAGTGTCTATCAAAAAGCCATAACCAACTGTATTTTTACTTTGCCAAATCTGAATGGAGCGACTTGCGTTTCTGCGTATGAAGTGGCTAATTTAAATATTCATAGTAATACATTTTCGCTTCCTGATAACGAAAGCGTAAACGGCATTTACATTGAAAACACTGTTGGCTCACCGGGAGCTGGACCAGGTGGAGCTCCTCCTGCGCTTGCTATCCAGTACAACTCATTTTCAAACGGCGGCACGCAGATATCCATTAACTGCTTATCTGCAGGCTTAACTAATTTTCAGATAAATGGTAATACTTTCAATAAAACAAACGGCAGCACAACTACGGTTGGAATGATTGCTAATACTATTGCGGGTAACTTTAAACAAAACATATTTACATATAATACTTTTGATAAAAACCTGGAACTGCTAAATTGTAACCTGAAGGTATATGGAAATAAACTTAAAGGCGATGCAAATGTAAATATGGATATGAATGTCAATTCTACAGCGCAGCTTGCCCCGGTGATTACACCTGACGGCAGTTATGTTTGGTATGGTGGTGGTAACCAGCTTGAGATGGCAAACCCCAACTTCACAACTGCCGGAAACGTAACATTTACCGAGGGCTGTACTTTACTGGGAGACAGAGGAAGAAACTGCTTCACACTTCAATACACTCAGGAAAACTTTCACATTGCCGGCACAGTACAGTGTACAGGATTTGAACCTTATTATGTTAGAAATAATTATTGGAATACAAGCGTACCTCTTGTAAGTATTCTTTGCGGAGGATCTCCTATGACAATAGATTACTCTCCAACTAATTACTGCCCTCTTGAAGAAGAGTTTGATAATATCACTACAGGCTATCAGGTTACAGACTTAGGTAATGGCGTGTATGATACTGTCATCATAACTTCAACCCCTGGCGGTAGCGGGTATGCCTCAGGAAATGAAGATAAAGTATTATATGCCAATGCGTTGACTAAAAAGAGCGCAAGAAACTATGCCGGAGCAATAACTGACCTGAAAAACCTGTTATCTACACAAGATTCAAGCAAGCTGCTATTGCCAGCCTTGGATGAACTGTTTATTAACTATAAGTTCTCTGACAGTATACGTAACCAAAACACTACAAATATGTTATTTGGAGAACTGAAATCGTTCATAGAAGCCAGAATGCAGCAGCATTCCTCAAAACAAGCCTGAATTAACAAATAAGATACAGGAAGATTTGAAGGTACTGCTTGGGTTAAATAAAGGAAGTAAGTTAGTTAATAATGAAATTCCAAGGAAATTTGAACTGTATCAAAATTATCCAAATCCGTTTAACCCGATAACTAATATTAAATTTGATTTACCAAAAGATGCGCAGGTAACCATAAAAATATACGACTTACTAGGCAGAGAAGTAGCTAATTTGGTAAAGAATGAGATGAAAAAGTCAGGTACTCACCATGTTAAATGGAATGCAGGTAATTTAGCAAGTGGTGTATACTTCTATCGGATTGAAGCAGGTAACTTTGTTCAGAGCAAAAAGATGGTGCTAGTAAAATGATTTTAAGGATAAAATAAATGTAATGCGTAGTTATTATCAAAATAATTTTTTCAATACCAATATTTGTATTTACAGCATTTTTTATTCTAAAATATTTATTAATCAAAATTTAAAAAATTAGCATTATATTTACGACGCATATTTTTTTCATAAGATCTCGGGGACCATAATTTTTCATTTTTCAAAATTTTAAATTTTTACGGCAAATTATATAACAATTTATTTATCAGAATTTATCCAATTATTTTCAATTGAATAACTAATAAAATATTGGTAAATTGCACAAAATTACTAAAATAATATAATATTTGGTAATTTATTTTAATTTAATAATATATTTTATGCACCCGTAGCTTAACTGGATAGAGCGTCTGACTACGGATCAGAAGGTTGAGGGTTCGACTCCTTCCGGGTGTACAAAACAATCACAGAAAATCCATACAACGTTTGAAAAAATTTTATACTTATGTCATTAAAAGTACAATTGATGGAAGGTTGTATAAAGGAGTTACGGATAACATCAAACGGCGATTGACGGAACATAATGCCGGTAAAACCAAGTCAACGAAAGCTTATATTCCATGGAAATTAGTTCAAATAGAAGAGTTTGATACTTTTGAGGCTGCTAGAAAACGCGAGCTTTATTTAAAATCCGGTGAAGGACGGGAGTTTCTAAAAAAAATTATCGATTAGCGCAACCGGATACCTGCCTTCGGCAGGCAGGGAGCATCTGACGGAGTTTATCCGCCGAAGGCGGAGATCAGAAGGTTGAGGGTTCGACTCCTTCCGGGTGTACAAAAAAAGCAGGTAATTAACCTGCTTCTGTATTTCGGTTTCTTTTTTAAACGGAATTTTATAAAATATCGCTCATCCACCCGCTGCTTTTGAATCAACATACCAATATAGCTCACCGCCCTCAGGTTTTATATATGCAGCCGGATATTTATTGGCATCAGCTTCATTATTTTGGATTGTGTTAAAAACACTTGCTTTATCAGAACCGCTTACTAAAAAATATACTGTATCTGAATTATTTATTATTTTACCTGTCATTGTTATTCTCTTTAGTCCGCCCTTAGGTGCTGTTGAAACAGTATAAATTTCTGGTGATTCAAGCAGTTTCATTTGATTTGGAAAAATTGAAGCTGTATGACCGTCATTGCCCATACCAAGCAGTATAATATCAAAACAGGGGAGTGAGTTTTTTTGCTTAACCTTCATCTTAACTAGCTCAGAATATCTTTTTGCTTCCGCTTTTGCTGATGCTTCACCTTTAATTCTGTTTATAGATGAAGGTGATATATCAATTTTACTGAACAAAAGATTATACGCGTTGCCAAAATTGCTTTGTTCATCATCTGGTTCCGCACATCTTTCATCAACCCAATAAAAATTTATCTGATTCCAGTTTATACTATATTTGTATTCTGAAGCAAGAATTTCAAATAATGCCTTTGGTGTATTGCCTCCTGAAATTGCAATAGAAATGTTCTGATTGTTCTTCAGCAATTCATCAAACTTATTCTTTAATACCTCTGCAAAAATTTTTGTAAGCTCTTCGGGAGTTTTGTATATGTTCAGATTTGAAATTGGCATATATAAATTTATAGTTCGCAATAAATACCGTCATCAGTCAGATTTTTACACGGGTAACGCCATGTTATTTTTTCTCTGCCGTCAAATAAACTATCTGCAATATCCGGTCCCCAAGTTCCTGCCGGGTAGCCGTATATTTTAATATTTTTATTTTGCTTCCAGGCATTCTGAATTGGATCAATAAACCGCCATGCTTCTTCAACTGCATCTGCACGCAGAAATAATGTATTATCACCAGCTAGACAATCATATATTAATCTTTCATAAGCTTCAAATAAATGTTCAGATGAAATATCAGTATAATGAAAATCCATATTAACAGTATGTACTTTAAAGCCTTTTCCGGGTTCTTTCATCCCAATTTTAAGTAATATTCCTTCATCCGGCTGAATTCTTAATATTAGCTGATTATCTGACTGGTCGTTACTTTCTCTGAATAAAATATGCGGTGTTTTTTTAAAGTGAATAACTGCCTCAGTAACTCTGGTTGGCAGCATTTTTCCGGTTCTGATATAAAATGGAACTCCGCCCCAGCGCCAGTTATCTATATAAAATTTTATTGCGGCATAAGTTTCTGTTCTGGAGTCCGCTGCAACACCTTTTTCTTCTCTGTATCCTTTAACTGCCTCTCCTCGTATAGTAGAGGATATATATTGCCCGCGAATGACCTGTTTGCTTATATCTTCCGGTCTTAAACGCCGTAATGACTGCAGTAGTTTTATCTGTTCATTTCTTACTGCATTGCTTTCAAATGATGAAGGGGGCTCCATCGCAATTAATGCAACAAGTCTTAATAAATGGCTTTGTACCATATCACGCAAAGCACCCGATGTTTCGTAAAATGCACCGCGGTTTTCTATCCCTATTTTCTCCGCAGATGTAATTTCAATATGATGAATATAATTTCTGTTCCATATTGGTTCAAATATTCCGTTGGCAAACCTTGTTACAAGAACATTCTGCACTGTTTCTTTCCCAAGGTAATGGTCTATTCTGTATATCTGGCTTTCAGTGAAAAATTTATGCATTCTCTCATTCAGCTCAATTGCTGAATTAAGGTCATACCCAAATGGTTTTTCAACAACTATTCTTGTAAATCCGGGTGAACTGTCATTCAATCCCGCAGAAGCAAGATTTTCAGCTATATCTCCAAATAATGTGGGAATTGTTGCTAAATAAAATATTCTGTTGCCTTTATCACCGCAGGTTACATCAAGTTCTTTAATTTTTTCTGCAAGCTGTTTGAATAATTCAGCATTTTTAAAATCCATTACAAAATAATGCAGCTTTTGGATAAAACTTTGTTTTACTTTGTCATCGGCATCATTATCAGCAGCTAAAAGTGCTTCATGCATATTTGTTCTGAATTGCTCATTTGTAAATGAAGAGCTCGCTGTGCCTATTACTTCAAACTTCTCAGGCAAGCTGCCTTGTTTATACAGCTCAAATATTGCAGGAATCAGCTTCCTTTTTGTCAGGTCTCCAGAAGCACCAAATATTATAATTACGCAGTTATCAGTTTTTTTTAAGTTCATCTTTTTTATTTTTTCTCCAAAACAATCGGATGTCCGCCAAATTGTTTTCTTAATGATGCAAGCATTTTCATTGCAAAAGAATCCTGCTGACGTGACTGAAACCTTGCATAAAGCGATGCAGAAATAACATGTGCCGGAACACCCTGCTCAATTGCTGCTTCAACTGTCCACCTGCCTTCACCTGAGTCATCAACGTAACCTTTAACATTTTCAAGATTCGGATCTTCTTTAAAAGCATTTACAGCAAGCTCAAGCAGCCAAGACCTTACTACACTGCCGTACATCCATCCTTCTGCAACTTTTTCAATTTCAATATTAAACTGCGAGCTTTTCATTATCTCAAATCCTTCTGCATAAGACTGCATCATGCCGTATTCAATTCCGTTGTGTACCATTTTAACAAAATGTCCTGCTCCGCTATTACCGCAATATGTGTAACCGCCATCAGCCGGAGCCAATGTTTTAAATATTGGATACATATATTCCACAGCTTCTTTATTGCCTCCGGTCATTAAACTGTAACCGTTTTTAAGTCCCCAAATCCCTCCTGAAGTTCCGCAATCAATATAATTAATTCCTTTTTTCCAAAGCTCTTCTGCCCGTGATTTTGATTGTTTCCAGTTTGAATTTCCGCCATCAATTATAATATCACCTTTTTTCATGTGCTTGCTAAGCAAATTGATATTCTGCTCAACCGGTTCACCGTTTGGAACCATAAGCCAAACAGCCTTCCTTTCAGGCAGATGATTCAGTATATCCTCTGCGCTTTTAGCTGCTATTGCACCTTTTTTTACCGCTTCATCAATTTCTTTTTGTGTTAGATTGTAAACCACAGTTTCATGACCATCTTTCAGAAGTCGCTCAACCATATTGCCGCCCATTCTGCCAAGTCCTATAAATCCTATTTTCATTTTATAAACCCTTTCTGTTATGTGAAATTCCTTATTACATAATTAATAACAAGATTTTTAACCGTTAAATTCACAATGTAAAAAATAAACTATTTCAAATATCTGATAATACAATGATATAAGTGAATAAAAAAATATGAATTTTAAATTTGTAAATATCTTAAATAAGAACTGCTTAAATTTTGATTTGTAATAAAATGAATGAAGAAGTAAAATTATTTATTAATTTTAACAGGTTCTATATGCCATATATCTTTTGAGTATTCCATTATAGCGCGGTCACCCGAAAATTTTTCCATTCGTGCTGTGTTAATAATAGACATTTTAGTCCACATCTCAGTATTCATATAAGCAAGTTCAACCCTTTTTTGAGCTGTTGAATAAGCTTCATAATCCTTCATCACAAAATAATAGTCACGGTAAAGCAGCTCATTTACAATCTGATCAAATATACCCGGTTCATGTTTATTAAAATAATTTGAATTCAGCATATCAATTATCAGTTTTAGCTCAGGGTTAGATTCATAATATTTCATTGGGGTATAACCGTTCCTGCGGGCATCCATTATTTCATCAGCAGTCATACCAAATATAAAAATATTATCATCGCCTACCTCATTTTTAATTTCAACATTAGCTCCGTCAAGTGTTCCAATTGTTACTGCACCGTTAAGTGCAAATTTCATGTTGCCCGTACCGGAAGCTTCAAAACCAGCAGTTGAAATCTGTTCCGAAAGATCACTTGCGGGTATTATTTTTTCGGCTAATGTTACACCATAATTCTTTATAAACAAAATTTTTAGTTTGTTGCCAATTTCCGGGTCGTTGTTTACATGCTCAGCAACAGAATTTATCAGCTTAATTATAAGTTTTGCCATTGCATAACTTGGTGCGGCTTTGCCGCCAAATATAGCTGTTCGGGGTATAGTAATTTCACCTGGTTCATTCTTTATCCTGTTATAAAGTGAAATTATATGCATAATATTTAATAACTGTCTTTTATACTCGTGGAATCTTTTTACCTGTGAGTCAAATATTGAATCCGGATTTATACCAAGATCATGTTTGTTTGTGATGTATTCAATAAGTCTTAATTTATTATTGTTTTTTATATGACGCCATTTATGGCGGAATTTTTCATCTTCAGCAAATTCCTCAATTTTTCTTAATTCACTAAGGTCTGTAATCCATTTGCTGCCAATTTTTGAAGTAATAAGCTCACTTAGCTCAGGATTTGCCTGCAAAATGAATCTTCTTATTGAAATTCCGTTGGTCTTATTATTGAACTTGCCCGGGTAATAATTATTCAGATTTGGGAAAATATATTTTTTTAAAATCTCTGTATGCAGTTCTGCAACTCCGTTTGTTGAATGGCTTCCTATTATTGCAAGATTTGCCATTTTTATATTTTTACCCTGTGAGCTGTCGCTTATAATTGACATTCTTGAAATTACTGTGTCATCTGTAATATTTTTTTCTTTTACTTCATTTATAAACCTACGGTTTATTTCTTCAATAATCTGCAAATGCCTTGGTAAAAGTGAACCCATAAGACTTTCTGACCATACTTCCAGTGCCTCCGGCACAATTGTATGATTTGTATATCCAAATACCTTAGTGGTAATATCCCATGCTTCATCCCATTCAAGGTCTTCTTCATCCATTAAAATCCGCATCAGATCAGGTATTGCAATAGCAGGGTGAGTATCATTCAGCTGAATAGCAGATTTTTCAGGCAGCAGTTTAAAATCAGTGTTGTGAAGTTTAAAATTATACAGTATATCCTGCAGTGTTGCAGAAACAAAAAAATACTGCTGACGCAGTCTTAATATTTTGCCTTGAGGTATTGAATCATTTGGATATAAAACCTTTGAAATAGTTTCTGAAAGATTTTTATTTTCAACTGCACTTAAATAGTTTCCCTGATTAAAATTACTGAGATTAAACTCGTTGGTTGATTTTGCCTGCCAAAGCCGCAAGGTATTTACTGTTCTGTTCTGAAAACCGGGTATTGGTACATCATTTGCAATTGCCAGTACATCATCAGTATTTTCCCATTTATAACGGGTATTCCCTCTTTCATCAAAATATGTTGAAACGTTACCATTGAATTTAACAGTATATGTAAATTCTGGTCTTAGTATTTTCCATGGATTACCGTATCTAAGCCAATGATCGGGCTTTTCTATCTGGTATCCGTTCTCTATATCCTGCTCAAAAATTCCGTATTCATAAAGAATACCGTATCCGTATGCAGGAAGTTCTAATGTTGCAAGTGATTCCATATAGCAGGCAGCAAGTCTGCCAAGTCCTCCGTTGCCAAGTCCCATATCAGGTTCTTCCCGCATAATTTTATCAAGGTTATATCCAAATCCCTCTAACAGTTTACTTACATCTTCATACAATCCCAAATTGATCAATGAATTTCCAAGCAGGCTTCCCATAAGGAACTCCAATGAAAGATAATTCACTCTTTTTACATTATTAGCATTATATTCATTTTGAGTTCTTAACCAGTTTCTTGTCAGCCGTTCTCTTACTGCCAATGCAATTGCCTCGAGTATATCATGATTTGTAACAGTTTTTCTGTCTTTAACCAGGTCGTACTCAAGTCTTTCGGCAAATTGTGTAATTAATGAGCTTTGTTTTACTTTAGCTCCATCTGTAAAAAAAATTGATTTGTTATTTTCTTTCATATTTTAAAATATCTTAATTAATAAGGGTTAATTATTTTTATCTAAATTAAATATTTATGTATTAACCTAAATATTAAAAAATCAAAAATATAATTTAATATTTAAAATCCTTCTCAATATCTTTAAAACAGCATGCCTCTAAATCCTTAGCTGAAACCAATGGATCTTTAACATTCCAGTCTATATTCAGTTCACTATCATTATAAATTATAGCACGCTCGCTTGCTTTGTTATAATAGTTTGTACATTTGTAATGAAAAATTGCTGTTTCAGAAAGCACTGAAAAGCCATGAGCAAATCCCGGCGGTATCCAAAGCTGCTCATGATTTATTTCTGAAAGCTCAGTGGCTATATATTTTCCAAATGTTGGTGAGCCAAATCTTATATCAACTGCTACATCTAAAACCCTGCCGTACACAACCTGGCAAAGTTTACCCTGTGCGTATTCACCAATCTGGTAATGTAACCCTCTGATTGTATTTTTTTTTGAGCTGGAGATATTATCCTGTACAAACTCAAAATTTAATCCGCGCTCAGCAAATAATTTTAGTTTAAAAGATTCAAAAAAATATCCGCGGTCATCACTAAAAACTGCAGGGGTAATAATTAAAACATCCTTTACCTTAGTTTCCTGAACTTTCATAAAAGCTTATTTAATCCTGTCTTGTAATATCTTATTAAGATATTCTTTATATGCACATTTAGGCATATTGTTAGTTACTGTTTCAAACTCAGTTAAATTTATAAATTCCATGTGTAAGGCAATTTCTTCAAGACATGCTACCTTTAATCCCTGCCTGTCTTCAATTGCACCAAAAAAGTTTGATGCCTGCAATAATGACTCCGGTGTTCCTGTATCAAGCCATGCTACACCGCGGCTTATTTTTTCAACATTCAGTTCACCTCTTTTTAAATATTCCATATTCACATCTGTTATTTCAAGTTCTCCCCTTGGTGATGGTTTAAGGTTTTTAGAAATTTCAACAACATTGTTATCGTAAACATATAAACCGGGTACCGCAAAATCAGATTTAGGTTTCTGCGGTTTTTCTTCAATAGAAATTGCTTTTCCGTTTTCATCAAACTCAACAATTCCGTAACGCTCGGGATCTGTAACCCGATATCCAAACACTGTTGCACCCTTTTTGCGTTCAAGTGCACGCTGAAAAAAATCTAATGTGCCGTAAAAAATATTATCACCTAATATTAATGTAACGCTGTCATTACCAATAAACTTATCGCCTAATATAAATGATTCTGCTATGCCGTTTGGTGCTGACTGTAAGGTATATTCAATATTAAGCCCTAAATGTTTTCCGTCTCTGAATAATTTCTTGTAAAAAGGTATGGTTTCTTCATTTGAAATAATTAGTATATCCTGAATCCCCCCAAGCATTAAAATAGAAAGCGGATAGTAAATTAGTGGTTTATCATATATTAAGGTTAATTGTTTGCTGTAAAGCTGGCTTATGGGGTACATTCTTGAACCTGCACCGCCTGCTAAAATTATTCCCTTCATGGTGTTGTTTTAACTCAAAATAAAATTTCAGAATAAGTAAAGATAATTTCAGTAAAAATTTATTACAATGAAATAAGTATATACCAAAATTTCATAATTATATAAAGATTATAATGCAGATGAACTTAAAATTAAAATTTCATCCATTTATAATGCAATTAATTAATCGCAAACTTTTCATTAAATTTGTATTTGTTGTTAATGCTCCCGTAGTGTAATGGATAGCACGTCAGGTTCCGGTCCTGCCGGTGAGGGTTCGAGTCCTTCCGGGAGTACAACTGTTAATTTTTAAATTTCTTCATTTAATAATTATTAATTCCTTTGTTAAATCAGTATAAAATACCTGTCAACTTAAAGTAAATACCAACATCAATTAAGTACTTTTAAACTTATTTATCATTACTCAATATTAGCTGAATGGATGCATTATTAAAAACCATAGAAATACTTGGGATATTTGCATTTGCTATCACCGGAATAATAGAGGCACGCAGGAAACAAATGGATATTATAGGCACATATTCTGTAGCTATGGTTACTGCCTTTGGAGGAGGTACAATTAGAGATATTTTGCTTGATAATTATCCCATGTTTTGGATTAAGAATTACATTTACCCCGTGCTCATTTTAATACTTTCGGTATTTTCTATTTTTATTTTGCGCCGATCTTTACAAATTTCAAATAAGTTAATTATAGTGCTTGGAGTGCTTGACGCAATGGGGTTGGGACTTTTTAGTGCCGCAGGCACAAGCTATGCTTTAAATTCCGGAGTGTTTTGGTTTAATGCTGTTCTTATTGGAGTTGTAACAGGTGTTTTTGGCGGGGTTCTAAGAGATATTATCTGCAATGAAGTTCCTGTATTTTTCAAGCAGTCTCAGCTTTATGCAACCTGTTCATTTGTTGGCTCTTTAGTGTTTGTATTATTGGCTGAATTTTCTTCATCAACATCTGTTATTCCGGTTTCAGGGTGTATTGCAACAGCATTTATTCTCAGGGTTATTTCTATTAAGTATAATATTCAGCTTAAATTTTAATTTATGGCTGAAGATTTTAAATTTGAATCAACTCTTAAAACTAAACCCGAAAACTCATTCTTAAACCTTCAGCAATACTTATTTATAACTTCAAAACCTATTACAAGATTTTTTTATTATACAAAGGTTACACCTCATCAGGTTATTCTGCTTTCAATGATATTAGGGATTGCTGCTTCATTTATGATAATAAATTCAAATTACATAATTGTTATATGCGGAGCAATTCTGCTTTTCTATAAAAATGTACTTGATAAAGTTGATGGTTCACTTGCAAGAGCCAAAGCTCTTGATTCAAGAAGAGGAAGGTTTTATGATTCAATTAGTGATTTTATTGTTACCTTTACAAGTTTTTCTGCAATTTCTTACTGGCTTTATATTAAATTGCTTAGCCCTTTAGCATTTATAATCGGTTATTCAGCAATGATTATTTCCATGCTTCAGTGTTCTTTCTTTATTTATTATCAGGTATCATTTATTATTATTTCAGGCAAGTCTACCGTGAACCGATTAAATGAAAAAATTACTGATGATGATTTATTAATTCAGGATAAATGGACAACATTTCTGCAAAGGATTTTTCTTGTAATATATGGCTGGCAGGATAAATTATTTTATAAAATTGATAAATACCTGTTAAAAAAAATAAGTCCTAAAACCCCATCTAATTCAATACTTGCTAAGCAAAACTTAGAAACTATATGGTACACTAATAAGCCATTTTTAACTATGGCAAGCTCACTTTCAATTGGTACGCATATATTTTTAATTTGTATTTCTGCCTTAGCGGGCACATTTTATTATTATTTTTTTGTGAATTTAATATTGATGAACTTATTATTAATATTATATATATTTTATCATTATAGGTCAGTTTTAAATCTATTAAAAACATAAGTTTGCTATATATTACCAGAAAATTCCATTTCAGCGCTTCACACAGAGTTTACAATCCTGCATTAAGTGATGATGAAAATTTTAAACTCTACGGCAAATGTTCAAACCCAAACGGGCACGGACACAATTACGAAATGGAAATTACTGTAGCCGGAAAAATTAATAATGAAACCGGCTACGTTATGGACCTAAGCGAGCTTAAAAATATTGTCGAAAGCAGCGTAATAAGCAAGGTTGACCATAAGAACCTTAATCTTGATGTTGACTTTATGTCGGGTATTTTGCCTTCAACTGAAAATATTGCAAAGGCAATATGGGATGAATTGGAAAGTCTGATCAATAATAAAAACAGAAAATTGCATTCAATAAAAATCAGGGAAACAATTAATAATTCCGTTGAATACACGGGGGAAGATTAATTATGACGGATACTAAAAAAGTTAAAATAAATGAAGATTCTGATAACAATATCATAAGCGTAAGCTATAACGGTGAATCTTTAAAAAAGATTGAAAAGAGCATTGTTACTATTCTTTCTGAAATTGGTGAAGACCCTAACCGTGAAGGACTTTTGAGTACCCCAAAAAGAGTTGCCAAAGCATATAAATTCTTAACAAAAGGATATGGTGAAGATATTGAAAAAATTCTTAACAATGCAGTATTCAATGAGCATTATGATGAAATGGTAATTGTTAAGGATATAGATTTTTACAGCTTATGCGAGCATCACCTTTTGCCTTTTTTTGGCAAATGCCATATTGCTTATATTCCAAATGGTAAAATTGTCGGGTTAAGCAAACTTCCCAGAATGGTAGAAATGTTCAGCCGAAGGCTGCAGGTGCAGGAGCGTATGACAAGAGAGATTGGCGATATGATAAATAAAGTTCTTGAACCAAAAGGTGTTGGCGTTGTAACCGAAGCTTCACACCTTTGCATGATGATGCGCGGTGTAGAAAAACAGAACTCAATTGCTACTGCAAGTGCAATGCTTGGACGTTTTAAAAGTGATGAAAAAACAAGGACTGAATTTCTGAAGCTTATTGGAAAGTAATATTAGCTCATTTGAAAATAGGATTAATTAGACATTTTAAAGTTAATCTCAAATATCCTAAAAAGCTGCTTTTAAGCTATAATGAGGTGTTTGAATGGTATGTAAAATACGGAACTGCTGATGTTGTTGTAAAAAAAATTGATTTAAGCGGCGGTGACTGGAATAAATGCTATGCAAGCCCTTTACTGCGTTCTGAAATTACTGCTAAGTCTGTTTATAAAGGTGAAATTACAGTTCTAGATGACCTTAAGGAGCTGGATGTACTTCCCGTATTAAAGGGAACTAGCCCCAAACCGTTCCTGTTGTGGGGATTGATGCTGAAAATTAAATCTACGAAAAAAAACCATATCACACATGAGTTCGAAAAGAAACTTTCAGCTTTTCTGGATAAAATGCTTTCAGAAAATAATTGTGATGTGCTTGTTATAAGTCATGGGTTTGTTATGACATTTCTGCAGAAAAAGTTAAGAGAAAATGGCTTTAAAGGGAATGGATTTTTTATCCCTGATTATAATAAAGTTTACATCTATAAAAATTAATTATCCTGCAAGTGCTTTCTGCAAATCAATTAAAGCTTTTTGCTTCGCTTAAAAATAAAAAATACAGGCATCAGCATAAACTCTTCCTTATAGAAGGTTTTCATCTCATTGATGAATGCTTAAAATCCAATTTTGAATTGGAATATATTATTCTTCGTAATGATATAGATTTGCAGGGGCATACTTCAATTCTAAAAAAAATTTCAAATAATAAAACTATTGTTGAACCCCTGCCTGAAAAGCAGTTTAATTTGCTAAGCGAAACTGAATCATCTCAGGGTATAATTGGTGTTGTAAAAATTCCCGTGGTTAAATCACCAAAAGCTGAAGGTAAAATTATTCTGGCTTTAGATAGAATTAATGATCCCGGAAATTTGGGAACAATAATACGGACTGCTTGGTGGTTTGGGATTAAGGATATTCTGCTGAGCGATGATTGTGCTGATATATATAACCCTAAAGTAATTCGGGCAACTCAAGGAGGTATTTTTAACATTAATTTTGCTGAAAATTGTGACCTTTTAACCGAACTTCAAAGTCTATATTCACATGGTTATAAAATATTTTTGTTTACTCTTAACTGTGATAAAAAATTATCTCAATTGAAAGATACAGGTAAATCAGTTCTGGTTTTTGGAAGCGAAGCTCACGGAATAAATGAAAATATACTTAATGCAGGATTTCAAAATGTCAAAATAGAAGGATACTCAAATGCTGAATCTCTTAATGTTGCGGTATCTTCAGCAATTGCAATGTATCAATTTACAAGATAAATATTCTAATGTTTTAACTATAAATTATTACAAAAAATTTATCCTGTATTAATTTAATATTTCAATTTTATTTAAAAATGCTTGTATTTATTTAAAAAAAACTTATAAATTTCACATAAATTTAATTTGTTTTAGGTTAAAACCCTGAATTTGTATTAATCTATAAATTTAGTTAACTACATACGTTACATTAATCTTGCTAATATTAAAAAAATTAGATAATTTACATTAAGTAAGCTGAAATTAATAAAAACCTATGCACTTATTAATTATAATAATTGCTTTTTTATAACTAATGCCTTTTTTAAAGGTATGCAAAAACTAATTCTTTTTATATTAACTCTTTTAATTTTTCCTTATCAAAATATTATTTCTCAAAAAATTCAGGTGGATGAAGGTGAAACTCCTGAGTATTATTCTAATTTAATAAAACTTTATGCCCCGGATGAAGATGCATTTATTGCTCTTCAGTATCTTGCAGCCCCTTCTATTTATAAACACGATTGGGCTAAGGCAATTAAGATTTATGAAGATAATAAATCAAAGTTTCCCGGCAGTGAATCACGGTTTGATGAAATAATTGCAATATTAAATGCTCCGGTTAAAAATATTAAACTTGTAAATATGGGCGGCAATATAAATTCACTTGGTCGTGAGTACAGCCCTGTTATTTCTCCCGATGGCAGCAGGTTATACTTTACAGGAAGAGATAGAGAAGATAATATTGGCGGTGAAGATATATTTATTTCACAATATGTTAATAACAGATGGATAATTTCTAAGCCCCTTATTGGCAAGATTAACACTGAAAGTAATGAATATATTTCAAGTATTTCTGCAGATGGAAGTACTCTTGTTCTCTTTGGCAATTACCTGAATGCACTTGGCAGGGGAGATATATTTTTTTCAGAAAGAACCAAATCCGGATTCAGTGAAGTTGTGCAGTACCCTGAACCTATTAATTCAAGATGGTGGGATGCTGATGCTTATCTGACTGCAGATGGCAAAGCAATTATTTTTTCAAGTGAACGCCCTGGAGGTATTGGTGATTATCATCAAAAGGGTGATTATTTCCACGGAATGTTTTGGGGTAATACTGATCTGTATGTTGTTCTTAAAATGCCCGATGGAACTTGGAGTAAAACTGCCATTAATCTTGGACCTGCTGTAAATACTCCTTATACAGAGCGTACTCCCTTTCTTCACCCCGATGGTAAAACTCTATACTTTTCAAGTGATGGTCATCCCGGCTTGGGCAAATCTGATGTTTTCAAATCTGTCAGATTAAGTGATACCTCATGGGTTGAGTGGAGCAAACCTGTGAATCTTGGAAAAGAAATCAATACTCCAAATGAAGACTGGGGTTATAAAATTTCAACAGACGGAAAACGGGCATACTTTTCCACTGTTAATGATGCAGGCTTTGGGGAAGAAGATATTTATTATGCCGATTTGCCTGAGGAAGTGAAACCGGTTAGCAATGTAGTAACTATAAACGGAAAAGTTCTGGATGAAAACGGAAACCCTGTTGATGCCCAAATTAAATGGGAGGATGTTGAACTTAAAAAAGAAGTTGGTGTTGCAAAAACTGATCCTGTTACAGGTGAGTATTTTATAGCACTGCCTACCGGCAGATATTATGCGTATTATGCTGATGTAAAAGGATTTTATTCCATTGTAAATTATCTTGATCTTACTGCTGCTAAAGCTTTTGAAGAGATAAAAACAAATATGAGTGTGATTTCTGTTGAAGAACTTAAAAACTCCGGTAAAGCCATTAAGCTCGAAAATATTTTCTTTGATTCAGGTAAATTTGATCTTAAAGATGAATCACACGAAGCATTAAACCTGTTATACAGGTTTATGCACGCTAACCCGGAAGTTATGGTAGAAATTAGTGCACATACCGATGATGTGGGTAGTGATCATTTTAATATGGAACTTTCTGAAAAAAGAGCTGCTTCTGTTGTAAATTATCTTCTTAGTATTGGGATTGAACCCAATAGAATAATTAGCAAGGGTTATGGTGAGTCAATGCCTGTAGCCCCAAACAATACTGAAGAGGGCAGAGCCCTTAACCGCAGAGTTGAATTCCGCTTGGTAAAATAATTATTTATTGAAATTCACTAAAACCTTTATCAATTATTTTTGTTATACTATGATATGAATTATAGTTTTATAATAATCGCCTCTTTGATATTTATTGCACAAATAAATTTTGCGCAAAGAGATCTTGAAACCATTACATCGCCTGAAGAACTCATCCAATATATACATGCAGCAGCTCCTTCCGAGGACGCATTTGTTGCTCTTCAAAGATTAGCTAAACCTTTTATTGATAAAAAAGACTGGAATGGTGCTATGAAGATATATATGGAATACCGCGACCTGTTTATTGAACAGTATAACAGGAGTGATAAAATAATCGGGCTTATTGGTGCATACGAAGAAGGGATGTCTGTAGAAAATATTGAATCAATTAATACTAAAAAAAGTGAATATTTTCCTGTAATTACTATTGACGGAAAAATAATGTATTTTACTTTTGCTGATGGATCTAAAGGCGGAGAGGATATTTATTACTCTATACTGAATGCTGATACCTGGATTAAACCTAAAAATATGGGCAGGCCTTTCAGTACCAAAGAAAATGATGCAATCAACAGCATTTCTGCTGATGGCAATACAATAGTTTTGTTTGGAAGCTATAAAGGATTTATTGGCGGCGGAGATAATTTTTATGCGGAAAAAACTTCAAGCGGCTGGTCTGAAATAAAATCTTTTCCAAAACCGTTAAATACCAAATATTGGGAATGTGATGGTTTTCTTACTGCTGATGGCAAAGCGTTATTTTTTACAAGTGATAGACCCGGCGGAGTAGGTGAGTTTGTTAGAGGCGGGCAGTTTTTCCACGGTGAGTATGAAGGTAATACCGATATTTATATTTCAGTTAAAAATGATTCAGGCTGGGGAGAACCTATTAATATTGGCAGCACAATTAATACTCCTTTTTCAGAACGCTCGCCGTTTTTGCACCCTGACGGTAAGACTCTGTATTTTTCCAGTGACGGGCATTATGGTTTGGGAAGCTTGGATGTATTTAAATCTGTTAGACTAAGTGATACAGGGTGGAATGATTGGAGCGAACCTGTTAACCTTGGAAAAGAAGTAAATACCTCAGGATACGATGTGGCTTATAAAATCACTACTGATGGTAAATATGCTTACTTTTCAAGCGATAGGGAAGGCGGCAAAGGAGGATATGATATTTACCGCATAAGTTTGCCCAAAACGGCTATGCCTGAAAAAAATGTTTTAACCGTTATGGGTAAAGTAACCGATGAAAACATGAAACCTCTTGACGCAAAACTGCTTTGGTATGAGCTTGGTACAAATAAAAATGCAGGTTCATTAACAAGTGACCCTGTAAGCGGAAATTATATAATTACTTTGCCTGTTGGCATTAATTACAGCTATTTTGCTGAACGCGAGGGGTATTATTCAGTTTCAAATAATATTGATCTTAGCAATAAAAATGAATTTGGTGAGCTTAATGTTGATATTGTCTTACAATCATTGGAATCAATTAAAAATGTACCGGTTGTGCTGAATAATATTTATTTTGATTTTGATAGATTTGAGCTTAAACCTGAATCATTTACAGAGCTAGATAGGGTAGTTAAGTTTCTTAAAGATAATCCCGGCGTAAAAATAGAAATTGCTGCTCATACTGATAATAAGGGAAGTGAAGATTATAATCTAACGCTTTCGCAAAAGCGTGCTGAAAGTGTTGTAAATTATCTAGTTCAGAAAGGTATTTCTCCTGAACGGCTTTTTGCAAAAGGATATGGCGAGCAGATGCCGGTTGCTGATAACAGCACAGAGCAAGGTGCAGCAAAAAACAGGCGTGTTGAAATGAAAGTATTACAATAGAAATGTTTGATTGTATGATATTTAATTATTTTTTTCATTACTATTAATTGTTCTACTATAAAAATTTTTGTGTATTTATCATTTAGAATATCTGTTATTTTAAATATTATTTTTGTATAAATTAAATTTAAATTTTTAAAATTAAAAAAACAGATCTATAAAAATTAATTCTAAAATCCGGTTATCTCTTTTATATTTTGTGATTGTTGCTTTAATTGGTACCTTTCTTCGCTTAATGTTCACTTTCCCTTTAGATATTCCCGTAGTTTACCAGAATTTTCTGCACTCTCACTCTCATTTTGCAATACTTGGATGGATATACAATATACTTTATATTGCAATGGTTCACCTTTTTGTAAAAGATGAGAAAAAGCTGAAAAAATATAATTTTCTATTCTGGGTAACTCAGGTATCAATTGTTGGAATGCTCTTTACTTTTGCCTGGCAGGGTTATGCAGCTTTTTCAATTGCATTTTCTACTTTGCATATTTTCTGCTCTTATGTATTTATTATTTTTATGGTTAAAGATCTTGCTAATAATAAAAATAACGGTTCGTATGCTTTAAAATTTTTCTATAGCAGTCTATTCTTTTTATTTCTTTCTTCATTTGGTCCCTGGGGAATTGTTGCAGTTGTGCTTAATGGTTTGGCTGCAACTGATTTGTATAAACAGGCAATTTATTTTTACCTGCATTTTCAGTATAACGGCTGGTTTGTATTTGGTTTAATTGGTTTGTGGCTGAAGTATTTTGAAGATAATGGTACAAAGTATAATGAACAATCTGCAAAAATATCATTCTATCTGCTATTTATTGCAACTATTGGAGCATATTTTCTTTCATTGCTTGGATTTAAAATTCCTGAATTGCTAAGATATATTGGAGTTGTATCAGCTTTTCTGCAGTTAGCAGCTATTAGATATCTTTATAAAATGTTTTTTGCTGAAGAAAATAAAGTATTTAACAGCATAAATATAATTAATAATGATTTAACAACTAATAATGTAAACAAAACCGCAAATTTACTTTTCAGATTCAGTTTATTAGCACTTTTTGTAAAATTTATTTTACAGCTAATTTCCGCATTGCCAAAAATCGGCGATGCCGCATTTATAAGCAGGGAAATTACCATTGGCTTTATTCATCTTGTTGTGCTTGGTGTTATTTCTACAGGGTTAATTGGATGGCTGAGTGTTATGGGAATATTAGAACAAAACCGCATCTTTACTGCAGGATGCTATTTATTCATCAGCGGGTTTGTTTTAACAGAAATTCTTCTTTTCTATCCTGCTTTAATGATGTGGATTAAGTTTCCTGTTATACCGGAATATATTTATTTGCTCTTTGCTTTTACTTTATTAATGCTTGCTGGTGTTGTTATTATTTTCTTATCGTCATTAAAATTTGCAAAAAAGTAATTACTTTTTTATGAAATTTAATCACTCTATATTACAATTCTAAAATCTGCCTCAAGTGATGCTCCATGTGAAAAACATAATCTTCTATTAACCAAAATAATGTTTTATTGTTATCTGTATTTTCTCTGAATGCAGCTTCGCTGCCTATTGAACATATTATTGCTAACTTATCTTCAGGCATGTTCCGAATAACATGAATTATCTGTCTGTTAAGTGCCTGCCAGTAAGAAATTATTTCATTCATTTTCATTTCGTTATAATAATTAAGCTCCACCCATTTATTTTGCGAATATGGAATTACAGCAAACGGCTGTATCTCAATTTGTGCTCTTATAAATCTGCTTAAATTATTAACTGCACTATCACATAAATGTCCTATTATTTCTTTTTTTGACCATTTGTTTTCTGAAGATTTCATTGAAAGTACTGAATCATCTTCACCTGAGAGTATTTCTTCGCCTTGCCTTATTAGGAAATCTATTCTGTTGGTTAAACTCATTATTAGGTTCATAATAAAAATTATTTATATAAAATATCAGTTAAAATAATAATGTTTGTCAGGGATTTAATTATAGTTTTTTAGTACTACCTATCTTTACTTAATATTTCAATCTGCTGTAAGTATTCTTCTATGATAATTTATTTGTCCGATATGATATGCCATGTGGAATGCCAGTCTAACAAGTGCATCGTTTATTGTTTGCTTTTCACCATGTGATGAATCGGGGAATGTTTCTGACAATCTTTCTGCTTCCAGATTCTCAATTATCGGAATAATTTCATCGGTAGTTTTCTGTATTTCTCTCAGCAATTCTTCTGTTGAAATGTTATTTTCGGAAAACTCCTTATCTCTGTTTCTTTTGTAACCGGTTTTGCCAATCACAGCTCCAATATTATGCCTTAAATTCCCGCATATATGCAGTGCAAGGTTTCCCGGTGAATTTTTAATTTCTCCTTTAATCACCCAAAGGCTGCTTTGATTAGTGTACATTGTAATTTCATTCTTTAAATGATCAAGGTATTTTGAAAATTGGGTTGTAATGTATTTCATGTTATTAATTAAAATTTAGAACATTCTGAAAAACCAGAATAAATAAAGTACAGTCAGGATAAATAAAATTGCTGTTAATATTAAACGGAACTTAAAATTTGGATTAAGTTCATGCTGTGCTTCCTTTTTAAGGTCGTTTGGTATTGTGTTAGCTTGCTCTGTATTTTGATTTATTATATTTATTTTGCTTTCAGAATTTGGGAAATTTATCCCCACTCCTTTACTTTCAAGGTTTTTTAATTTACTCTGAACAATTTGTCTTGCTTCTGATGGCAGCTCATCAATAGAACTGTATTGTTTCCCTTTATAAAAAAATGTACTAAAATTTGCAGTTATCGGTTTAATATTGTTTTTATTACCTGAATTTAAAAGACCTTCTACAAAATCGGGAATTCCGTTATTGTTTTCATCCTTAAACATAACTTTAAATTCATCCGGTATTTCATTAAAACTATTATATTCTTTTCCGTTAAAATTTATTTTACTGTTCATTGATATATTACAAATTTATCCAGCTTTTTTTATTATATTTTTCCATTCATCGTTGTTTTCAGCAATGCCAACTACTTGCATTAATTTTTGGTTCGGCAGAGTTTCAACTCTCATTCCAAGCCGCTTTAAAACGGCAATTGATGGATTATTTTGTATATGTGTAATTCCCACAATTCTTTGCAGTTTCAGCTTTTCAAATCCATAATTCATTAAAGCCATTGCCGCTTCGTATGCAAAGCCTCTACATTGATAGTGCGGTGATATTGCGAAAAATAAACCAACTTCCGGATAGTTTCTTTCAATATCACTAACATCAGCAATATAGCGGTAATAGGGTATAAGTCCAAGTGGTGCCAGCACAGGTGCAAAACCACAAGTCCCTATAAGCTGTAGTGAATCCTTAAGTATTATTGCATTATCTCCGTATGGCGGATTTAAGAGCAGGCGGTTTTGCTCATATCCCTGAATAGTCCAGTCAAGCCACTTTTTTCTTTGTCCTATTGAAGAATCCTGCTGATTGGAATCTTTAAATTTTAATTCAACATCCAGAATTCTGTATATTTCACCTAAATCGTTTGGACGGAACTCCCTGATAGTTAATCTTTCTGTAATAATTGGTTTCATTCTAAAGTTTTATGTAAATTACAAAAATTTATTTAAAATTATTTCATAAAAATAAGTATCATTTTTCCTTAACTTTGCCTGTGCTAATTAATTTAAGTAAAAAATATCCAGCAATTATTACTGTAATTCCGCTTGTTGTTGGAATTACTGTCAGTTATTTAACGGGGATTAATCTTTCTCTGTTCCCTGATTGGATTTTTATAGTAATATTAATTATTCTGGCTTCTTTTATATTCCTTTTGTATAATAAAAAAGCTAAAAGTGAGCTTTATCTTTTCCCTTATCTGCTTGTTATTATATTTTTCGGGATATTCAGTTTTCAATACAGCTTTTATAAAAAAAGCATTAATAATATTTCGCATAAAGTCAAACAATCCCCGCAAAACATTATTCTTAAAGGAACAATAACCGAGAAACCTGAAGTAAAAGATGATAGAATTAGACTTTTGCTGGATGTTCATTCTGTAAATGATTCACTTTATAACGGAACAGTTTTTGCTTCAATTTATAAAAATAAATTTAAGGATGAATTTAGAAGAGAATTATTTTATGGTGATGTAATTGAATTAAAATGTAAACTGCAAGAATTACCATCGCAGCGGAATCCGGGTGAATTTAATTACGGCGAATATTTACGCCTGCACGGCATAGATGCTTCTGCATCCGCGTTTGGTTATGAAAATTTAACCATTTCGGGTTATGAAGATCAGAATGTTTTTATGGAATGGATTATCTACCCAATTAAAGATTATTCTGTTAAAACTATAGATAGTCTTATTGGCTCAAAGGAAGGCGAGTATCTTAAAGGACTTCTGCTTGGTGAAAGGTCAAACATACCGCAAAGTATGAAAGAAGATTTTGTAAATGCCGGTGTTGCTCATATTGTTGCAGTTTCAGGTTTAAATGTTGCTTATGTCTCTCTAATAATCTGGGGAATACTCCTTTTTTTCCCAATAAAGCATCAATATAAAATATTTATCACTATAGCTTTTCTTTTGTTCTATATGGTACTTACCGGAAGCTCTCCTTCTATTGTAAGAGCGGTGATTATGGCATCAATTTTCTTTATTGCTCAGCTTGCTGAGCGAAAACCAAACAGCTATAATATTTTGGCTTTTGCTGCTCTTGTAATTTTGGCTATTGACCCCAAGCAATTGTTTGACTCCGGTTTCATTCTATCATTTTCAGCACTTTTATCCCTAATCATTATTTATCCGATTTTGGATAGGTGGATAAAAAAATTGCGTTGGTATAAAAATTTAAATAACAGCAAATATTCTGTAAAAGTATTAAAAGCAATAATCTCTCTTTTTACAGGAACTCTGGCTGCTCAATTGGGTACTTTACCAATTACCGCAATAATGTTTAAAAAAATTTCAATTGTCTCGCTTGCCGCCAACCTTTTTGCAATTCCTCTCTCCAATATTTCTCTTGCTCTTGGATTTATTATGGTTCTGCTCTCTCCTGTATCACATTGGCTGGCATCTGTATTTGCTTCTTTGAATAATATAATGTTGTATTATCAAATAAAACTGATTGAAATATGTGCAAACTTTGATTTTGCCTTTGTGCAGACCTATTTTGTTGATGCAATGTTATTTATAACTTACTACATTGTGTTAATATTGCTGCTCACAATGTCTGTTAAAAATATTTTTAACAGGGTTGTATTTGTTATACTTATATTTCTGAATTATTGGATATGGAAAGATGCTTCTGCAATCACAAATGAAGCAGAACTAACCTTTCTTTACAGCGGTAATTACAACAGTACACTGATAAAAATGCCGCAAGGTACATCTGTGTTAATAAACTGCGGCGGTTCAAGTGATAAGAACAATTCAGCACAAAGAAATATAATACCATATTTAAGATCAAAAGGAATAAATGAGATCGATTTGCTTGTTTTAAATTCGCTTGATAAAAATGAATTTCGTAATCTGCTGTATTTTGTAAGCAGTTTTCCTGTTAAAAAGATTATAGTCCCCAAGTATTATAATGTGATTTTTAGCGATAAAAGTATTGCAGGGAATTTTAGAAGTACTGAAATTGAATTTATTACAATTTCAAAAATTATAAATAAAAACGGGAATTTCAGATTGTTTCTGTATTATGACAGCTTTAATGCAGGCAAAAGCATGATGACACAATTTATCTATGGTGATCAGTCTTTTGTATTTAATGATGCTCAGGAACCCGAAGAAAATATCTTTAATATTGCTGCACTCAGCAATAATGGACTAAATTTGCAGGCATTGCGTGTTGCTGGTTCCGGCTCATTTTATTCCGCACCGCCTATGCTTTTAGCTGAATATGAACCTGAATATGTAATAGTAGGTGAAACATTAACCTCAAGAAAAAAAATTTATTCAGAAATATTTGATGCTGTGTTAAATAATTTTAATTATAACTTATTTAATGTGTCAAAAGATGGAGCAGTTATACTTAGAACTAATGGTGAATTGACAAGAAGAATATTGTGGAAGTAATGTTAATTTGGAATGTGAAGAATATTTTACTTTATTAAAACCAATAAAACACCTTTTCTGAAATTAATGCTGATATTGCTGCTTAATGCTTCATTCAAAGCCCCCTCCCGCACTCCAAATTCAAATGTTTCGTTATTTATTGGATATTTTAATCCGTTTGTTGTTATTCCTGTTACCTTAGGCAGAGGTATAAGAGAAATTATATTTCCCTCTTTACAGTTAATCTTTCTGCTTTTATTAATTATGCTTCCCGTAAAACCGTTTTCATGAATAACAATATTCATTTTTTTATAATACTTAAGTACGACACTCAAATTATTCAGTGTGTGGTCAAATCTTTTTCCTGTAAGTCCGGTAATATTAATTAAATTATATTTTTTTGAATCCGCATACTTTAATGCTTTTTCAAGATCATTTAAATTCTGGTCAGGGCGATATATTAGTTTTACTTTTTTTCGCAAAAAAAACTTTTTTGCTTTAGATGAAATAGAATCAAGATCGCCAATTATCACATCTGGAACAATTATATCCCTGAGCAAATAATCAGAAGCCCCGTCACATGCAATAATGTTAATTGCATTGCGGGGCTTTTTATAATTTTTCCTGTTTAGAAATTTTGCAAGGTCCTTTTTGTAAATTTTGCCGTTACAAACAATAAGGCAGTCTTTAATTCCGGTTTGACGTTTTGCGTCTGACATTTTAACAAATACATTTTAACTTTAAGGAAGCATTACTGCTGCTGCAATAACTGTAGTCCAAATTCCCGCCTTATCGCCTTCGGCAGATTGTGTTATATTAAATGTTTTATATATCTGTCCGCTGGCTTTATACACCTGTTCTCTTTCATCCCATGCTTGTTCAGGGTCAAATTCAATTCCTAATGTTGTTGCAAGCATTTGGGCAGCAATATCTTCTGCATAATCACCCGAAACTTTCTCTGATTCTCCAAAAGGATGATGCTCTGAAATATATCCGTATTGTTGCGCACTTGCACTTGGAAGTGCAACCCCAATTGATGAAGCAATCAAGCGGTTTGCTTCATTTGTACAGTTTCTTGCCATTACGCAAAATGTTATCTGCCCAGGTTCAAGCAGTTTTACGCCTTCTTCTTTTGAAATTCTTTTGCAGCCCGCAGGAAATATGCTTGAAACAGATACCAGATTGCATTTTTCTATTCCCGCCATCCTTAAAGCAAGCTCAAATGATTGCAAATAATCCTTATGCCTCCCAACACCCTTGGTGAAAAAGATTTTAGTAGGTTTAAACAATTCTAACTTTCTCCGCTTTATTTATGATTTTAAAATATAGAAACTATTTCTAAACAAATATAATAAAATAAAACTAAATCAATAATATAAATTTTGTTAAATATGGTATTTATTTTCTTAATTAATTTGGGGGGTATTGATAAGGATGGATACAGTTTTTTTTAAAAAAATAATTACTTTTTAATCAATACTTTCAGAAATTTTCTTTTTCCAACCTTCAGAATAAAATTTTTATCTGCTTTTATAATGTGTTTATCATCTGTTATTTTTTCTCCGTCAATCGAAACACCGCCATGCTTTATTAACCTTATAGCTTCGCTTGAAGATGGTGCAAGGTTATTTGATTTAATAAGTGTTACTAGTTTTATCACACTCAAATCAAGTTCAATTTCCGGTATATCATCAGGTACTTCCTTTTTTACAAAAATGTTTTCAAATTCCTCTTGTGCTGATTTTGCTGATTCTTCATCGTAATATTTTTTAACAAGCTCAAATGCCAATCTAACTTTTAAGTTTCTGGGATTTGTTGATGGATTATCAATCTGCTTCTTAATTTCAGCAAGCTCATTATCTTTAAGCATTGTGCACAATGCAAAGTATTTATATATCAGCTTATCGGGTATTGACATTGTTTTTCCAAAAATATCCCGGGGTGAATCTGTAAAGCAAATAGCATTGTTAAGAGATTTGCTCATCTTCTCCACACCATCTGTGCCTTCTAACAGCTCACAGGTTATTATACATTGTGATTCCATTTTGTAAGCTTCCTGTATAGCTCTGCCAACAAGAAGATTAAATGTCTGGTCAGTTCCGCCGAGTTCAACATCACTTTTAATAGCAACTGAATCCATTGCCTGCGTTAAAGGGTATAAAAGTTCATGCAGACTTATCGGAGTTTTGGATGTCATTCGTTTAGTAAAATCATCCCGCTCAAGTATTTGAGCCACTGTGTAATTACTTGCTAATTTAATTACCTCGCTGAATGTCATTTTATCAAGCCACTCTGAATTGTACCTTATCTCAAGATCTTTTTCAAGCAGAATTTTTGATGCTTGCTCAAAATATGTTTTTCCGTTTATACGGGTTTCTTCCAGTGAAAGAGCCGGACGGGTTTTACTCTTCCCCGAAGGGTCACCTATCATTGCTGTAAAATCTCCGACAATAAGTATTGCCTTATGTCCAAGGTCCTGAAAATCCCGAAGTTTCTGAAGTACTACTCCATGCCCTATATGAAGGTCAGGTCGTGATGGGTCGCACCCCAGCTTTATCCTGAGCTGTTTGTTTTCTAATAATGATTTCTCAAGTTTTTTAACAAGCTCTTCTTCGGGCAGTATCTCAACTGTATTTCTTTTTATGAGATCAATCTGTTCTTTTATCGGTGGAAATGACATTTGAATTTTATTTCCTTTAAAACTGGAATTTTAATTTACTATACTTTTACTCTCTTTAATTGTCTTTGAATATCTGCTCTTTTAATTGACTCACGTTTATCATAAAGTTTTTTACCTTTTGCAAGTCCAAGTTCTACTTTTACAAACGGTCCTGAAAAGTAAAGTTTTAATGGAATTAACGTTAAACTTTTATCTTTTAGTTTATTGCCTATTTTTCTTATTTCGCTTCGCTTCATAAGCAGTTTTCGGCTGGAAGTTGGTTTATGATTGGTAAAAGTACCATGCTTGTAAACTGCAATATTTGCATTCAGCAGCCAAATTTCTGCGTTTTTTATGCGAGCGTATGAATCAACTAAGCTTGCCTTGTGTTCACGCAGGGACTTTACCTCTGTACCATGTAAAACAATTCCGGTTTCATATTTATCTAAAATCGCATAATCATGATATGCTTTTTTGTTTAAGGCAATTAATGTCTCTTTCCGCTGTTTTTGCTGCACGGGTGCGGAAATATTGCCTTTGGAGTTTTCACCTTTGACTGTTTTTTCCTTTTTGTTCATTGTAAATTGCAAAAATATTTAAAAAAGTATGTAAAAACTATACACAAATTATTAACGAAGCAAATAACCTTATTAATTTATTCTTTACTGTGCAATAAATTTTATTATGATAACAAAAACGTTTACAGTTAATCCGTTCAGCATGAACTGCTATGTTTATTGGGATAACAATACCCATGAAGGTGTTTTAATCGATCCCGGGGCTTATGAAAGTTTTGAAAAACAAAATATTTTGCAATACATAAGTTCAAACAAAATTGATATTATATTTATTTTACTTACTCACGGACATATTGACCACATTATGGGAAATAAATGGGCTAAAGAAAATTTTAATGTACCAGTTTATATGAATAAGGAAGATTTGCCGTTAATAGAAAGGGCATTAGAGCAAGGGGAAATGTTTGGTGTCAGTTTTCCACAGCCGCCAATTCCTGATAAATATATTAATGAAGGTGATTTAATAAAATTCGGTAAAACTGAATTTAAACTATTACATACACCCGGACACTCACCGGGCAGTATTTGTTTTGTTGATGCAAATAATAAGGTAATTTTTGGGGGTGATACTGTGTTTCAGGGATCAATTGGAAGAACAGACCTTTGGAAAGGCGATATTGATCTGCTTTTGAATTCAATTAATTCAAAAATCATGACACTTCCTGATGAATATATTATATATCCCGGGCACATGGGTGAAACTACTGTTGGTTTCGAAAAAAAGAACAATCCCTTTTTAAATGGTGAGTACGACAGGTTTGTTTAAACAAAAAATTGCTGATATGTTTTCGGCCATTTTTATATTATTAATCTAAAATTTATTCAGCTTTCCTCAGTTCAAGGTAAACGGTACCTTTTTTATCCTGTAAAGTAAGGCTGTTTCCATCTGTTTTAAATTCGTATGTCTTATCGTTAATTAAATCAAATACATCTTTTTCCATTGCAATATCCTGGCACATCATTAATGTGGATGCAGTTTTCCCAAAGGTAAGCCGCGAGCCCTTTGCTTCAAATGAGCCAAAGAATCGGTTGCAGCCCGCATATCCCGAAAAACGCTCATCTGCTATACTGAATTCAATAAATGGAGATTTATCTGCCAAAAGGTGATAATCAGCTGCAGTTTTGTTATTTACTTTTTCAATTGACCATTTACCGTTCAATCTGTAATCAGCTAAATATCTGCCGCACCCTACATATACATAACTGTTCTTGCCTGTTTTCTTTCTGACTTTAATATAATACGGTGATACCTCACCTGATATATTATCTCTGCATTCCTCCTTAGTTACTTCTATTGTAATTTCATGTTCCTCATTAGAAGCATTATACATTGTAACTGCGGAACCCATAATCTGTGATTCAGAAAGATTTGTAAATTCAACGGAGTCCGCAATGCCGGAAAGCTGATGTGTAAATTTTAAAAACAGTATTTTCCCGTCTATATCAATATTTAATTTCCAAGGCGGTTCATTGCCTGAGGCAATAAAATCAATTCCTTCTGTTCTTTTTTCCAGCCAAGGGTCATTAGTAACTTTGCTTTCCTGAGCTAGTAATGTAATGCAGTTGGATAAATAAATAAATAAAACAGGGATAAACTTTATCATAAATTTCATTCTTAATAATTTATTTAGGTTGTTTTATTGCTAAACTTTAAAATATATTTCTTTATTTATAAAAATTTACATAAAGTAATTATATAAATTATTTATGTCTTTTTTCTCTTGTTAAAAAAATAATAACGGGTATAACAAGAGTAACAAAAATTGAAAATACCAAAATTGCCGCTAAATCAGTTGTTGATATCATTTGATTAAGGTTCACTTTATAATATGAATAAAACCCAAAAGGCAGAAAAAGAATTGCACCTGTAATTAATCCCGGATTATATTCCTGTGTTTTAAAAGCTAAAAAAAAGTGCAGAATTCCGTTGTAAAAAAGGATAACTATCATTATCATAACTGCAATGGGGTTATTCTTCAGAAATATATATACAAAAATATTCATTCCCCATCCCAGAACTACGTTAACCCAAATTATTCCCGCATCGGTCAGCTTGTTCTTTAAAAAACCGAAAGGGTTGTACAGTTTTTGATTAAAATAATCTTTAAATCCACCGTGATACACATATTCTTCTGCCTGATGAAGCATTAAAAAAGCTATGTTAAGTAAAATAAACTTTTCTAAAAGAGGTAATTTATTTTTCTGAATAAAAAAAATAAATATCAGTATAATTACAGCAATTCCAATTCCTGCCTTAGCCCAGTTTTTATATACAAAATTCATCAATTAAATACTGTTGTTTTTTTTATTCAGATTCATTCCTTTGTAAAATCCGGTATCAATATTTTTTAATGCTTTTGTTGTTGAAACTATCTGACCGGTGTGATATGAAAAATGTTCAGTAACATGAATAAGTATTGCAATACCGCTTAATTTATAACCCTGAACGGGATAAATTTTCAGCAAGTCATTTACTCCAAGGGCACTAATTATCCCAACTGCATTTTCCGCAGTTTCCTTTATCATTTTGTCAAGTTCAGCAATTTTTATATCTTTTTTCTCTGCAAATTCACCTTCTCGGAACCGTTTATCTTCATTGCCGCCCAGCCCTGAAATTATGTACTGAGTAATATTTCCGCAAAGATGAAGTATCAAATTAGCTATTGAATTAGAGTTCTCATTGACCCTGCTGCATATTTCATTATCGTTTAAGTTCAAAAGACATTTATGAATTCTCGGATAGTTAAGCTCTATTCTGTAAATTATCTGTTGTTTTAATTCGTTAAGGCATCCGGAAACTATTGTTGTATCCACCACGGTTTTCAGTGAAAATATTTTCTGAAATAAATATGAATTATATAAATTAACAAAATTTTTTTTAATATGGAATAGGAATTAAGGTTAAATTGATTTGAGAGCCAAAGTTTTCAGTTTCATCCCCCTGACTTTTGCCTTATAAAAGTTTTGCGTCTATGTTTCTATACTTTAGCAACTTTGCGTGTAAATGTTTTTGATTTATAAAATCAATCTTATGTAATTTGCGTAATTTGTGTAATTCGTGGTTAAACGCTTTTGATTTCATTCCCCTCTCCTTTTAGGAGAGGGGCTAGGGGAGAGGTCATATTCATTTTTCTTTTGCAGAGGTGCTAGTCCGTAGGACTCCTATTGGGGGAGCCTTCCTTGTTAAGAAGAGGTTCATGAACCTTTGTACCACTAGCGACTTTGCTTATAAATTCTTTTGATTTTTAAAATCAATTTTATACAATTCGCGCAATTAGTGTAATTTGTGGTTAATTGCTTTTGATTTCATTCCCCTCTCCTTTTAGGAGAGGGGCTAGGGGAGAGGTTATAATTATTTTTCTTTTAAAAGAGGTGACAGTTGCCTGCCATGTAAAGGAGAGATCATAAACATTCCCCATTTAGCAGAGCGGCAAAGTCACATTTTAAATACTATTCAGCAGTTGGTGTAAATGATGCAGATATACTTTTTATTTCGTTTTCTTTATCTGCATTTAAATCTTTTGACTCAGTTATGAACCTAAGCATATATACAAAATTATTTGGTGCATCAGGAAGCTTTGTCCTGAAATAATATATTGATTCATCAAACCTTTTATCCTTGTATTGGGCGCTTTTCATATCGTACCTAACGGAATCTGTTTCAGTATAATCTCCGGTTTTGGCTGGTATATTCAGACTGATATCTTTTTCCATATTATAAATAAAATCATCAATGTTTTTTACACTGTTAAGTTTAAATGCAAGCAGCATTATAGTCATTTTTTTATCAGCGCTTTCAAAAGAATAAGAAATTGCATCTTTATCAGTCGTTTCTTTTAAATCTTTCATTTGCCATCCCGAAGGAAGTTTTAATGTAAATTTATACGTAACATCATTTATTGTTTTATTATCCTGAGCGAAAGTGTTGCTGAATAAAGAAAGAATTAATAATATAAATAAAAATAGTTCTGTTTTTCTGAACATAAGCTTCTTTTGTAATTCTGTTAAATTAAAAAATTAACTTCTTAAGTTTATGGGGCTTTCTTACTATCTGGCTTTTGGCAGTTTTTGCTTCATTGCCTGATATTCATCCGTAAAAAGTCCTTTTGTGGGGTCAGGTTTTGGTTTTATTTTGCTAAGCTCTTTATTTACAAACTTTATTCTGTCATTTGGCAGGGGATGAGTTGAAAGCAGCCTGTCAAGGTCTCCAGGTGTGTTGCCTTTTAACCTTTGTTCTTCTTTTATTTTATCAAAAAAGAAAGTTATACCTCCCGGGTACCATTTTGTGGATTTTAAATACTGTATTGAGTAGTAATCAGCTTCTGTTTCATCATCACGTGAATTTTTAAGAAATGCCAGACCAACAAACAGGTTAGCAGCTATTTCTGCAAGCAAACTTGGATTTCCGCCTAATATAAAACTAAGCAATACGCTAACTCCGTAATAAGCTGTTAAACGCTGTGTAACATGCCTTCTCTCAGCATGTGCAATTTCGTGTCCAACTACTCCTGCAAGCGTTGCTTCGTTATCTACAAACTTCATTAAACCGGTATATACATAAACAAATCCGCCGGGTGTACAGAATGCATTTATTATAGTATCATTAATAATCTGAAAGTTGTAAGGATAAATATTTCGTTTAATAATTTTTGGTGAGTTTAAAATTTCCTTCCCCATTCCTGTAACATAATCTTTTATATCCTGATGACCTTCAAGCATCGGAAACTGCTTTGGGTTAGCTTTAATTTCCTTATCAAATTCCTGCCCAAGCTCAACATCATCTTTATCTGAAAAAATATTTGATTGTTCGCAGCTTTGAATTAATGCTGAAATTATGAGCAATGTTATTAAAAATATGAACGGATAAAATCCCTTATATCTAACTTCATTTTTCAGAAATTTCATAGTTGCACTGTTTTATTGAATGAAATTTTTAAATTCTAAATTTATCTTAAGTAAGATATGGTTATTAAACCATTATATTAACACATCAAAATCCAATGCATTTAATTCAGCTTGCCTTGTAAAGTATAATAAAGCTTTTTTGCAAGCTCATATTTTGGGGCTAGCCCCATTGCTGTTTTATACTCTTCAAGTGCCTCAAACCAAAGTCCTTTAAGTTCGTATGCTCTGCCTAAATTTAAATGTGCAAAATGATACGATTCATATCTTTTGGCTTTTAATGCCAATTCAAGCCATGTAATGGCTTCATCATACGCACCGCGCTGTATTAAGTATGAACCTATATCATTATATGGATTGCCGTATTCCGGGTCAATATCTATTGCAGTTTTGCACTCTTCAATTGCTCTGTCCAAATCATCTAAAAAACTGTATGCCCACCCTAAAAATGTGTGTGCTTCTGCTGTTGGAAAGAACTCTATTGATAGTTTATAATTTCTGATAGCATCTTCGTAGTTGCCATCCATTTGTAATTTATATGCTTTTTCCAGGTATTCCTGGGCTTTTGATATACTGGGTTCAGTCAATAGTTAATAATATAATTTGTAAAAAAAGAATTTATTAATATACACTTAATTAATTAAACCAAAATGTAACCTCTAATGTTTCAAAGTGAAATATAATAAACTGTTTAATATATTTATATCTAAAATAAATATACTATATTTTCACTGTAAATTTGCAAAAAATAAAATTATTTTAAAAGATAAAAAGCATTGGTATTATAAAGTATTGTAATATAAAAATTTGAAATTTAATAATAAATTAAAACTTGCAATTATCCTTGGTTCAGGGGTTGAGCTTAACAAAAATGTGTTTTTAAATAAGCAAATTATTAAAGAAGAAAACGAGGGTGTTCACCTGAAACAGGTATATATCTGTAAATGCGGCAGTGATAATATATTGGTATTTAAAGGAAGAAAACATTTTTATGAAGGATTTAAAAAAGATGAAATTTCCGGCAATATTAAATTTGCAGCAGAAATGGGGATTGATAAAATTTTTATCACAAATGCCGCAGGCGGATTAAATGAAAACTTCAATGCGGGTGATTTAATGCTTATAACCTCTCACATTAATTTCCTTACAAAAATTGTTAATAAACCGGTATCACATTTTTATGATGAAAATTTAATGAATATTTTAAGAAAGTGCTGTATAAAGAATAAAATTAAACTCCATGAAGGAACTTACGGCTGTTACAGCGGTCCGACTTATGAAACAAAAGCTGAAATTAGATTTCAGAAAAATTTTATGCTTGATGCTGCCGGTATGTCAACTGTTCCTGAAGTTCTTTATGCTTCTGATAAAGGTTTAAGGGTTGTAGCTGTTTCAATTATTACCAATTTGCTAAAAGAAAATGAAATAGCACATATTTCTCACAATGAAGTGCTCTCAACAGCTTCAGCTGCTTCTCAAAATCTGAATATTATCCTTCCATGCTTCATTTCTGAATTGAATTAATGCTATTATTTGCTTAATTTTGAGGATATTACAATAAATTCAGGCATAAAATATACTATTTTCATTTCACACTTTTATTAAATGTACTGCTTTGTAATTGCAGTAAAATTCTCCGGTATCTTTAATCCGTTTCAATTTTGTTAATAAAATTTTTATAATAATTTTCAATAAATGGCAAACGAAAAAATAATACCTGTTAATATTGAACAGGAAATGCAGAACTCTTACTTAGATTACTCAATGAGTGTTATAGTTTCAAGAGCACTGCCCGATGTTCGTGACGGGTTAAAACCCGTTCACAGAAGAGTACTTTATGGTATGAATGAACTTGGACTTCAGCCTAACAGACCTTACAAAAAATCAGCAAGGGTAGTTGGTGATGTGCTTGGTAAATATCATCCGCATGGCGATAAAGCTGTTTACGATACAATTGTCAGAATGGTTCAGGATTTTTCTCTTCGCTACCCGTTAGTTGACGGGCAGGGCAACTTTGGCTCAGTTGATGGCGACTCTCCTGCAGCTATGCGTTACACAGAAGTTAGACTTGCTCATATTTCAAATAATATCCTTGCTGATCTCGAAAAAAATACTGTTGATTTTATTCCTAACTACGATGATACCTCTAAAGAACCTTCAGTTCTGCCAACAATTCTGCCAAATCTGCTGGTAAATGGTTCAAGCGGTATTGCAGTTGGTATGGCAACTAATATTCCACCGCATAATCTCACTGAAATTATTGATGGGTTAATTGCTCTTATTAAAGATACAAAACTTCCTGTTGATAAAATTATGAAGTATGTAAAAGCACCCGATTTTCCAACAGGAGGTATTATATGGGGGTTTGATGGTGTAAAAGATGCTTACACTACCGGCAGAGGTAAAATTATTCTTCGTGCTAAAGCAAGTATTGAAGTTGGCAAGGGCGATAGAGAAAGTATAATTGTAACTGAATTACCTTATCAGGTTAATAAAGCTAACCTGATTGAAAACATTGCACATTTAGTCAGAGATAAAAAAATTGAAGATATCAGTGATGTAAGAGATGAATCTGATAAAGACGGCTTAAGAGTTGTTATTGAAGTTAAACGAGGAGGTTCTGCCAATGTAATATTAAATAATCTGTTTAAACATACGCAAATGCAGGTTACCTTTGGTGTGATACTTCTTGCTTTAGTTGATGGAATACCCAGAGTTTTAACCCTTAAGGATATGATGGATAATTTTATAAGCCACAGACTTAATGTAATTATCCGCAGAACAAAGTTTGACCTTGATGCTGCCGAAAGACGTGCGCATATTCTTGAGGGCTACATGATTGCTCTTGATAATATTGATGCCGTAATTGAGGTAATCAAAAAATCTAAAGATGTTCCGACTGCTCAGGAAAGATTGATGAAAAAGTTCAAGCTTTCAGAAATTCAGGCAAAGGCAATTTTGGAAATGCGGCTTCAGCGGCTTACCGGTCTTGAACGAAAGAAAATTGAAGAAGAATTCAGAGAACTGTTAAAAACTATTGAAAAGCTCAAAAGAATTCTTGCAAGCGATGCTTTAAGAAGAGAGATTTTAATTGATGAGCTTAAGAAATTAAAAGAAACCTACGGCGATGAAAGAAGAACGGAAATTGTTATGAATGCAAGGAAAATTAGCGATGAAGAGTTTATTAAAGAATTTATTAAAGAAGAAGATGTTGTTATAACAATTAGCCACTCCGGATATATTAAACGCACTCCCGTTAGCGGGTACCGCAGACAGTCAAGAGGCGGTAAAGGCATTATTGGAGCAACTACTCGTGAAGATGATTTTATTGAACACATGTTTGTGGCTTCTACTCACAATCACATAATGTTCTTTACAGACCGCGGCAAATGTTATATGCTTAAGGTCCACGAAATTCAGGAAGCATCACGTACCGCAAAAGGGTATTCCATTGCAAATTACATCGGCAAATCAAAAGATGAGGAAATTACCGCTATACTAAACATTAAAGATTTTGCCGAAGATATGTATATAACTATGGTTACAAAACATGGTGTAATGAAAAAAACAGACCTAAGTAATTTTGAAAATACCAGAAAGGGCGGAATTATTGCAATAAGTCTCCGCAAAGAAGATAAGTTAATTGATGTACAGCATACTAATGGCAAGCAGGAAATTCTGATAGGTACCAGCGGCGGAATGGCTATCAGATTCAACGAAAGCGATATTCGTTCTATGGGAAGAACCGCTGCCGGAGTTAGAGCCATAAAACTTGATAAAAAGGATTTTGTTGTTGGTTTGGTTGCTGTTAAAAGACCTGGAACTTCTATATTAGTTGTTACTGATAAGGGATTTGGTAAACGAAGCGAACTGCAGGATTACAGAATGACAAGACGCGGAGGCAAAGGTGTTATTACCATGAAATCCAGCGATAAGAACGGCTCGCTGATTTCAATCCGCGAAGTTGTTGATAATGACGACCTGATGATTATTACTACCAAAGGTATAATGATAAGACAAAATGTCGGCGAAATTCGTGTTATGGGAAGAAATACACAGGGGGTTAGACTTATAAAACTGCATGAAGGCGATACAATTTCAGCGGTAGCCAGTGTTGTTGGCGATGATGATGAAGCTGAATAAATTATGGATGCCGGAATGAATCCTTTAATCGAAAAATATGCTTCAAAAGAATATTTTATTCTTTTTCAATGAAAAATGATGATTCAGTATATTTGGAAAATATGCTGCTGTAATTAATACAGCTTAAAAAAATTTGTTAATGAAAATAGAGCAATTAATTCAGGTATTAAAAGAAAATTTTCCTCAAATCCTTATTAATTATGTACTATGAAAATCATTGATCTACGCAGTGATACTGTTACCAAGCCCTCCAAAGCAATGCGTCAGGCAATTGCTAACGCTGAGGTTGGTGATGATGTTTGGGGTGATGACCCAACCGTAAATAAATTGCAGGATATTTGTAAAGAGCTGACAGGCAAACCTGCAGCTCTTTTTGTTTCTTCCGGATGCATGGCTAACCAGCTTGCTGTTAAATGCCATACAAATCCCGCAGAAGAAATAATTGCTGAACTTAACTCTCACATTGTAAAATATGAAATTGCAGGTCCTGCATTTATTTCAGGTGTGCAGGTTATGCCTGTTGCAGGTGTAAACGGTGTGTTAAACGCAGATGATGTAAAAGAACATATCAGACCTGATTGGTATCACTTCCCCAAAACTTCTCTTGTGTGTATTGAAAATACACACAACCGTGCCGGCGGTTCTATTTATCCGATTGAAGATATTAAACAAATTAGTATTGTTTGCAAAGAAAATAACCTTAAACTGCATTTGGATGGGGCAAGGATTTTTAATGCCTCCGTAGAAACTAGAATCAGCATTATGGAATATGCGTCACATGCCGATTCAATTTCATTCTGTTTCAGCAAAGGGCTTGGTGCCCCGGTTGGCTCAATTTTATGCGGTGAAACAGAGTTTATTACTAAAGCTCACAAATTTCGTAAAATCCTTGGCGGGGGAATGAGACAAGCAGGCATACTTGCAGCCGGTGCTATTTATGCACTTGAACATAATGTAGAAAGATTAAAAGATGATCATAAAAATGCAAAGCATTTTGCTGAGGAAATATCTAAGTTAGATTGGGTTGATATTGATCCTCTTTCAGTGCAGACAAATATTGTTATTTTTAAAACCAGCAGAAATGCTGCAGAACTTGTTAAAAAATTTAAGCAGAAAAATATATTATTATCCAATGATGGTTTTTCTAAATTGCGTGCAGTATTCCATTTAGATGTAAGTGAAGAGCAGACAGAAGATGCAATTAAGATATTCAATACAATTTAACTAAATGGAACTGGATAAATCAAAATATAAACATAAAGAAACTCTTAGGGTAAGGAATTTTCAGGTGGATTCTCAGGGGATAGTGCATAATGCCGTTTATCTTGAATTTTGTGAGATTGGCAGAGTTGAATATGTCCGCAATCTTGGGATTCAGCTTTTGCCTACCGGAATATTTAATGATGGTGTTAAGATTAATGTTAAACGAAATGAAATTAATTACGAATCACCTGCTGTAGTTGATGACCTTCTGGATGTTTATACGCGTATTTCTTATATCAAAAATTCCAGCTTCTGTTTTGAGCATCTTATTTTGCATCATGAAACCGGAAAACTGCTTGTAACACAAAAATCAGTACAGGTAAATCTGAACCATGATACTAACCGACCTGCAAGACTTCCCGATAACCTTAGAAAAATTATAACAGATTTTGAAGGAGATAATGTTGAGGTTTTAGAGTAATTTTAAATTGCTTTATTATATTTATTTCTGTAATCTATTGGTGAAAGTCCAGCAACCTTTTTAAACACTTCCCTGAAAGCTTTTGAATCGATGTATCCTACTTCATACATAATTTCACTTATTGTCTTCCTGCCTGACTCAAGCTCTTTTTTTGCTGCCTCAATTTTTACTCGCTGAATATATTCCACTATTGTATTGCTTGTTGCTTTTTTAAATCTGCGTTCAAAGGTACGCCTTCCAATGCCAAAAAGATTACACAATTCATCAACTGTTATTTTTTCTTTAAAGTTAAGTTCAATATACTCCTGTGCCTTTTTTACTGCATCATCTCCATGATCTTTTTGCCCCCTGAATATTATAAATGATGACTGGTTTTCTCTGCCTATATCAAGTAAAAAGAATTTTGAAGCCATTATGGCTGTTTCTCTGTCAGTATATTTTTCAACAAGGTATAATAACAAATTCCAGTATGATGTTGCACCTCCGCTTGAGTATAATCCGTTTTGGTCAGTAACAACTTTGTCATCAGCAAGTTTTACTTCAGGAAACATCTGCCTGAATTGATTTGCATACAGCCAGTGAGTTGAACATTGCTTGCCGTTCAATAATCCGGTTGACGCAAAAAGAAATGCTCCGATGCAAAGACTTGCAATCTCTGCTCCATTTTTGTATTGTGAAATTACCCATGGAATCAGACCTTTGTTTAGCTCAATTGCATTGACTACATCTCTGCTAATAGCCGGAATAATTACAAGATCAGTTTTTTCTATCTCACTAATTAATAAATCAGGATGAATTGAAACCATCCCATCATTTAAATTAATTATTTCTTTTTCTGCTGCAAGTTTTACTTCAAATAATTCCTTTTTACCCAAATTCCGTAAAAATTCATTTGCAGCTGTAAACATGTATCTTGGGTCTGCAATACTTGCCAATACTGCCCCCTCTGGTATTAAAATTGTGATATTTTTCATATACAAAAATACAATTTCCAATTGTCGTAATCAACCTGTTAGATTGTCGTATTCACATATTGGTATTATGGTAAATTCACGTTATGTTTGTAGGTAATTTTGCGGCAATTAATTTTTAATAAAAATATGTATATAAATAATTTTCCGATTGATATTAATGTAATGATTCAAAAAGCATCAGCTTTTCCAGAAGGAGTAAAAGCTGCACACAAAAAACTCCATACTCTTATAACCAATAATAAAACAAGTAGATATTTTGGCATTTCATACATGGGTAAAAATAATGAAATTATATATTATGCAGCTGCTGAAATCTTAAATGCAGATGATGCTGTAAATTTCGGGCTGGAAACTTTTACAATTAAAATAGGGAATTATTGAGGAGTTTTACTTGTGAATTGGCATTTTACATCAAATATTGTTAGTAATACTTTCCGTAATTTACTTAAACATCCCAGTCTTAACCCAAATAGCTATTGCCTTGAGATTTATTTGAATGAAAATGATATGGAGTTTCTTGTAAAATTAAATGATTAAATTAATTTTTTAAAATGATAAAAACTGAAACATTTCGTGAACTTGCTCTTTCTTTGCCTAACTCATACGAAGAACCGTACTTTGATAAAACTTCATTCAGAATTAATAAGAAGATTTTTGCAACTTTAAATGAAGAAAATAGTATTGTTACAATTAAACTCAATCCCATTGATCAAAATGTATTTTCATCAGTTAATCCCGATAAAATTTATCCTGTTCCTAATAAATGGGGAAAACTTGGCTGGACACATATCAATCTGAAAAAAGTCCGGAAAAACACACTGCTTGATGCTTTAACAACTTCATACTTTTGTATAGCAAATCAAAATACTCAAATTACAAAAAATAAATATTAAAATTCAATAATTATTTAACAGATAAATAAACCAACAGATAAATAAACCAACAAATAAATAAAATGGCTAAAGAAATATTTATTAACCTCCCTGTAAAAGATCTCAAAATATCAAAAGAATTTTTCTCAAAACTTGGTTTTACTTTTAATCCAAAATTCACTAATGATAACGCTGCCTGCATGATAATAGGCGAAAATATTTATGCTATGCTTCTTGCTGAAAACTTTTTTAAAAGTTTTACAAAAAAAGATATTGCTGATGCTTCTAATACCACGGAAATTATAACCTGTATCAGTGTAGCAAGCAGAGATGAAGTGAATAAAATGGTTGATCTTGCCGTTTCTAGCGGGGGTGTTGAATACAGCGAACCCGCAGACCACGGCTGGATGTATTACCGTGTTTTTGAAGATCCTGATAAACACCAATGGGAAATAATGTTTGGCGATGAAAGCCAGTTTCCCGGAACAAAATAAAATATAAATATTAAATATAAAGCAATATCAAATAAAAAAGGAGCAGCAATGAAAAAAGTAAAACCGTGCTTGTGGTTCAATTTTAATGCAGATGAAGCAATGGAATATTACTCAAAAATATTTAAGAATTTTGAGATTACAAATATTACAAAATACGGACCTAATCAGGGCGGACCCGAAGGTGCAACTTTAACTGTAGAATTCCGTATTGAAGATCAGGAATTTATGGCATTAAATGCCGGCGCACAATTTCCCTTTACCGAGGCAATTTCAATTATGCTTTATTGTGATACTCAGGAAGATGTTGACAGATACTGGAAATTGCTTTCTGATGGCGGTAAGGAAGTTCAATGCGGATGGCTTAAAGATAAGTATGGACTTTGCTGGCAGATTGTGCCAAAAAGATTTATGGAACTTTTAAATTCCCCAGATGAAGGTAAAAAAAATAAAATGATGCAGGCAATGATGAAAATGGTTAAACTTGATATTAATGAGCTTGAAAAGGCAATGAATTCTTAACAATTAACAATTAGTAATGAGCAATATATAATGTGTAATATGTAATTTGCTTTAATTTAAATAACTTTCATCCATTAACCAATTAAACTAAAAATAAAATGAAAAAAATGAATCCCGTTGTACATTTTGAATTACCCTGCAAAGATCGTGATAGATCCTGTGAATTTTATTCAGCAGCATTTGGCTGGGAAGCCCAAAAACTTGGAGCCGAAATGGGCAATTATACAGTTGTAACTACTTCCCAAAGAGGTGAAGATGGTTTCCCTAAAAACAGGGGAATGATTAATGGCGGTCTTTTTTTGAAAACTAAAGACGATCAATATCCTTCAGTTGTGATTGCTGTTGATGATATTTATGCTTCTATGAAAGATGTTGAAAATGCAGGCGGAACTGTAATTGGCGGTTCACAAGGTAAGGATAAACCTGATGATATTCCCGGTGTTGGATTGTATGTT